>CAYMRH010000060.1:5162-12946 GCA_964392785.1 uncultured Brevinematales bacterium
AAATCACCTACGAAGAAGTGCGGCAGGCCAAAAAGCAGAAGCGCAAGAGGAAAAGACTGGACCTGTCCCCCGAAGCCCGGAGCCGCAACCCGTTCAACGTCTGGATCGGCGTGTTTTCATCCCGCATCGGCTGTTTTCTGTCCGGAGTCCTGACCGCCAGCGGCCGCGACCTGCGTTCGGGTTTCAAGGACATGCTGCTCATGCAGTACCAGAACGCGCTGCTGTCCACGCGCATGATCCTGTCCTCCATCCTGTACCAGGACAAGATCGTGGGCCATGAAATCAAGAAGCAGTTTCTGGTGGACGTGGTGTTTCCCTATTATTTCGAGCTGATTTACCGGTTTGACAACCTGTTTTCTGACGAACTGTTTTCCCGGCTCTCCGCGCTCAAGCAGCAGGCGGAAATCACCCCCGATTCCCGGCGTCTGCTCAAGGAATTGTTCCGGTCCCTGTACGTGATCCAGCCGCACGCGCTGTCTCTCCGGAGCGGGATGGAGAGGGCTCTGGACATCGAGCGCGACCTCCGGAAGCTGTCCCCGGACATGGTCCGGGACAACCTGCGGCGGCTCAACGAAAACATCGATTTCATCTTTGGACGGTTTTATCCCCGGCTCTTTTCCCTGATGGAGTACTTTTACCGGCAGGAAGACCGGGGCCGCAGAACGCCGCTGCGGGAATTCATCGGTCTCCGGGACGAGGACGCCATCGGTTTTTACACCAACCGCTGGAAAGAGGAATTGGCCGTCGAGTCGCGCAAGGAGGCGGAGGAACGCAAGAAGGCCGAATCCAGGAAAATTCCCAAGCGTCCCGAGAAGCGGGACGAGCCGGACGAGAACGATCCCATCCGCAGGGGTTTGCGCATCATCGAGGAGAACGTCCTGTTCCACGAGATCCTGGCCGGTTATTTCGAGAAAAAGGACACCCGGGCGTATTTTCCCGTCAAGGACAAGGTGTTTCTGACCTACGCCCTGACGGATTTCTTCGACAAGGAGTTTTCTTTCCTGTTCACCTCCAACAAGGCCACGATCACCGTGACGTTTTCGGACGGCAAACGCGTGGACATGAAGGCCGAACTGACGGACATCTATTACCGCATCAGCACCCTGTTCGAAAAATCAAATGAATACCTGAAGATCATCAAGGAGCTCCGCAAGCTGGACGAGGACGCCTACATGACCATCCAGGAGCGCAGCGCCCGGTCCAACCAGTTTTCTCTCCAGCGCAGCCAGCTGTCCCGCACCATGCGCAAGGAAGCCAAGGACATTTTTGACGAATTCTCCAAGAAGTTCCTGGCGCTTCTGTCCGACAGCCGCCGGGACCGGAAGATCCTCCAGAACCCGGACAGCAAAATGGAGTTCAATAAAAAGATAGACGGAGACCGCTACGCGCACGGCAAGACCGTGATCGAAGCGTTCCAGGACGGCTACTCGTACGCGAGCGCCATGACGTTTCTTCTGGCGGACGGGGACCTGTCCGGTTTCTCGCTCATGCTGGAGAAACCGGTGTACCTGACTCCGCGCCTGGAATCGGACGGTTTCTGATTTTCAAATTGGGGAGGACAGTTATGGTTAAAATCCTGGTTTCCTTTCTCGTCGTTATTCTCGCCTCCGTTCCGTCGTTTTCCTACGAGATCCGGAACTATCCCCACGAGGGCAAATTCGATTCCGTTTTCGCGGAGATCGACGACGTGGAAGCCGTGACCAACGCCCTGGACAACAGCGACGCGGAAATGGTGTTCGGGGCCCTGAAACGGGTGGGGATGATGAAAATCGTGTCCGCCAAGCCCCGCGTGATCGGCATCATCGCGTCCGCCAACCCGTCCGCCAACCTGGGGAGGGCCCAGGTCACCGCGGACAGCCGGCACCTGTTCAACATGGGCGTTCTTGTTCTGGGAAAAATCGGCTCCGACGCGGACACGGGCATGCTGGCGTCCTTTTTGCGTGATACGAAAGATCCCATTTCCATTGTCTGCATTCTCGCGGCGCTGGGAGATATCGTGCCGTCGAAAAAAGGGCTGGACAGCCTGAACGAATACACCACCACCGTGTCCACCAAGACGGATTCCCGGGTGGTGCGCCAGCTGGTTGACTCCATTGTCCGGCACAACTCCCGCAGTTCCATCAACGCCCTGCTTCTCATGCAGGGGAGAGTGTCCCAGAACCAGAAAAGCGTCATCAGCGCAGCGGTGAAGGAACTGAACGCCAAGGCCAGATCCGTTCCGTCTTCCAGCGCCCCGGCCCGATAGCCGGTAATGCCCGAGACCGGGAGGTTGATTCCCCATGGACGATAAACAGACCCTGCGCCGGAATTTTCTCCTGGAGCGCAAACACCTGGACAGGACGGACGCGGAGCGTCGGTCGTTCCAGGTCCGTCACCACGTGCAGGGCCTGATCCGCAACGGCGACAGGGTGCTGATGTTTTACGTGCCCATCAACAACGAGGTGGATCTCCTGCCTCTGGCGGCCAATCTCTGCGAGACCAACCGCACGGTGCTGTTTCCCCGGCTTTCGGGGGGGCAGATCGTTCCCTGCCAGGTGAAGGATTTTTACCGGGAGTTCCGTCCCGGCGCGTTCAACATCCCGGAACCGTCAGGAGTTCCTTACCGGGGGGTAATTGACAAGGTGTTCGTACCCGGGGTGGTTTTCGGGCGGGACGGCTCCCGCATCGGATACGGCCGGGGTTATTACGACGCATTTCTCAAAACGGCGCGCGCTTCGGACAAGATCGGCGTCGCATACGACTTCCAGCTGGTGGATTCCGTGCCGCGTACGGAGCGCGACGTTGTCCTGGACCGGATCGTATCGGAAGAGGGCGTAACCGGGCCCGGCCGGAAATGAGCCGCCCATGACAGGAGCATTCGCCGTAAAAACCGCGCCGACCGGCGGGATCCGTTGGGACCTTCGGCTTCCCGGTTCCAAGAGCCTGTCCAACCGGGCCGTTCTTCTGGCCGCCCTTTCCGAAGGCGAGACCGTCCTGACCAATTTTCTTTTCTCCGACGATACCCGTCATATGACCCGGGCCCTGAGGGACCTGGGGTTGAAAATCGTTTCAGACGAACCCGAGAGCCGTTGTACGGTGACCGGCGGCCGCCCGCCCGAGGGCCCCAGGACTATTTTTGTGGGCAATGCGGGCACGGCCATGAGGTTTCTCGCGTCTTATCTGGCTCTGGGCCGGGGGGAATTCATCCTGGACGGGGACGAACGGATGAGACAGCGGCCCATAGCGGACCTGGTGGATGCGCTGAACACACTGGGCTGCCGCGCTCAGGTTCTGGGGCAGAACGGTTGCCCGCCGGTCCGGATCCGGGCGGACGGTCTGCCCGGCGGCGAATGCTCGATCCCGGGCCGTAATTCCAGCCAGTATATTTCATCCATTCTGATGGCGTCACCCTGCAGCCGGTCCGGCGTTGTTTTGAAGGTGGAGGGGGAGATCGCTTCGGAACCCTATCTCCGGATGACCAGGTCCATGATGGCTTTGTTCGGGGTGCCCTGCGAACAGTCGGGTTCCGAATTCCGGGTGGCCCCGGTCCGGTACAGGAGCCCGGGATCTTACGCCGTTGAGCCGGACGCCTCCAGCGCCTCGTATTTTCTGGCGGCGGCGGCCGTTTTGGGCGGGGAGGCCAGGATCCGCGGCATCGGTTCATCGTCCATCCAGGGCGATAGCCGGTTTGCGGAAGTCCTGGCTCAGATGGGTTGCCGCGTCCGTTACAGCCCGGATTCGGTCGTTCTGGAGTCGGACGCGCGGTTGCGGGGCATAGATATCGACCTGAACGCCATGCCGGACATGGTGCCCACGCTGGCCGTGACGGCCCTGTTTGCGGAAGGGCCCACCCGGATCCGGAACGTGCCCAACCTCCGGATCAAGGAAAGCGACCGGATCGCCGCGCTGGCCGCTGAGATCGGGCGCATGGGTGGCGAAGCCCGGGAATATCCGGACGGGCTGGAGATTTTCCCGAAAACCGGTTATCATGATGCCCTGATTGAGACTTACAACGACCATCGGATCGCCATGGCTTTTACCGTTGCGGGGCTGAAAGTGCCGGGTATCGCGATCGCTGACCCGGAGTGCGTTTCCAAGTCTTTCCCGGGGTATTTCGACACCCTAAAAACCCTCTTTTAAACCCTCCATTATTTTGACAATTTCATGTCCAGCCAGTTATAATCTACAACGCTACTACTAACGCCCATATAGCTCAGTTGGTAGAGCGCCTCCATGGTAAGGAGGAGGTCGGCGGTTCAATCCCGCCTGTGGGCTCAGCCGTAACTTTCTTTTTCATAACGAATTGGAGTCAGGTATGCAGATCGTGACCCTTGAATGTGAAACCTGCGGCGAACGCAATTACACCACCAACAAAACCAAGGAAATGGTCCAGCAGCGCGTGAAGCTGTCCATCAAGAAATACTGCTCCCGCTGCAAAAAGCATACCGTTCATAAGGAAGTGAAGTAGGATCTAGGATTTAGGGGCTAGGTTTTAGTAAAAAATATTTTTTTTACTGGATCCTTAATCCTGGTCCCTGAATCCTAAAGTAGGCCAGTAGCTCAATTGGTAGAGTAGCGGTCTCCAAAACCGTTGGCTGGGGGTTCAAGTCCCTCCTGGCCTGAGATGACTGTAATCGGGAGAGCGTTTCATGGGAAGATGGATCGAGTGGGCCATTCTCGGCGCGTTGGCTGTCACGGTCGCGGTTTTTGCGTTCCTGAAGCGGCAGTTCATCCGGGAAAGTTATCAGGAACTGTTGAAGGTCTCCTGGCCCTCCAAGGAAGACGCGCTGAATTCGGCCGTTGTCACCATCATTTTTATCGTTACGTTTTCGCTTTTCCTGAGCGCGGTCGATTACGTCCTGAACCTCATCGTCGTGGGATTGGTGCGGTAATATGGCGCGCGGCTGGTTTGTGATCCAGGTGTTCACCGGGTACGAAAGACGGGCCATGACCGGGCTCCTGGGAAAAAAGCACGGCGGCATCCTGAAGGACATTCTTCAGGACGTGCGCGTTCCCGAAGAAGAATACGTTGTCGAAAAAAAGAATAAAAAAGTGACCAAGAAGCGCCACCTGTATCCCGGTTACATCCTGGCGGAACTGGATCTCCCCGAGGACGACCAGATCTGGAAACAGGTTTACGCGGAGATCAAGGGCGTGACCGGGGTCGGGATGTTCCTGTCGGCGGGCGGCGGCAACAAAAGACCGGCTCCCTTGGCGTATGACGACGTGAAATCGATATTCGAGAAGACCGGCGAGATCCGCATGAACGTCTCGAAACTCGAAAGCGGATACAACGTGGGCGAGAAGGTCAAGATCGCCGAAGGGCCGTTCCGGGATTTCGAGGGCGAAGTGCAGGAGATCCACAACGACAAAAACACCCTGACCGTGCGCGTGGAGATTTTCGGACGCCTCACGCCGGTCGAACTGGAGTATAACCAGGTTCATAAAATCTGACGGGTGAATTGTGTAGGAGACCACCATGGCAGCACCGAAAGGGAAGAAGCTCAAGGCGGTCGTTAAACTACAGATCCCCGCGGGATCCGCAAACCCCGCGCCCCCGGTCGGTACGGCGCTCGGGCCTCACGGCATCCCGCTGATGGAATTCTGCAAACAGTTTAACGAGGCCACCAAGGACAAGACCGGTTTCGTGATCCCGGTCGTGATCACCATTTACGAGGACCGCTCGTTCACGTTCATCACGAAAACGCCCCCCGCCTCGAACCTGATCCTGAAAGAGCTCGGGATCGAGAAAGGGTCCGGCATTCCCAACAAGACCAAGGTCGGCAAGATCACCCGGGCGCAGCTGAAGAAGATCGCCGAGCTGAAAATGCAGGACCTCAACGCCAACGACGTCGAAGCCGCCGCCCGGATCATTGCGGGCACCGCGCGCAACATGGGCGTCGAGGTGGAGGACTGACATGAAGACACTGGTCAAAAACAGGATCGCCTACAAGGGCGGACGCCGGTACCTGGGCATGATCGAGAAGAACGACCTGCAGAAGGCCTATTCCCTGGAAGAGGCCTGCAAGCTCGTCAAACAGCTCGCGACCGCCAAGTTCGACGAATCCATCGATATCAGCTACCACCTGGACATCAAGCAGAAACACAACATCCGCGACGTGGTGGTCCTGCCGCATTCCACGGGACGCAAGATCCGCGTGCTCGTGTTTGCCACGGGTGAAAAAGCCGAGGAAGCCCGGCAGGCCGGCGCGGAATACGTGGGTACGGACGAATTCGTGGAGAAAATTTCCAAGGGCTGGCTGGATTTCGAGGCTTGCGTCGCGACTCCGGACATGATGAAGAGTCTGGGAAAAATCGCACCCATCCTGGGGCGCAAGAAACTCATGCCCAACCCGAAAACGGGAACCGTGACCCTGGATATCGCGCGCGTCGTCAAGGAGTCCAAGGCCGGTAAAGTGGAAGTGCGCGCGGACAAGACCGGCAACGTGCATGTCGTGATCGGCCGCAAGTCCCTGGGGGACCAGGAGCTGATCGACAACGCGCACGCGGTGCACAAAGTGCTTTTGAAGAACCGCCCCGCGGACCTGAAGGGGGATTTCATCGCCACCATGGTGATGACCTCCACGATGAGTCCCGCCGTCAAGGTGGACTTCAAAAAGCTGTCAGCCTGACGGGACAAGGAAGGTCAATATGCCGAAACCGGAAAAAGTACAAGCGGTCGAAAGTCTGACCAAAGCCCTCGAGGGGTCCCGGGGCGTCGTGCTCGCGGACTTCAAGGGCCTGAGCGTTGCGGATCTCCAGGGGCTGCGCCGCAAAGTCCGCCAGGAAGGCGGCACCGCGCAGGTCATGAAGAATACCCTGATCAAGCTGGCCCTGGACGCGTCCAAGATCCCCGGAATGGAGCCGTTCCTGAAGGACAACACCATCCTGTTTTCCTCCCGGGAAGACGTTCTCAAGGTCCTGAAGATCCTGTCGGACTATTCCAAGGAAAACGCCAAGTTTGCCCTGAAAGCGGGTTTCATTGACGGTCAGGTTCTGGATACGGCCGGAGTCAAGGCCATGGCCGGATTGCCGTCGCGCAAGGAACTGCTGGGAATGATCGCGGGCAACTTGAACGGCGTGATCGCGAACTTCGTGGGAACGCTCAGCGGGATGATCCAGCAGCTGGTCGGAACCGTGGAAGCGATCGAAAAAAAGAAAAGCGCGTAGTGTTTTGAAATCTGGAAAGAAATAAAGGAGAGAGATTATGTCGGAAAAAATCACGCAGATCATCGATCAGATTGCGAATATGACCGTGCTGGAGCTGAACGAACTTCGCAAAGCGCTCGAAGAGAAGTTTGACGTGAAGGCCGCGGCGCCCATGGCGTTCGCCGGTCCCATGCCCGGAGCGGGCGGAGGCGGAGCCGCGGCCGCGGAAGAGCCCTCCACCGTTTCCGTTTACATCAAGGACGGCGGCGCGAAGAAGATCGAAGTGATCAAGGTCGTCCGCAACGCGACGGGCCTGGCCCTGAAAGAAGCCAAGGACCTGACGGAAAGCGCCGGGAAGACTCCGGTGAAAGAGAACATCAGCAAGGCCGACGCTGACAAGCTCAAAAAAGAGTTGGAAGAAGCGGGAGCCGTCGTTGAGGTCAAGTAGGCCTCTTTTTTCGGCCGTCCATCGCGGACCATCCACCGGATTTGAACCAGGTTTGAGCTGAAAAACATTCCCCTTCCCGTATCGCGAGATTCGGGAAGGGGAAGTTGTATTTTGCCGTGAAAAACTTCGGAGAGTGAGTATGGAAGATCTGAAGCGGATCAGTTTCGCCCGTCATAAGGAGCGTGCCACCCTTCCGGACCTTCTGGAT
>CAYMRH010000061.1:0-12135 GCA_964392785.1 uncultured Brevinematales bacterium
GACAGCAGTCTTAAAAGCGCCCCCGTGGGACATAGCGTGTTGCAGAATTTTCGCCCCCGCAGCGCCGTCAGGACCAGAAGACCGGCCAGACCGGCCGCGGCCGCCAGCGCGGCAACCCAACCCGCCGGAACCCGGCTCACACGCGCCGCCGGCCGGATGCCGGCCATCCTGACCAATTCATAAAGCCCGTTCGCCAGGACGTCCAACCCCTGGCGGAACACGTCCGTCATGAACCGCCCGAACAGCGCGAACGGTTCCAGCACGGTGAGGAGAAAAACGTTTCCCGCGACCAGCGCCGCGGCAACGGCGGCCAGAACAGAGTAATGAAGCACGGACAGCGACCGCTGGCTCCGGAAACGCCGGGCAAGCCCCGCCCGTCTGGCCGCAAATAGCGCCAGGTCCTGCAGGGCGCCCAAGGGACAAAGCGATGAGCAGTAAAAACGGCCGAACACGGCGGTCAGGGCCAGAATGACCAGGGGTGCAATACCGGCAAGAACGGTCAGTGAAAACGCTTTCAGGACGGAAGGAGCGACCTGCGCGCCGTTCAGGATCGCCGCGAGAACGGGAAAGGCAACCAGCAATTCCAGAAAGAGCGCGGCATACAGCGCGCCGATAACAATCGAGACCGCGGCCCGGACTCTCCCGGGAATCCCGCTACCGGACGGGCCGGTTCTGGAGCGCTTGCCCCCGCTCATAGTGTGATCCGGCGGATATTCAGGCGCTCCAGCTCGCTCGTCCCGATGTTCTTTTCCGCGGCCAGCTGGATGTAGCGGATTCGCGCCGGGTCCATTCCGAAAAGCCGGGCCGCGGCCGTGTCCGCGGCCAGAGGGTCCGCGGACACGATCAGGCTCTTCATTTCCACTACGTCATCGCCGGAATAGCCCCTGGGCCCGTTCCGCATCATCACCCGGTAGGCGTCCACCACCGTGAGATCGGGCTTGCGGTAAGCCGCGAAATCGGCAATACACTGGTGCAGGTCGTTCGCGTGCCAGTAGCGGCGGTCCCAGACGGTACCCATGAAATTTTTCAGGCCGATCGTGAGCCGGGTGGAACCGTGGTCCTTCAGCACGGGCACGTTGATCAGCGTGTCCGCCTCCAGGATCAGCTCATGCACGCGCGCGGTTTTGAGCCTCACGCCGCCGGGCACGGTCACCTCCTGGTAATACCCCGCCGAATTGGCGGGCACCATCTGGCCCCCGGCCGTTTTCACGGCGCGTTCTATTCCGCTTTTCCTGTAGCTGGCCGGCCCGTTGTCGCAGGTGTGGTCGAACACGTAAACTTTTTTCGCCCCGGCTTCCAGGCATTGCCTGACAATCTCCCCCACCAGCAGCGGATTGGTGTTGGCGCCCCCTTCGGGATCCACATCCCAGGCAACATTGGGCTTCACGACCACGCTGGAATTCTTTTTGACAAACTGCGCCATGCCGCCCAACGCGCCCGCGGCTTCCCGGAACATCCTGTCCGGCAGGGCGCCCTTGACGGCGACCATGTCGTACGGAAGGCCCGCGGCGGGGCGTACGATGTCCTGGCCGAACAGCCGGCCAAACCGCCCGAACAGAGCGGCCGAACCGGCGGCCAGACCCAGCTCCACGGTTTTCCTGAGAAATTCCTTTCTGTCCATTCCCTACCTCCGGGACAGCAGGCGCCCGATCAGCACGGTCAGTTCAAAAAGCAGGTAGAGCGGAACGCCCACCAGCAGTTGGGAAACGATATCCGGCGGGGAGAGCGCCGCGGCAATGACGGCGATCCCCAGGATGATATAAGGACGAAAACGGTCCAGAATACGCACTGTCAGGATCCGGACGCGGATCAGGACCAGCAGGGCGGGCGGCAGGAGGAACACGATTCCCAAAGCGGCCATGGCGGAAAGAACAAAATCGAAATATTCTCCTATGCTCCAGAAGGGGCGGACCGCATCCCCCGCGGCGAAATTCAGGAAGAATTTCAGGGCGGCCGGCACCACGACGAAATAGGAAAAAAGCAGACCGGCGAAAAACAGGACAGGAACGGCCGCGCAGGCCGCCAGGAAGGTGCGTCTTTCCGGTTTGTTCAGAGCCGGATAAATAAACGCCGAGAGTTCGGCCACGGCGTAAGGGACCGCCAGCGCGATCCCGGAAAAGAGCGCGATTTTCATGTAGGACAGGAATTTTTCCTGGGGTCTCAGATACACCAGGGATACGGCGGACGGATCGGCGAATCTTTTCAGAAGCAGAACAAGCGGTTCGATCCAGATAAAACAGAGAACGCCGGCCACCAGGACAGCCGCGGCCACCCGAAGGATCTTCCAGCGGAGGATCTCCAGATGGTCGTAATAGTCCAAGGACCGGTTATCGCGGGACACGGACACGCTACTTTTTTTCCTGTCCATCCTTTTTTTCCGAAGGATCGTCCTGGAGGTCGTTCAATCCCTTCTTGAATTCCCTCACGCCCTTACCGAACGAACGCGCGATCTCGGGAATCCTTCTGGCCCCGAAGACCAGCAGGGCGATGAGTAAAATGACGAGAATTTCTCCCCAGCCGAAACCCATGATAAACCGCCTGATCCGGATTGTCCCGGAGTTCCTTATCCTATCAGGGACATGCACCGGTGTCAAATTCCGCCTTCCCGGCGCAACCGGCGGCAGGCCTCCTGTTGCAAATCCGGGCCGCGCCCGGTAAAATCAGGGCCGACAGTTACGGAGGTTCCCATGATCCGATTCCTGACCCTGACCTTGCTTCTCATGACCGCGACCGGCGCCGTCTGGCCCGAAATGAACGCCAAAGTGGCGATCGGCGAAAGCGTTTTGAACGAATTTTTCCGGGCCGTTGGCCCCATCAGCCGCACCGAGTCGTTCAAGGTTTCCGCCGTGTCCGGCACGTACACCTGGTCGGTGAAGGACCCCAAAATTACGATCACACCGGACAAAGTCCGTTTCCAGGCGGACGCCGGGATCACCGTCCTGTCGTTCAAATACGACACGACCGCCTACGGGGACGTGGAAGTGAAATACGACCCGGCGGCCAATAAAATTTCCGTCAAAATCCTGAAGGCCGCCATCCAGATTTACCTCAATCTGTTCGGCAAACGCATCAACATCACCGAGGTGGACATATCCAGATTCTACCGCATGCAGTTCGAGTTCGCCGGCCCCAAACCCCTGCAGTCCAGCGTGGACATCACCATGCCAGACGGAAAAATCCGGACCGTCACGGTCACGTCCACGGCGCAAATGGCCCTGGAACAGGGACAGATCGTGGTGGGAACGGAACTGCGTTTTCAGGGAAAACCGAAATAACCGGCCGGAAGGCCCGCTGTCAGCTGTGGGGATGGTGCCTGTCGTAACTTTCCTTGAGTTTCTCCACCGTCAGGTGGGTATAGACCTGGGTTGTGGACAGGCTGGAATGGCCCAAAATTTCCTGGATGACCCGGATACCCGCGCCGTTCTGGAGCAGGTGCGTCGCGAACGTGTGCCGCAGGGTGTGGGGAGAAACTTTCTTCTGGATGGACAGATCGCGGATGATCTTTTTCAGGATATAGTTCACCATCCGGTCCTGGATCCTTTTTCCGTTTTTTGAGAGGAACAGCGCCTGCCTTTCCCCGTCCGGCCGGGACAGTTCCCCCCTGTACACCAGGTACTTGCGCAGGGCGGCAACCGCCTTGTCCCCCATGGGGACCAGCCGCTCCTTCCCGCCCTTGCCCGCCACGGTGATCACCCCGCTTTTTAAATCCACGTTCCGGAAATCCAGCCCGGTCAGTTCCGAGACCCGAAGACCCGTCGCGTAGAGCAGCAGGACCATGGCCTTGTCGCGGACGGTCAGCGCCTCGCTCTCCGGCAGGGCGTTCAAAACGGCCGCCATTTCCTTTTTTTCCAGAACGGAGGGCAGGCGTTTTTCCTTTTTCGGCGACGCCAATAGCGCCGCGGGATTGCTTTTGATCACGCCGTTTCTGACCAGGAATTTAAACAGGGATTTGACGGAAGCCGTTTTGCGTTCCAGGGACGAGGCCTTGATACCCCGGGCGCCCAGAGAAGCCACGTAGCGGTGCAGCTCCCGGTACGAAACAGCGGCGGGGCTTTTCAGGCCTCGGGAGTAAAAATACTCCAGGAAATGCGTCAGGTCGCCCTGGTAGGCCTTGAGGGTTTTCCGGGAATATCCCTTTTCATAAAGCACGTGGGTCAGGAAACGGTTGACCCCCTCTTCCAGGTCCATGGCCGCCGCTTAATCCAGAAAGTCCAGCCGGTACACCAGCCCGAGATACAGCCCGACGTAGGTACTGTCGGCTATGACATAATCCCCGCCCATGTTGATATTGACCTCTCCCGTCAGATCGGTAAACCACTGTTTATACCGGTAGTACATGACACTGGCCCGTGCTTCCACCCCGAAGTTCCCGAAAAAATAGATCAGGTTCAGGTCCATCAGGGGAACAAACACCTGCATGTGCTTATGGTTGGTCCCTTTCACCACGCCGCTCGAATCCCGGTCCTCATAACGGTCTTCATAGGACAAAAACGGCGAAATGGCGTAACTGAGTTCCAGGTCCCGGGTTGGATTCCAGATGATCTTGAAGGCCAACCCCATACTCTTGCCCCCGTCCCCGCTGTAGCTGACAAGGTCTGAATCATATTTATAATTAAAATTCCGGAACGTATCCGCAAAATAGGCGCCAATTCCCAACGCGAAGGCGCCGTTCCAGAACGGCAGATAGTAGGACAGATGCAGCCGCAAATAACTGATCGGAAGACTCTCGACGTTATTGGTCATATGGGCCCAGTCAAAAGAGGGGATCCCGGGCAGTCCGGCCCCCGATATGTCGAACCGCAGGTCCCAGTACCGCAGGGACGCTCCGATGGAAAAACCGGAGTACGGCCACCAGTCGCCGCCCGGATATTCCATGGTATTGGTTGTCGCGTCGTGATAACCCATCTTGAAAAGGTATTTTGGCCCCACTTCGCTGTGAAAACCGATATGGGTATAAAACATACGCCGGATGGAGATCTTTTCCGTCTGATAAATGTTCTGGCGGATCTGCCGGATCCGGGTCTCGCTTTCTTCGGTCAGTTCCGGCAGCGCTTCTCGAACTTTCCGGACCATGTCCGCGGCCATGGAATCGATGGTGTCGAAAATATCCAGGTCCACCTGCCCCGAATAATACTTCCGCATTCTCAGCCGGTTTTCCAGCAGGTCGTACACGTCCATGACAATCACCAGGTCGTCGCCTTCTATGTAGTAGTCCCCGTAAACGATGATGTCCGCCTTGAAACGGCGGCCGGTGTTCAATGCCTCCTGGAAACTGGCCACCGTCAGATTGGTGCCGGACGCCTTGACCAGCGTGAACCCTCTCTGCCTCTGGAACTGGTTCACCAGGGATTTCGCGATCACGACGCCGGTGTTTTTATCGGGTTTTCGGGACAGGTCCCGCAGTTCCGCCAGCATGACGTTCCATTTGTCCGCGGCCATGAGGCCCGCCCAGGGCCCCAGGATCAGGGCCAGAAGAACCGCCTGTTTAAAATTCATACATGACCCCCAATCCGATGCGGTTGACGGTGCAATTGTAACCCCTCAAGGTGTATATCCCGGATTCGTCCAACGGGATGGGCCTTTTTTCGGGATCAATAGACATTGTGTCCGTATGTATTTCCCTGCTCATGATCTGATAGGACAGGATAGCGCGCAGCCCGCCCGCGATCCGCATATTGAGAAGAAACGTGATAAACGGGATCCCGCCGTTCGATTTCAGGGCCAGGTTTTGATACGAAGGGACCCGGCTGAAATCCAGGCCAAGATGGTTGTACTCGAAGGGCAGCATGACGCTGAAGTAGATAAAGTAATCCCTGGTCAGGTTGAATTGCAGGCCAAATCCCGGCTGGACGGCCAATATCGAGACAACCGGAGCGTGCATCTGGAAATTGGTGTCGGGATTGACCCAATCGGTTGTCATACCGGCATAAAATACGTTTGCTTCCACCGAGAGGATAAACAGGCTGCCGAACAGGCCGTATCCGGCAAAAATGTTGCCGGACCCAATGACAGAACTGTAATCCTCGCCGCCGGCCATGCCGCCGGACACGCGGACCCCGAAATTCCATTTTTGCACACGGTAGATGGCCTCTGCCTGGACGGACCATCCCGGCTGGTTGAAATATTTTTCCCTTTCCCCTTCATTGGACATAGAAACACGGAACTCCTGATCGATATTGGCATACGCGGGCATGACCGCCACGCTCCAGTAACCTGACTGGCTTTCGAACTCGCTCAACACCACTTTTTTCACGTCGATCCTGGTCAATTCCTGGACCGGTTTTGGCGGAAATTTTTTCGCGATGATGCCCGCCAGTTTCACGGCCGTTTCCTCCACTTTGGACCCGAACTCCCTGAGGGACAGCCGGGTGCTGTCGTCTATGAGGGCGGTGTCTCGATCCGCCTGATAAAGCTCGATCTGGTAAACGCCGCTTTTCCGCACCATCCGCATAAGAACGTTTCCGTTCAATTCCCGAATGTCCGAAAACTCCAGGTCCGCCTTGTCCGCAGACGTGATGCGGACGTTCTGGTTGCGTTCCTCCACGCTCAGGATGACTTTTCTCAGGACCAGCTCGATATTGCGGTTGGGAGATTTCGGGTCCAGCGAGAGACCGATCCGCTGGACCACCGTTTCGGCGGCGTGGGATAACGATGCCCACAACAGGAAAGACAAAAACAGCGGTAATTTCTTCATGACGGCCTCACAGAATTTTATTCCCGTTTTCCTGATCGTCAAAAGGAAGAGAACGGCCGGGGAAAATCAATCCCGGCAGGATCATTTTAATCCGGCCGTAAAATAAAGCAATTTTTACCGCCCAGCGGTCCCGGAAAAAGCTATGACAGACATCCGGCGCGCAAGCAGGGAAACTTTATTTTTTGATATTCACGATAAAACCGGCGATCCTGTCCTTTTTCAGCCGGTCGAGAACCGATTTCGCCTCTTCCAGCGTCTGGAAATATCCGATGCGGACGCGGTACCACTTCCGGCCCCGGATTTCCGCTTCGGCGCTGAACACCCTGTAATCTTTTTCCCGGAGCCGGTCGTACAATCTCAGCGCGTTGGATTCCCTGCGGAACGCCCCGGCCTGGACCGCGAAATTCCCCTTCCGGAACGAACTCTCGCGGACGGCTTCTCCGCGGCTTTCCAGTTTTTCCAGCTGGATCGCCTCTTCGTTGGCCAATAACGATTCGGAAAAAGGCGCGGAAGGAGCGGGCGCGGCGGGTTCCGCGGTGATCGAGTCAGCCGGAATGACGGGTTGGACCGGAAGAGGTTCCTCGGCCGGAAGGGCAAGAGCGGGCGGCGCGGCCGGATTCACGCCGGCAGCCGCAGGCTCGTCCATGATGAATTCGTCCCCGATCGCGACCGGGAGTCCGATCTCCCGTTCTTCCAGGGGCAACTCTATGAACTTGTCTTCGTAAGGGGGAATTTCCATGATGTTCGTATTGGTAATGGACACTTCCAGGAAATTTGTCCTGTCCACGAAATTGGTCGCGGTAATGAGGGCAAAGTTGGTTTCCACCACGGTCATTCTCGAGGCAGGCGTTGTCTGGCCGGCCGGGGCCGAAACCGCGGGCGCGGAAGGAGCGGGCGCGGCGGGAGCCGGGACCGGTATTGAGCCGGCCGGATCAGGGGCCGAAAGCGGAGCAGACGGAGCTTCCTTGACCTTGTTGTCGCCCATCCTGATCACGCCCACCTTGGCGTAAACGGTCCCCTTTCTCAGGAACCCGAGCGTTTCCGCCGCCTTGCGGGACACGTCCAGCAACCGGTTGCCGGACAGCGGGCCGCGGTCGTTCACTTTGACCCGCGCCTTTTTCCCGTTCTCCAGGTTTTCAATCTCGATTTCCGTGCCGAACGGAAGCGTCTGGTGGGCGGCCGTCAGCTTGTCCGGATCGTAAGGTTCGCCGGACGCCGTTATCTTCCCCTCGTAATCGTCGGAAGACACGCTGATGATGCCGTAGTAAAACTTGGGAAATTGGGCGTGGACAAACCCTCCCGCGCAGATGCAGAGCATGGCCAGCGCCAGGGTCCGGACGGCAATTCTCATCGGTTCCCCCAGGTAAAAACCCGTTATTATAGTGATTATCGGACAAAAACGAAAAGGGTCAAGAATTGCGGAAGGCCGCAGGCTGGCCGGTCAGTTCCAGGACGGAAAGCCAGAGGGAGGAATCCAGGTCAACTTTTTTTCTTTTGGAGGTGGCCAGGGCCATGGGCACGTGGGTGAACTGGCCGTTGTAATAACCCACCACCATGCAGGTCCGTCCGGACATTCCGGCGTGAACGGCCATTTGGGCCAACTGGGAACAGAACAGGGAGTCGTTGGGCGTGGGCGGCCGGCTCCGGATGCTGTAACTCGGGTCCAGGTAACGGATGGTGGTCGGAATCCCCTTGCCGCTCATGTGTTCCGAGATCCTGTCTTTCAGGTAGATCCCGATATCGCCGGGTTTCAGGTTCCCGGAGGCGTCGTAGCGGGGATTTTTCGGGTCTGTCACGTATTGCTGGCCCGTCCCTTCCGAAACCACGATCACGGCGTGCTTGCGGCGCAACAGCCGTTTTTCCAGGTGTTCCAGGAAACCGTTCGGCCCGTCCAGCGCAAATTCCATTTCCGGAACCAGGCAGTAGTTCACGTCGCTGGCCGCCAGCGTCGCGTGGGCGGCAATGAACCCCGCCTCCCGCCCCATCACCTTCACGATGCCGATGCCGTTCACGGCGGCGCGCGCCTCCGTGTGGGCGGCATAAATGGAATCGCAGGCCGTGGAAAACGCCGTCTCCATGCCGAATGATCTGTCTATAAAATTAATGTCGTTGTCGATCGTTTTGGGGATGCCGATGACAGCGATCGGCAGTTTCCGGCGGTCAATTTCCTCCGCTATGGCGAGCGCGCCCCGCAGGGTGCCGTCCCCGCCTATGGTGTAGAGGATGCCAGCCTTCAGTTCCACCAGGCGGTCCACGATCCGCTTGACGTCCTGCGGCCCCCGGGACGAACCCAGAATGGTGCCGCCCTGTTTATGAATGGGCTCCACCATGCGCGGGGTCAATTCCATCGGGTCGTGGCCCAGTTCCGGGATGAACCCGGCGTATCCGTACCGGATTCCGTATATGGCCTTGTTGCCGTAACGGTAATGGCTCATCATGACAATGCTGCGAATGACGGAATTGAGCCCCGGGCACAACCCGCCGCAGGTCACGACAGCTGAAACCGTTTTGCCGGGTTCAAAGAACAGGCTTTTCTTGGGACCGGCTTTCTCGAAGGAAGGTTCCGGAATCCCGTACCGGACCAGGGTCTCGTGGGACGTGCTGTCCAAAACGGCCATGATTCGTTCGTTGTCCGGCACGAAAAAGCGGTCGTTTTCCGCGTCGCGGTCGGAAAAACAGGCCTCGGAAGGGTAACGGGGCTCCCCCAGCCGGCGTATGGACAGGTCGCAGTCCAGAAGTTCCCGTTCGTTGGGATGCAGGTCGGACAGGTCGATTTCCGGTTTCATTCGGTCTCCGCGGGCGTTTTCGATATTATACGCGGAAGGACCGTTTTTCTCAAATCAGGCGGCGGCATCAGCCCAGACGGGCCAGGGCCTGCGTGGTGCCCGCTTCCACTTCCACACGGAGTTTGAAATCCCTGCGTTTGCCGTCGTAAAGAATCTGGGTCGATTTCCGGTAGATTTTCAGTTCCGACACGTGCCGTTCCGCGTCGAACTTGCGGGCCCAGATCAGAACGGTGGACAGGATCTTCTTGTTTTCCTCCGGGATCCTCATCGCGTTCAGGCGTTCGCATTCGGCCAGGATTTTCCTGATGCGGTCGCGCACCAGGGCCGCATCCTGGGAACGCGACAGTTCGATCATCCATCCCACAACGCGGTCCCCCAGTTTTTCCCGGAACGCGTCCTCGCCGCTTCTTCCGGCCGAGCGGACCGGCTGGCGGCTTTTCACCCTGCGCATCCGGATGACGGGATACTCCTCCGGTTTACGCCTGAATCGCAGAACATACAGGGCCACGATAAAACTCATGCCCCCCAGAAAGGCGAAAAGCCAGAGGAACAGGGTCATCAGAAATTTTTCGGACAAAAGAGGCGTCATCAAGGAATCCTGGCGGTATCTCGTGTTGACTCCGGCCGTCCCGGTCCGCGGGGGCGCCCGTTGTCACCCTTGTACTATCGGAAAAAGAACGGAGAAGGTAAGTGGCGGAATCCGCCCGGGCGTTTTATGATTCCGGCATGAGTTTTGAGTGCCGCTATTACCGAAACGGGGACTGCGAACTGCTAAACCGGAAGTGCTCGCCTTTCCAGAAGGGCTGCGTCCTGATCGCGGCCGGCGCCCGCCCCGTTCGCCCGGGGGAAAACCGTCCGGAAACCCCATGGGAAAAGAACCCGGAACGGCCGGCGGGTCAGTGACCGTTCATGGAGCGGCTGTAAACGGAAATCCGGTTTTTCCCGGCGTTCTTGGCATCGTACAGGGCCTTGTCAGCGTTCTCCTGAAGGAAAAAACTTTCCTCCCCGTCGCGCGGATACTCTGAAATCCCCATGCTGAGAGTGAAGGAGAACGACCGTCCGTCTGAGGCGTCAATCTTCTTGGACCGGACCAGCTGCAGAAGCCGTTCGCAGACTTTCAGCGAATTTTCCGCGTTGGTGCCGGGAAAAACGATCATGAATTCGTCGCCGCCGTATCGCGAGGCGATGTCCACGTCCCGGCGGATGGTGCGCCGGATGCTTTCGGCCAGGTACGTCAGCGCCTTGTCGCCGGAATGGTGTCCGTAGGTGTCGTTGATCTTCTTGAAATCGTCCACGTCGAACATCACCAGAGAGAACACGCGTCCGTAACGCTTGCTCTTGTCGATCAGGTCCGCGAATTCCTTGGAAAAATAATGGTTGTTGTAAAGCCCGGTCAGGCTGTCGTGAATGGCCCACAGGTAGAGTCGGGCGTTTTCGAGAATGGTGGACGCGAAGTTCGCGATGATCATGATGGTCTCGAGATCTTCCTTGCTGAAGGCCGCCTTGCTGCGGGCGTTGGTGATCTCCAGCACGGCGGTCACGTCGTTGTTGATCTTGAGCGGCATGGCGATCACGGAACCGATTTCGATCTTCATGACGTCGCCCACGGCGGGTTTCTGATAGGGGCTGTTATCGATGTTTTCCACGAGGATGGGCCCGCCCTTCTGGTACGATTCGCCCGCGACTCCCTCTCCCGGCTTGATCGAGATGTCCAGCAGATCGCTGTAACCCTCGAAGACGCTCGTGTCCAGGATGATCTTGTTGTTGGCGTCGTACACGTAGGTGTCCTGGTATTTCAGCACGCCCTGGCGGACGTCGTAAACGATCAGGGACCCCTGGGACGCCTCCACGCTCTCGATGGCGAACCGGACGATCATGGTTTTCAGGATTTCGCTTTCCCGGAGGTCCAGGATCCGGAGGAACTCGCTCATCTCCTTGATGATCTTGATGGCGCGGTCCTTCTTGATGAACAGGTATTCGTAGTTCAGGAAGTCGTTCAGGAAATAGCCCTGGCCTGCGCCCGCGGGAGTCCGGGGCGCGGTGTCCGTTTTCTTAGCCGATTTGGGCCTGGTTTTTTTACGGCTGGCCATATCTCTCCCGCACGCGCTGTCTATCCCGACCGGCGTTTGAGCATCCGCAAGATTTTATGCTCGATCTCGTCCGCTGTCAAACCGTAAGCATCCAGCAGTTCGCGCCGTTCCGCCACGCAGGGAAATTCGTCGGGCAGCGTGAGCCGTTCTATCCTTTTGGCCGGCCGGACCGCGCGGACAGCGTCCGTCAGGTATTCCGCCACCCCGCCGTTGTCCACGCCCTCTTCCAGCAGCAGGAGGGGCCTTTGGCCTGCGGCAAGACGGTCTATTACCGTCCTATTTATCGGTTTGGCGAACCTCAGATGATAAATTCCCGCCCGCACGCCCCACCGGGTCAGTTTCTGGCGGGCTTGGAAGGCGTCGCCCAGCAGGGTCCCGGTCGATACGATCAGGGCGTCACGCCCCTCCGCGGCCATATAGCCCTCTCCCCAGCGAATGGGTCGGTTGGCGGAACCGAAATCCGTCCTCTCCGCCGCTTCTTCCTTCGGGTACCGGATCGCGATGGGGCCCCGGTCCGGAAGGGCTTTTATGGCCGCTTCCATCATCTGTTCGAACTCCCTGCGGC
>CAYMRH010000062.1:0-12111 GCA_964392785.1 uncultured Brevinematales bacterium
TGCCGGGCGGGAGTGAAAAATAATGAGGCTGTCCACCGACATCATAGCGGACAAACGCGATGGAAAGCGTTTATCCGGGGACGATATTCGGGGCTTTTTGAAGTCCTATCTGGGCGGTTCCGTGCCGGACTATCAGGCTTCGGCGCTCCTGATGGCCGTTTTGCTGAATGGCCTGGATCGGGAAGAACTCGCCGCCTGGACGGACGCCATGCTGCGTTCCGGGGAAATCCTGGACTGGAAGGATCTGGACAGGCCCGTGGTGGACAAACACAGCACGGGCGGCGTGGGGGATAAAATTTCCATACCGCTTGCTCCGGCTTTGGCGGCCCTGGGGTGCGCCGTACCCATGATATCCGGGCGGGGCCTGGGTCATACCGGCGGTACTCTGGATAAACTGGAATCCATTCCCGGTTTCAACGTCCGGCTCTCCCTGGACCGGTTCCGGGACCAGGTCAAACGGCTGGGTTGCGCCCTGATCGGGCAGACGCCGGAAATCTCCCCTCTGGACAGGCGGCTCTACGCGCTCCGGGACGTGACCGGGACGGTGGAATCCATTCCGCTGATCGCGTCCAGCATCATGAGCAAAAAACTGGCGGAGGGGATTGGTTCCCTGGTGCTGGACGTGAAAACAGGCCGCGGCGCGTTCATGAAAACGGAACGGGACGCCGGAATTCTCGCCAGGACAATGAAACATATCGGAGAGTCCTTTGGCGTCCGTGTTTCGGCGGTCCTGACGCGCATGGACGAACCGCTGGGTTGGGCCGTGGGCAACGCCCTCGAGATCGCCGAATCCGTCGAGGTTCTGCGCGGCCGGCATATTCCGGAGATTTCCGAACTGGTGGAAAAACAAGGGGGAATTCTTCTGGCTCTGGCGGGACTGGCCCGGAACGCGCGGGACGGCCGGGAGAAAATCCGGTCCGTGCTGGAAAACGGTATGGCCATGGAAAAATTCCTGGAAGTGGTCCGTGCGCAGGGCGGGGATGTGTCCGCGATAGAAAAACCTGAGAAACTGGTTCGTTCAAAATGCGAAAAAGAAATCCGCGCCGACCGGGACGGCTATGTGGCCGGATTGGACGCTTTGGCGTTCGGGAAGGCGCTGGTTGCCCTGGGCGGAGGGCGGGAACGGATGGACGACGCGATAGACCCGGCTGTCGGCTTTTTGTTCCGGGTGAAAAGCGGTCAGCAGGTCCGAAAAGGTGACATCCTCTACACCGTCCGGTATAACGACGAATCAAGATTGGCAAGAGCGGAGCAGTATTGCGCTGGCGCTGTCCTGATCCGGTGGAACCGACATTCCGGAAAGAGAATAATCCTGGGAGTTGTTTGAAACCCGGCTGGAAGCGGCGGAATATAATAAACTGGGCGGGAAGCTAACGGGTTGGTTTTTTCCGGGCTTTCACGGTTTTCCTGGCGGATTTATTTCCAGGTGACTTTCTGCTTTTTCCGGTTTTGATCGCGGCTTTTCTTTTCGGCGCGGTGCCGGACGCCTTCTTCGCTTTCCTCGCAGGCGGCTTTTTCCTTTTAGCCGGAGATTTCCCGCCGGAAACGGTTTTTTTGGTTTTTGTTTTCTTTTTGGCCGCCGCGTCCCGGATGCTGTCCAGATCGAATCTCCGGCTTTCAAAGAGGGAATCCAGGCCGTAGAACTGACGGGTTTCCTCCAGGAATAAGTGTACGATTATATTGCCGAAATCCAGGAGACACCAGCCGCCCCGGAAATTTTCCATGGGATTGCGGAGGCGGACATGGTTTTTCTTCATGAGATCGACCAGACTGTTGCGGGCCGCCTCCATCTGGATCACGCTCGCGGCCGTGGCGATCAGGAAGTGGTCGGCAAAGATGGAATGTCCCCGGCTGTCATACAGCCGGATATCGGTCATCTTCAGCCGGCGGATCTCTTCCAGAAGGGGTTTCAGCAAATTCATGTTTCGGCTAACCCTAGAATTTCCCGAGCGTTCTCTGGACGGCGCTCTGGTCCATTTCTTTCATGACGATATCGTAATAGGCGGACAGAAGATCCTGCGTGGACATTTTTGTCAACCCGCTGCGTTTCCGGACGGCGTCCAATTCGTGTCGCGCGGAAATGTTTCCCGTAACGGCCTGGTCCAGTTTCTGCGCGGCCGAAGCGGTTTGTCCTGTCCGGAAGTCCTGGAGGGCACGCGTGTCCCGAAGCAGTTTCAGCAGGGGGTAGAATTCGCGCCGGGAGAGCTCGGGGAAGGAGACGGTGCGGAAGAAATCCGTGATCTGGGGGTCTGAAAAACCGTACAAGCGGTATTCTTTTCTCAGGCCGTCCATGAAGGCGCGGAAGCCGCGGCTGGTTTCGGACAGAGATTCCAGATTTTTCCCGATATCGCGGCGGCGGACCAGGTCCGTCTGCGAGGCGGCGTCCAGGTAATTCATGAATCGGTAGTAATTGTTCCGGTTCAGTTCGCGCAGGATGATCTCGCGGTAAAACCGGACCGTCTGAAAAACTCCGAAAGTGAGGATGGCTTCATCGGTCTGGGCGTCCCGGTAAGCGGCAACGAGCTTGGGATCCGAAGCCATTCTTTTTTCCAGCCGTTCGGCAACCTGCACCAGGTTGTTGGAAGCGAAGAGGACAGATTCTTCCCGGTCCAGCAGGTTGTAGAAACTGTCAAAACGGTGCTGATAACGGTACTTTTCGCTGGTGACCGAGCAGGCGGCAAGGGTCGCGGCGGCCAGAATCAGTACGAGAAGAAAAAATCGGTTCATGGTCACTCCCGGTCCTTTCCCGGCGGGTTATTCTTCGGGCGAATCGCCCTGTCCCTTGGGAAGCAGGATGTTTTCGTAGATCTGGGTGTTTTCATCGGGTTCGTAGGTGAAGTTGTCCTCGGAAAGGGGCTGGTTGAAACTTTCATACTTGATGCCCAGTTCGATCTTGTTGCCGACCTGATTGACCGCCTCGACCTTGAGGATGTCCCCGCTTTCGGCCACAACCATGCCGACGGACTTGAAACCGGCCGTGTTCGACTTCGGGACGAACAGGATTTTGTAGGCCTCCGCATTCCCGTACTTGACGCGGTAACCCGTTTTGGGCAGGGTGGGAATGTATTCCTTCTGGAGACGGTTCAGGTTCCAGCCGATCAGGGGCGAGGAACGGTCCCGGGCCAGGGTTTCGTTGATGGCCACATTCTGGTCCCGGAAAACCAGCCAAAGGTTTTTCCCGTCGGAAACGAATTTTTGCCCCGATTCCGCCATGCCTCCGCCGGACGTCTGGTTCATGTAATTGAGCAGAAACTTGTTGGGGGACTTGAATTTGATCACGCCCCAGGACGTTTTATTGTTCACTGCGTAGACAAAACTGCCGGTGAATGTTTTGGTTTGGGAGATCTTGTTCTTGATCAGCTGGACGATGTTGTCCGCCGTGAAGACTTCGATCTTGGCGGCGTAAAGGGGAGCCCCGAACGCCAGGGCCAGAAGCCAGCCTGCGAAAAGCCTGTTCATACCGGTGATGATCCTGCCTGTTGAATTTGGATGCATATTATACGGGCCGGGTTGTAAAATGTAAAGAGAATCGAACGGCAGGGGGCATCAGCCGTTCATCATTAACCGAACGGTGAATTTTCTGCCGCGCTGAGTGCTGTTTGCATGTTGAAACGGCCCCTGACAACATCTTTTGGGCGTGGATTCTGACCGCAACTCCATTTCTGACAATAAGATGGCATATCCGGTCAAACATGCTGGCACGGATTTTGCCATATATGAACAGCAATATTATGATTATTTTCATGAAGATAGCTGTCATGATTTTTACCGCTTTGCTGGGCTTGTCCTCATTTGTCCATACCCAGGGGCTTCCGTCGCTGACGATCGCCGGTTTCGTGAATCAGGGGAGTTCCGAGGACGACCATATGAACGTCATGGCTACGCTGTACCTGACGTCTTTTATTTCCAAACTCTCGCCGGGAGTCACTCCCTATACCGACGTGGAACGGGAAGCCCAAGCGGGCGGTTTCTGGAAAAGGAAAATCCTGGCTGTGGACAGGGCGTTGGCCATCGCGCGGAAATTTAACAGCGTGATTTGCGTCACGGGGGACTATTCGGTGGACGACCTGACCCGGAAGTTCCGGATCCGGATGCAGGCCATAGACGTGGAAACGCGTCAGGTCCGGTTTGAAAAATACTACCGGGGAGACGCCGGTCAGGAAATGTTCCCGACGCTGGACCGCATGGTGCGGGATTTGATCATCGCGCTGTTTAAAGGCACGGTGGAAATGTCGGGCTTGAAAGTGGTCGTTGAACAGCCGGGCGGGCGGTACCAGTTTTCCATAAACGGCAACGTCATTACCGAGATTGAACCCGGCCGGGGTTATGAGAACGAGTTCGTGGTCGGGCAGTTCGTGAACGTGGTTCTGCGCCGGCCGGACACGGGCCGGGAGGTTCTGAATACCAATGTGCTGATCGGTGCCGGGAAGCCCGTTCTTCTCCGTTACCGGCCGTCCGGAACGGCGGTTGTCCGTACGGGGAGCCCGGGACTGGAAGTCGTCTGGAACGAAAAACCGGCCGGCATGACCGGTTCGGACGGGAATCTGGCCGTTGCCAATGTCGCTGCCTGGCAGACGAATACCGTGTCCGTCCGGCATGCGGACGGTCAGACGGTCATGCAATCAGTGATTGTGGGCGAAGCGGAGACTGTTACGGTACCGCTTCTTCCGGACAGGCGTTTTCTCATGTTTGCAATCAATACGGGAGCGTTCGGTTGGCTTTCGGATCTGTGTTTTGGGGCTGAACTGGATTTCTATCTGTCGAAACAATGGCGGATTTTTCTGGGCGGCGGTTTTATTCCTTACCGGGATCCGGCGGCGGGCGCCGGAATCATCCCTTACGCGCGGATCGGTACGGGCATGGTTTTGTTCCAGTCCGGTTTCTTCAGGGCGGGCATAGGCATGGCTGGAACCGCCTTTTTCGTGAAAAACGTTTCCCTGAATCCGGAAATCCGCGCCGAATTCGAGTTTTGGAACCTGACAGTATCGGCCGGCGTCCGGCATTCCTTTGAACCGGAGGGCGGGGGTTTTTATCCCGTGATGTCCGCGGGTTTCCGGTTTTAGCACCGATCCGGGACGGACAATGTGCGCGGAATTGGCGTGATGATCAGACAAAGAAATATCCTGACTGTCATGATGCTGCTTCTATGCTTTTCAGCATGCGGATTGACGGATGATCTGGCCGGTTTGTTGTTTCAAGAACCTCCGCCGGAGAGTCCGGAACCATTTTGGGCCATGGCGACAAATACGGCCGGATTCACCCAGCGGACGGGCCATGCCGCATTTGTTTATAATGATCAGATGTGGGTTGTCGGTGGAAGCGTGTATTCGGTTGCTTTAAGCGATATCTGGGCGTCAACCAACGGCACAAACTGGAATTTTGTCGCCAACAGCACGTTTTATGGCCGGAGCAGTATGCGTGTTGTTGTTCTTTCCAACCGTTTCGTGATGATCGGGGGAAGTTCGAATATCGTCAAATTCGGGGATATTCTGACCACCTCCGACGGTCTGACATGGACCAGCAATTTGGCTCCTTTCAGCGCGAGATCGTCTTTCGGGGCGCACTATTTTCAGGGAAAGATTTGGGTTTTTTGCGGAGCGACGGCGGATACCTACCAAACCAACGATGTCTGGTGTTCTGAAGACGGTAGCAACTGGACCATTGCCAGGACCAATATCGGATTCGGGGGCCGGTTCGCATTTGCCTCCGTCGTTTTCCGTAATGCCATCTGGTTGATGGGAGGGTACAGCTCTCCGACGAACGGTAGCGGCGGAACGCAAGCCACCAACGAAGTGTGGTTTACGACTAACGGAACGGAATGGCAACGGGCCAATCAGGCCGCTCCGTTCGGGAACCGGACGGGTTGCCGGGCGGAAGTGTTCCGGGACCAGATCTGGCTGGTGGGCGGTTATATCGGCACGAATTATACAAACGATGTCTGGACATCCAAGGACGGGACCAACTGGACGCTCGTGACGGCTTCAGCGCCGTTTCAGGGACGATACGGTCACTCCCTGACAGTCTATCAGTCTTCCTTATGGTTGATTGCCGGCATGAAGGAATCCGTTTATACCAGCGAAGTCTGGTATTGCCGGTAGTATGAGACCGGGATACCCCGCCGAGACCGGCTGGATGACGCCGTTACTTTGTCTGATTTTCCTGCTGACCGCCCTGGCTTCCTGCGCCGTGACGGACGATCTGGCTTTCCTGCTGAGAATGAACGACGGAACAGGCGGCGGGGTGGCGACATGGTCCTGCGCCAATTCTCATGCGCCTTTCTCGGATTACCGCGAAGCGCACTCCTGCGTTTCCTTCAAAGGGCAGGTTTGGTTGGCGGCCGGTAGGGCGAAATGGATATCGGGTCAGACCAATGACTTGTGGTTTACCTCCGACGGGACGACCTGGTCCTGCGCCAATCCCTCGGCGTCGTTCAAGCCCAGGTCTGATTTCCTGATGCTGGCCACTGAAACGCTTATGTGGATTATCGGGGGGCACGCCATCGATGACGATTTTCTGAACGACGTCCACTTCTCCGGGGACGGAACGAACTGGCAGTCCGCCACGACCAACGCGTCATTTGGATCCAGGAGAAAACTGACGGGAGCGTTTTACCGGGGCGCGTTGTGGGTGATCGGCGGACAGGGCAGCGATTTCAGCTCCCTGACGGATGTCTGGCACTCCACGGACGGCGTTGAATGGCATTGCGCGACAACCAACGCGTTCTCCGGACCGTTTTACGCGCATCAGTGCGTGGTTTTCCGGGACCGGATCTGGGTGATTGGGTGCACGGGCCCTGCCAGCGGGAATTATCTCTGGAGTTCCGCCGACGGAACAAATTGGGAAAGCAGCGGTGTCGCGCCTTTTGCGACGCATGATGATTATCCGATGGTGGTATACCGGAATAGAATGCGGATTCTGGGCGGGAGCGTCCCCTCCATGACAACTGGCACGAATGACATTTGGTCCACACGGGACGGGACCAACTGGACTCTGGAAACACCCGCCGCGTCATTTGCGCCGAGAATCCTGCATTCGGCGGTCACACACGGGCAAGCGATATATCTGATCGGCGGGCGGTTTTTCAACGATGTCTGGATTTATACCGGAGAATAGACAGTTGTCACTGCGGCAGTTCGCGGATATCCGCTAATAAAAAACCCCCGGCCGGAAAGCCGGGGGTTTTTTAATGCCGGGGAAGGGAGTTGAACCCATACAGGCGTGAGCCCACTAGAACCTGAATCTAGCGCGTCTGCCAATTCCGCCACCCCGGCGATTTCAAGGATATGATTTTACACCATTCCGGATAAAAAGACAAGTCGCATCAGGGGAAAAATAGCGCCCAGAACGACAATGTTGGACAGAAAGCGGGAAAAGTAATAAAATATGTCCATGACCTGTTCGGGAGGACTATTTATATGGAAGAGATGAAAATAAAAGTCATCAAGGCGGCCGAACAGGAAGCGAATGAAATCGTTGAAGACGCCAGGAAGGAATACCGAAAAATCATACAGTCCGCGCAGGATGAAGGCGCGCAGATCCTGGAAAAAGACAAGGAAAAGTCCCGCGAGGAATCCCGGAAGATCATCGAACAATCCAGGTCAGAAGCCCGGAAGGAATCGGACGGGATCCTCTCCGGCATGGACGGAGAGCTCTCCGCCATCCGGAAACAGGCTGAATCCGCTTTTCAGAAAGCCGTTGACTGCGTCCTGAAAGCGATCCGCGAATAACGGGGTCGAGAATGTCCATTGTTCCGATGAGGAAACTCTCCCTCTATGTCCACAACGATTCCCGCGAAGCCGTCCTGACGGGACTGCAGAAACTCGGGATCCTGCATTTGTCCCCGGTCCGGCTGCCGGAGGGGTCCGACCTTCCGTTATCGGGGGTGACTTTGTCTTCCGAAGAGATTGACCTCTATCTGGCGGATATCGGAGAGGCCCTGGATTTTTACTCCGAATTCACGGTCCCGGTCAGGACGGGCGCGCTGAAAGCCGCGGGCGCGGGTTTGCCCGCGTTCAGTCTGAAAAAGATGCGGGACATCTATACGGATTTCGATCTGGTCCAGGCCCTGGAAGACATTAAAAAACTGGAACGCGATTTTCGGCATCAGACCAATACCGCGGCGACCCTGTCCAGGGAACTGGCCGAAGTGAGCCGCTGGAAGGACGCGGAAATCGACCTGGACATCCTGAACGGGAAAAGCGAACGGCTCTCCGCGGTAACGGGCGCCGTTCCTCTGGAGAACTCAGCGGGTTTTGCGGAAGAGCTGAGGACCCGTACGCCTTTCGCGGACGCGCGGCTGGCTTTTGAAACGGCCCAGGACGCGTTTTATTGCATCATCTTTCTCAAAACCGACAGGAAAACCGTCCTGGATTTCCTGCGCGAGAGGGCCTTCCTGGAAACGAGCGTGACCCAGAGGACCGGGAGCGTGGACGGCGTGGTCCGGGACGTTGAAAAAGAACTGCGGGAGGCGGAAAACAGGATCAAACGCGTGCGGTCCGAAATTGCGGATTCCCTGTCCTGTCTGAATACCCTGAAAATCATTTCCGACTACTTGACGGTCCTGAAAAGCCGGGTGGAAGCCCAGCAGAAAGGCGTGGAAACGGACACGGTCAGTTTTTATAACGGCTATTTTCCCGGAAAAAGGGAAAAAGACCTGGTCGTGTTCCTGGACCGGCAGCCGGGAGTCGATTATTCGGTCGGAAACCCGTCCGATACCGACGAGGTGCCGATCGAACTGAAAGTCGCGCCGCCTGTTTCTCCTTTTGAAGTGATCACGCGCATGTACGGTTTGCCCGTTTACGGGAAAACGGTGGATCCGACGGCGCATCTGTCGCTCTTCTATTTTATATTTTACGGTTTCTGCCTTTCGGATTTCTTTTACGGGCTCATCATGCTGGTCGCGTTCGGTCTGGTCGCGCTGAAAGTCCGCAAAAACCGCGATGTGTCCCGTTTCCTGTCGTTTTTGGCCGTTGTGGGATTCTCGACGATGATCTTCGGGGTGCTGTTCGGGTCCTATTTCGGCGACCTGCTGACGACCTATCTACCCCGGTATTTCCCGGCGCTCAAAGGCATGGCCGGATCGCTGAAAAGCCTGATGCTGACCGATCCGCTGAAATATCCGCTGGTGGTCATGTATTACGCCCTTCTGCTCGGATCCGTCCAGCTGGTGTACGGGATCATATTGCGGATGGCGACCGCGTTCCGGGACGGTGTCGTCAACGCCCTGTTGGACAACGTGCCCTGGATCCTTCTGCTGACGGGCGGGTTCGGCGTGTTCGTTCTGGCCGGTATTCCATCGCTCGCGCCCATGCTGCCCAGACTGCCCGAAAGCGTAGTCCGGGTGCTGATGTATTTTGTGCTGGCCGGAGCCGCGGGGGTGATCGTCAATTCGATCCGGAAATCGAAAAACCCGGTTGCGGGCTTTTTCGGCGGGCTGTACGGTTTGTACGGCGTAACATCATTTCTGGGGGACCTGCTGTCCTACGCCCGTCTGCTGGCTCTGGGCGTGGGAACGGGCGTGATCAGCATGGTTTTCAATTACATCACGTTCATGGTGGTGGGAGACAGGCCCAATATCCTGACCGTCTTTTTCGGTCTTCTGATATTCCTGGTCGGCCACGCATTTAACCTGGTCATGAGCGCGTTCGGCGCGTTCATCCATTCCGCCCGGCTCCAGTACGTGGAGTTCTTCTCGAAATTTTACAGCGCCGGCGGTCAGGCGTTCCGCCCCCTGCGGGAGGAAGGCCGGTATCACGACATCCAAAGCGACGAGAGCGGGCAGGACCCCGCTGTTCATCAATGCAAGATCGGAGGATAATATGAAAAGAATCACACAGGCGGTCATCGCGCTGGTTTTCACCGCAAGCGCCGGCGTTCTTTTCGGTCAGGATGGGGCGGGAACGGCCACAACCGCCGCCGTCACGTTCAATTGGGGCCTGGTATTCGCGGCCATGGGCATCATGTTCGCGACGTTTATGGGCGGCATCGGTTCCGCCTGGGGGTTGGGCTTGTCCGGCCAGGCGGCCAGCGGCGCCCTGACGGAAGACCCGAACAAATTCGGTGTCATTTTTCCCATCCAGGCCATGCCGGGCACACAGGGGATTTACGGTCTGTTGATCGGGTTTCTCATTTTTGTGAAAGTGTCCGATCCCGCGCTCGTGTTCACCCCGGAAAAGGGGCTGTTTACCCTGTTGACCAGTTTCCCGATAGCGATAGCCGGTCTGGTGACGGGCTACTGGCAGGGAGTCGCGTCCGCGGCCGCCATCCAGCTGGTGTCCCGGAAGCCGGGCGAATTCGGCAAAGCCATCATATCGCCCGCTCTGGTGGAGACGTACGCCGTTTTCGGGCTTCTCATGAGTTTCATGATGTGGCTGCAGATCTGACGACCGGAGGAACCCATGGCCCTGGAAGACATCAAGAATAAAATCCTGTCCGACGCCCGGTCAAAGAAGAAGGAACTGCTGGACGAGGCGGAAGCCAAAAGAAAAGAGATCCTGGCCGGTTACCGGAAACGCGCGGAGGAATTCGCCGCTCTCCAGAAGGAGCAGGCCGCCGCGGAAGGCGAAGGGATCCGTCGCGGGATCGTGATCGACGCGAAAGCCCGGCGCAAAAGCGAGGCGCTTCGGCAAAAGCGCGAACTCCTGGACCGGGTATTCGCCCGTGCCAAGACCGAACTGGCCGCGTCTCCGGATTACGCGGAACTGGTGGGCCGCCTGGCGCGTCCGGCCTGCGGCGAAGCACAGGACGCAACGGTAGTCCTGTCCGTTGCCGAGAAAACCCTGGACGAGAAGTTTGTCCGGGAACTGGGCCGCCAGTCGGGAACGGACCTGAAGCTGGACTCTGAACGGCGGGAATTTACCGGCGGCATTGTCCTCAAGGCCGGGGACGTGGAATGGAACCTGACACTGGACGCTCTCCTGGACGCCCGGAAGGAAGACCTGGAGCGGGCTGTCGCGAAAATCCTGTTTGCGGGCGGAGCATAGATGCTGGCAGACTGGTGGTACGCCTCCTCCCTGCTGCGCGCGCGGGAAAAGGACATTCTGGATTCCCTGACCCTGACCAGGTGGGCCGAGTCCGGGAACCGGGAGGTCTTTGTCAGGAACATCAAGGACAGCGCGTACGGCGAGCTGTTCGGGGAAACCAACCTGGAGGATTACGAAACGGTCCTGGAAAAAGCGCTGTTCGAGCTCTACCGCGAACTGGATCAGCTCCTGCCCGATCCGCTTGTGGTCCGGCTGCACCGGATGACGGTGGACTTGAACAACATCAAGATGACGATCAAGTCCAAACTGCAGGAACTGCCCATGGACTGGGACATACTCTCGGACACGGGCGTGTTTCCGTCAGACGAAATCTACACCGTGATTTTCGAGAAACAGTATCATAAACTGCCGCCGGTGATCGCCGCGGCGCTGGTCCGGGCGGAAGAGGAGTATTTCCGGTCCCGGAACATCCAGATCCTGGATTTCATCCTGGATTCGGCTTTTCACGATTACCGGCTGAATTCGCTTGTTGCGGCACGCGGCCACGAACGCGTTGCGTCCTATTACCGCAAGACGGCCGACATGGAAAACATCAAGAACATGATCCGTGCCCGGCGTTTGTCCCTGGAAAAGTCCGCCGACCGCTATCTTCTGCTCAAGGGCGGCACGCTTTCTGACCGTGACCTGCGGGACGCCGCCGGCGATTCGCTGGAGGCCGTTGCCGAATATGTCCGCGGTACGGCGTACGGACCCGCCCTGGAAGAGGGCGTGCGGGACGTTCTGGAAAACCGGGGATTTGTCCGTTTTGAGAAGGCCGCCGACGAATTCCTTCTGGGCGAACTCAGGCCGTTCCGGTTTGTTCCCTCGGGGCCGGAGGTGATCGAGGAATACCTGCGGCTCAAGCAGGCGGAAATCAAGAACCTCAAGATCGTTTTTATCGGATTGTTGAACGACATCAAAGCCGAGGAAGTCCGTTCGCGAATTCGGGAGGCTCATTGATGGCGGGGGACAGGAAAATCGCGGTGATCGGGAGTCCGGATACCATTTTGCCGTTCAAGGCCATCGGGGTGGACGGTTACCCGGCGGCTAATTCGGCCGTGGCCAGGGACCTTCTGGAAGAGGTGGCCGC
>CAYMRH010000063.1:0-11942 GCA_964392785.1 uncultured Brevinematales bacterium
AGACCTGTAAGCCGGGTTCTGTCCCAGCACCACTCTGCACCACTTGATAAGTGGTGCAGAGTGGTGCTGGGGAAAGACATCTCTCTCGTCAGCGCCTTCTCAGGCGGACTGGAGCGGTTTACCCGCATTCCCCGCAAAGCGGCGGAAAGGAATGCTTATTTAACCTTGCATCCCGGGAGGCTTGCCGTGCCGGAACCGGTTACCCGGTCCCGCGGTGGTCTCTTACACCGCCTTTTCACCCTTCCCCAGCCCTTGTACGGAACGGTTTCAAACCGTTCCGTACAAGGGCTGGGAGGTTTGTTTTCTGTGGCGCTATCTAGTCCAGCACCATTTTGTGAGTTTGTTTCAAAGAACCCGATAAAATGGTGCTGGATCCGGCTGTTCACCGGCCCGTCGCTTTTGGATGCCCGGACTTTCCTCCCAGCACCATCCAGCACCATATTGTCTTATCTACCAATGATGCTCACAAAATGGTGCTGGATGGTGCTGGGCGTCTTTCCGGCCTGAACGGAGTGATAAAACCTGATCGTTTGAACGATCTATGCAAATTCCTGATTGACTGTTCATGAAATATTTTCGGCTTTCCGTTAACATTTGTCAAGGCATTTAAAGAAAATATCAACAGACGCATCAATATTCGTTAACGGATGGCGATTTACGGCAGTCCTTGCCTGCTCCCCGCGGATGGCGAATATAACAAAGGGAGAAAGCCGCTGTAATGTTGATGGAAGGAAGCCTAACGCGGCAAAATCTCGGTGCATGTGTCTTTACGATTTTGAATAGAGATCTGCTTTGCCGGATGAATCTTTGTGAGTGTCCGGCGTAGTGAAAAGGAAAAATATGTTGATAAGAATATCTGTTCTGGCGCTGATGGTGTCGTTTATTACTAATCTGTCGGTTTTTCCGGATGCCGGTGCTTTCATCAAGGCCCGGGAGAACGGATTGGCGGATCTGGAATGGGGCAGGTCAGGTCAAAATGATCCTTGGCTGACAAACTACTTGTCGTTTTACGGTTTTCCGAGAGCGGAAAAGATCCTGGCAGGTCTGTCCGGCAGCGAGCGGCAGAAACTCTTTGTCCTGGTCATGGAACCGGCCCGGACGCGGGGTACCGTCATCCTGCTGCACGGATATATGGACCATTCCGGGAACATGACTCATCCCGCCCGGGCCCTGTTAAACAGCTCATATCGAGTTGTTCTGTTCGATCTGCCCGGCCATGGGCTTTCCGACGGAAAGAGAGGCGGCATCTCGGATTTTTCCCTGTACGGCAGGGCCCTGCTGGACGTTCAGGCAATGGTCAGGGACCGTTTTGGCGGACCGTTGCATTTTGTCGGACACAGCACGGCTTGCGCCGCGTGTTACGAAGCGCTGAGAGAATATCCGCGGTCTTTCGATCGCATTGTGTTTGCGGCTCCTCTGGTCAGGCCCTCGTGGTGGTGGGCCATCCGCGCCGGATATTTTTTATACCCATTTTTATCCGAAGTTCCCAGGTCTTTTGCGGATTATTCCGGTGACGAAGAATACGGCGAATACCTCCGATTTCTTTCCGAAAAGGACCCTCTGCAGGAGAAATCGATCCCGAGGGAATGGGTGGGTGCGCTGATCATATGGAACGACCGGTTGAAAGACGGTTCCGTTCCGGCAGAGGAAGTCCTGATCATCCAGGGGGACAACGACTCGGCCTTGGACTGGAATTGGAACCTGGAGTTTCTGAGGGAGAAGCTGCCGGGGTGCCGGGTGGAAATGGTTCCGGGCGGCAAACACGTCCTCTTCAACGAATCGGAACAGAGACGCCAAGCCGTCCTGGAACGGATGATCCGTCATCTGGACGACGAAAACCGGTAACGGTCAGCGTGCCGCCAGGGGGCCAACGGACTTGAGGAACGGGAATGCCTCGGGAACATCCACCGTGTTTTTTCCTTTCCGGAGTTCAAGGTAAAACTGGATTTTGGGGGAATAGGAAACCTGTTCCACAGAGCCGATGGTCTGACCTTTCAGGACATTTTGGCCTTCCCGGATGGACAATCCGGTGAGAAATCCGTAGACCGCGCGTTCCTCGTTGCCGTAATTGACGATGACAATCTGGTTGTAACCCGTCAGCGGTCCCGCGTATTCCACCACGCCCTGGCCCATGCTTTTGACCTGAGTCCTGCCGTCCACGTAAAAAATCATTCCGCGTCCGCTCCGGGCCATACGGTCCACGGATCCGCGGTCAATGGGAAACTGGTATACGCCGGTCGAAATCCAGGAAACCGGTTTGGGCGGGCTTTTCTCCGAAACCGCGGTAATGCGTTCTTCCATCCGGACGGGCGGGTCGGTATGGATCCTCAGGTGTTCGCCGGTCAGGATGGAATCGGATTTCTTGCCGTTCCAGGCCATAATTTCCCTGATGGACACGCTGTAGCGTTCCGAAAGACCGGTCAGAGTGTCCCCCTTCTGGACCCTGTGAACAAGCGCCTTTCTGCGCGAGGGAGGGGTGGCGACCGGCTGCGACGACTTGGCGTTGGCGGACCGGTTTTCCGTGATCACGGGAACCCGCAGTGTCATACCGGCAAAAACAGTCTCGCCGGAAAGGTTGTTCAACAGGATGATGGCGGGCACGCTGGAGTCGTTGGCTTTGGCGATCCTCGTCAGGTTGTCCCCCGGCTGCACCCGGTAATCCAGGATCCGTTCGGGAACGGCGATTTTCTGCCCGACTTTCAGTTTCGTTCCCATCAGGTCATTGATCTTGACAATCAGATCCACCGTGATGTGAAAACGCCTGGCAATTCCCCACAGGGTGTCGTTCGGCCTGACGGTATAAACCGCGGCGAAAACGCTTTGACAAACCAGGAGAAAACAGCAGACAGCGGGGGCGGGCCGAAATTTCAGTCGCATACAAAGGTTCCCCTATCTATTTTCGGTTATTGTTAAAATTTACTGAAAAATCGGCCAGGGACTCGTTTTTGGAGTTTATTTTGAGGGCTTTTCCGGTCGGAACGGAAGGCGCGGCGTTCTGATAGTGGCAGGGCCTAATGCCGGCCTGAAGGGTTGAAAAAAAAAGGCGTCCCGGCCAAAGCCGGGACGCCCGTATAGGAACCGTTACTGGTCAGACTATCGCGAGTTCGGTGTCCGCGTCGAACACGTGGGCATTCTTCAGGTCAAAAACCACTTCCTTGTTCGTATCGCCGATGTGCATCACGACAGACGCGTCGTATTTGGCGGTGAAGGAATAGTTGTTCGTGATGAAGAACACGTGTTCTTCGGCGCCCAGGTGCTCCACGATTTCCACGTTGGCGACGGTGATGTTGTTGTCGATCTGGCTGTGGTAAGCGCTGCGGTCGAAGATGTCTTCCGGCCGGATGCCGAAAATGACCGGTTTGTTCATGTAGGGGCGCAGCTGGTCGTGGAACTCCACGGGCATTTTCATCTGGAAATCCTTGAAGTTGAGCCACACGGCACCGCTCTTTTCCGCGACCGTGGCGTCAAAGAAGTTCATGGGCGGGCTGCCGATGAAACCGGCCACGAACTTGTTGGCCGGTTTGTTGTACACTTCCATGGGGGTGCCGATCTGCTGGATCTGCTGGTTGTTCATGACCACGATCTTGTCGCCCATGGTCATGGCCTCGAGCTGGTCGTGCGTCACGTAAATGGACGTCACTTTCAGGCGGGCGTGGATCTTGATGATTTCGGCCCGCATCTGCACGCGCAGTTTGGCGTCCAGGTTGGATAGGGGCTCGTCGAACAGGAACACTTTGGGTTTGCGGACAATCACGCGGCCGATCGCCACGCGCTGTTTCTGACCGCCCGACAGGGCTTTGGGTTTGCGTTTCAGAAGTTCGCCCAATCCCAGGATCCCGGCGGCCTCGTCCACGCGTTTGCGGATTTCCTCGCGGGGATAGTTGCGGAGCTTCAGGCCGAACGCCATGTTCTCCTCCACGGTCATGTGGGGGTAGAGGGCGTAGTTCTGGAAAACCATGGCGATGTCGCGGTCCTTGGGGGCTTTCTTGTTGATCACCGATCCGTCAATGGAGATTTCGCCTTCCGAGATGTCTTCGAGACCCGCGACCATTCTCAGGGTGGTGGATTTGCCGCAACCGGAAGGACCGACCAGAACGATAAATTCCTTGTCGTTAATGGTCAGGTTCACGTCCTTGACGGCGACCACGTTTCCTTCGTAAACCTTGGTCACATGACTGAATTGTACGACTGCCATATATCGTTTCCTCCTAATTTCAAAGGAAAAGGGCGCATTTCTACTAATTTCCGGTATATTTTAACAGAAATTAACGGCAGGTCAATATTTTATGACGAATAATCCCCTGAATTTCATGTTTTTTATCCGCGGATCTCTCAATATTATCAGGGTCATTTTCCGATAAATACCCTACGGATTTCACCCAGAGGCAAGGAGGCCTGCCGTGCGGTATCTCCAATCCCTCAAGAGTTACCTGTTCAGACTGCTCGTGATTCTTCTCCTGACGGCTTTTGTCCTTCTGTTTTATCTCATGACCATGCTGGCCTACTACAAATTCCGCGGAGAAGCGGCCGTTCTGATGCTGGCCCTGAAGAACTACGGGATATTCCTGCTGTATTCCGTGCCGCTGGTGGTCATCACGGCCAGCTGTTTCTATTTCGCGTTTTTGGGGTCTGACAAGAAATTCACCATGATCATGGTTCCGATCGTATCGGCGGTCAACGCCGTGATCCTGACCGTGTTTTTCGTCGCGAAAATCGATTTCCGTGTCCTGGAAAAACCGGTCCGGATGACGTACGCTCCGGACATCCGGGAAGGGGTCATCAATTCCGTCAAGGATTTCCGGATTTACGCGGAGCGCATGAACCGGTCTTCCATCAGCGGCGGGTTGCTGTTTCAGCGGAACGCCCACGTGATCAGCGGCGGCAGTGTCGGGAAGGACACCTTGAACGTGGGGACTTCGCAGATCCTGTCCGAGGGCGGGCTTTCGCCTCATCGGGCCAATTTCTCCATTCCCAGACGGGAAGCCGTCCGTCAGATTCCCGAGACGGGCGTGACCCGGATGGTGTTCGGAATGTATATCGACTTTGTCAAAAAATTCCGGGGTCTGTTCGCCTCCACGTTCTCGGGAGGCGGCGTCCTGTTTTCTGCGCTGGCGATTTTTTTGATGGGGATCGGGTTTTTCGGCGTGATCAGCGGCATTGTTGTCTATTTCAACGACCGGCAGATCATGGCGCTGTCCTACGCCGCCCTGTTCGCAATCAGTGTCGTCCTGTTTCTCGCGTTACCCTATTACCTGAGCCTGATCGCCCTGATCCGGTTCGGGATTAAGAACGCTTTCTTCCGCGTCGTTCTGCCCAGTTTGACCGTCGGTTCCCTGACCGCCATGATCGGATACGGCCTGATTGAACTCCGGCAGGTCATCCTGCGGCGCTCGGGCCGTTAGTCCGCAAGGGGGTTGGCATGCGAAAAATGAGCCGCTATCTTCTGTATCTGATTGTCCTGACGGTCTTCGTGACCGTGATGTCCGGCGTGATCCACTTCTATTTTGAAAAGGCGGACGGTCTGTGGGCCCTGTACCGCATCGCAAACGACTATCTGTACTATATTCCGATCATCACGTCCCTGTCCATTCTGTGGCCGCTGGTCGTCAAGAGCCGCTCGGAAGCCCAGTCGCCTCCCGCGGCCCAGGGGTTCTTTACTCTGGTTTATATTTTCGCCGTGCTGGCGGGCAGCGTGGTTTTCCAGGAACTGGCCGTGCCCAAACTGCACGGTCTGGCCGTTGACAGCGCGGTTCTGAAGGCCAAAAATATCCGGTCGCTGAGAACGGAACCGGACAAGACCGGAAAAAAGTTTTCCGTCCAGGAGTTTTACCGTCTTTCGTCGCGGCCGTCCCGGGACAATATCGCGTTCGCGATGGGCAATTCCTATCTCTATTTCCAGAAAATGACAGACGGGAACGGCGCTTTCTACGTGACCGGCTTCCGGATGATTTCCTATACGCCCCAGAAAAAACTGGATTATGTCCTGGCGTCCACTTACGCGAAAATCGTGGATCAGGAGCTGTTAGCCGTCAATCCGGTTTATCAGCAGTATTCCGGCGGTAAAATGACCTTTTCCAAGAGGGTTTCCGGCGTGAAAAGCGTCCCCCTCATCTACGATCCGGCCGGAATATACGCCCTGAGTTCCATCGGGACGTCCCGGTCGGCCAGTCTGATCGACATCTTTCTCTACAACAACTTTGTCTATTCCTCCAAAATCAATTTTCATCAGCTGGGAAACAGCGTGTTCAACAAGATCGCCTACTACATATCCGTGATCCTGATCCTTATCATCGTGTCCAGTTTCGGTTCGGCTTTTGCGAGCCGGCGCGCGCTGTCGCGCGATTATTTCCAGACGGTATGCTTTTACGCGGTGTCTTTCGGGGCCGTTTCCTTCCTGTACGACATTCTCATATCCGTCATCAACATGATCTACGGGCTGGTCATCTGAAATCGTTTCTGTAAATTGGTCGAAAGACTGATATTGTGGGCTTCGGGGGAGCGGAAAACACCAGCCGCTCCCCCCCGTTTTTTTTCTTTTGCCCGGGCGGTCCCGTCCGTGTTATAATCTGTGCCAACGGGGGTGCGTATGAAAAAGGACGCGATCGGGAAAAGCTGGTGGCCTCTGTTCGCCGCGGTCATGGCGTTTGCCGCTTTTCAGCTGTTTTTCCGGCTGGATGCCCTGCCGGTGCAGAACCTGGACGAGGCGCGTCAGGGCACCACGGCATACGAAATGCTGGTCTCCGGCGATTACGCCAAGACCACCTATCTGTTCGAAACCGACCACTACAACACGAAACCCCCGCTGTTGTTCTGGATCATGACGCTGTCCTACCGGGTATTCGGGATTTCGATATTTGCGTTCCGTTTTCCCTCCGCCCTGTTCGGGCTTCTGACCGTGGCGCTGACCATGCTGGTCGCCAGAAGGCGGCTGGGGCCATTGACCGCGCTTTTTTCCGGCATCGCTCTTTCCACGACTTATGCCTTTGTCCATTTTCATTCCGCCCGCAAGGGGGATTTTGATTCGCTTTTCGTTTTCTTCATGACGGCCGCGCTGGCGCTGGTTCTTGAATCGGAGAAAAGAAAACGGCTTCTGGCCTGGAGCGGTTTGGCGGCCGGACTGGCGTTTCTGACAAAGAGTTTTGCCGTGATCCAGGTGTTCGCCGTTTCGGCCCTTTATCTGTTTGCGGCGGGACGCTGGAAAAAATATTCCTGGAAGGACTATCTGGGCTATCTCACCCTGTTTCTGGTTCCGGTTCTGGGCTGGGCGGCCCTGCGCTATTCCGCGGACGGTTTGGCCTTCTTCCGCAGTATGATCGGAAACGACATGGTGACACGGACCACCCGACAGCTGGGGACCAGTTCGTCTGCGGTTTTCTGGTATTTCGGCGTTATCGCCGCCCAGTTTTTTCCCTGGTCCGTTTTTCTGGCCCTGTTTTTCTTCCACAAGAATTCCTGGGCGCCGGCAAAGACATCCGGGGGCGGGCGGGATTTCCTGATCCGTCTGAACGCGTTCTTCCGGGAGCCGTTTTTCCTGTATTGGATCGTTGTGCCTTTTGCGCTGTTTTCCGTGACAGCGGTCCGTCTGGACTGGTATATTTTGGGCGTGTATCCGCCGTTGTCCGTGCTGGTGGGTTGGTATCTGAAGGAAATGTCCGATTCCGCACGGGTCCGGTATCGCCGGTTTCCCGGGGCTTTCTGGCCGCAAATAACGGTCCTGGCAATCGCCGCTCTTTTCACGGTAGCGTCCGTAGCGGTTATCCATATCCAGGACCGTGACTCGGAACAGAGGGTGCTGGTGGAATGGACAGAACGGGGAAACCGGGAGCGGACCGTTTTCTTCGTCAACCGCGGGGAAAACTACGGGGAGATCTTCCTGGCGTCCGTTCTGCGGGGTTGCCGGATCAGAAGGGTCTTTTCCGTTGACGATTATCTCGGCGAAGGATTGCCCGGAGACGTTGTCCATCTGCCCGATCAGCCGGCGAACCGCGTCCTGATTGAAAAGAAAAACCTGGGCATTTTGGCCGTTTCTAACGGCTGGATCCTGGCGGAAAAAAAATAGTCGGGAGGTATTGACACCGCTTCCGGTCCGGGTTAAAATCGAAATGACCAGGTGGTCATAATTTTCGGATACGAGGTCTGATTTGCCATACAGGACGTTAGAAAACCTTCCGCCGGACAAGAAAGAGGTTGTGATCAGGGCCTGTCTTGAAGAAATAACCGTGTCCGGCTATGAAAACTCTTCCACGAACAGAATAGTGAAAAAGCTGGGGATTTCCAAGGGCAGCCTGTTCCAGTATTTCGGGTCAAAGGACGGTCTCTACTATTATCTGGTGAAAACCGCGGCCCGGGGACTGCTCCGGGAAGCGGAGCGTGAAGTGAGCCGTCTGCCGGTCGAACTCCTGGAAAGAATGAAAAGGGTCCTGGAAATGGTCCTGGACTTATATATCCGGTATCCCGGATATTTCCGCCTGTTCAGGACTTTGTCGGAACACAAAGCCCGGCCCATGAGAGAAAAAATTGTCCTGGAGTATTCGCCGGCGCTGTTCCGCCTGACCACCTCCGTGTTCCGGGGTGTGCGGACGGATCGCCTCCGGTTCGGGCTGGAACGGACCCTGGAATTTCTCAAATGGGTCCTGAACGGATGGCTGGCGGAACTGAACGGCGACGCGTTAACGGAGGCCTCCGGCGACCTGTTGAGAAAAAAGTATGCCGGAAAAATCGCGAACCTGATCGAACTGCTGAAAAGCGGCGTATACGACTGCCGCGACGGGGAGGCCGCATGAACCTGGTTGTTGCCGGCTTGGACCTGCTGTACGGGATCATGTGTTCCGACAACCGGATAGATGAGGGAGAGATCCGCGAGATCGTGCGCTTTCTGGTCCGCGGTATGGACGGTCCGCGCGAAACGCGTTCCGCCGGCCGTCCCGGGCTGACCGACATCCTGATGGAAGTCGGGCTGTTATCCGCTCTCGGCGCTGCGGAACTTGAGGAGAGGATTCGGGATTCCGCGGGATTTTTCCGCCAGTGCGCAACAGCCCGGCAGAAAAAGGCGCTTCTGGATTTCGCCCGGGGAATCGCGATGGCCGACGGGCGGGTCATGCCGGAAGAAGCCGGCGCCCTCGGAAACCTGGAACGAATGCTGACGGCTCCGGCGGGGCGGCCGTCCCGTACCGGAAGAAAAAAAGGAGGCAGGGAATGTTTCGCTTAGCCATGATCGCCGTGTTGGCGCCCGTTCTGATTCACGCTCTGACAGCGGAAGATATCATCAGGCAGGTGGACCAAAACCAGGTGTTCGAAACGCAGAAAGGCCGCGCCGTGATGGTGATTGACCGGGACGGGCGGAAAATGACCAAGGAGATGGTGTCCTACGGGATGAAAGAGGGTAGCCGGTTCTTCGTGGAATTCCTGAATCCCGAGGACAAAGGAGTGAAATACCTCAAGATCAAGAACGAGCTCTGGATTTACCTTCCCGATGCGGACGATATCATGAAAATTTCCGGCCACATGCTCCGGCAGGGCATGATGGGGAGCGATCTGTCCTACGAAGACATGCTGAGCGACGAGGAGTTGGAGAAAAAATACAGGGCTGAACTCAAGGGCGAGCAGATCGTGGACGGCGTGTCCTGTTACAATATCGAATTGACCGCCAAAGTGGAAGACGTGACCTATTACCGGCAGCGCATGCTGGTGGACAAGACCAGGATGGTGCCGCTGGAATACGATCTCTACGCCAAAAGCGGCCGGCTGCTGAAAAGATTCTCCCAGAGCGGGATCCGGAAATTCGGCGACCGTTATTTCCCCACGAAAATCGAAATCCGGGACATGAAACGCAAGGATTCCGTGACAAGGCTTGAATACTTTGATCTGGAATTCGACAAGCCCCTGCCGGCGAGACTGTTTACGAGGCAGAATCTCAGGAAATAGGGTCCAGGATTCAGGATCTAGGATTTAGGATCTAGGATCTAGGATTTAGGATTTAGGATTTAGGATTTAGGTATGATAGAGGGCTTTGACTGCTGGATACTGTATCCTGGCCCCTAAATCCTTCTGAATGGACTGGAGGTGATTGTGTTGAAATGGTTCTCATTAATCGTATTGTTGATTCCTATTTATGGTTTCTCATCTATAGACCTGGGCGGCGCTCTCCGAAACGACGCCGTCTTCGTCAAGACCACGAACGATTTCCGGTTCAGCGACGTAGTGGAAGCCAAGCTGGTTCTGACCCGGAAAACCGAGGAATGGCGCTTTTATACGGACGTTCGTTTCGCGCTGTATTACGGGGACGCCTTGCTCGCTGTGACCAACGGCTATTCCCTGAATCTGCTGAGAATGTTCATCCGTTATGGATCGCCAGTCGGTTTCTTTACCGCGGGAAAGACCTACGTGACGTTCGGCCTGCCCGGGATTTTCAATCCCTTCGAGATGGACAAAAACATCAACATGGGCGACCTGGCCTACGACAAACAGGGGCTGTTGGCCCTGGAATGGGCGTTTCCGTTCGGGGACCTCTCAGGCGGGAAAATCTATGCCGGTCCGCGGGCGGAAGTGACCAATTCCTCCTTGGGGGGGACGGTTTTTGCCAACATTTTCGGGTGGGACGCGGGGCTTGTCCTGAACAGGAAAGACGTGCACAGGAACGTTGCCGGCATCTTCATCAAAGGTGACCTGGAACTGGGCGTCAACGCGTCTTACGCCTTTCATTTCAACGACCTGGCCAATACGAATTATTCCGAGTTTTCCGCGGGACTGGATTACAGTTTTTTTAACGGAAAACTGGTCCTGGGTGCCAATTACTATTACAATGAAACCGGATGGACGTCCACGAACGATTACACCAACCGTTCGGTCACAAACGACACCTATCTCAAGGCCCGGCACTACGTCTATGCGTCCGCGGGGTTCCAATTTGACGAATTTTTGGGATTAAAAATCGATTCGTTCGTAAACTGCGTGGACGGGAGTTTTACGCTCATGCCGTCGGTATCGTGGGTGGTTTCGGACGGTTTGACGCTGACGGGCCTGGTCGGTTTCCTGCTGGGCGAGAAAAATCAGGAATTTTCGCGGGACACGATGGGAGAATACAGCATTTTGTTCCGGATGGAAGGGAAATTGTAGGGTCTAGGATTTAGGATTTTGATTTAGGAGTTGTCATTTCAATGGTATTAATCCTTGGATATCATTGAGGTCTCTCTGAATCCTGACCCCTGGATCCTGGATCCTGCCTGGATTACATGGGAGTGATTGAATGCCGCAGAGTAAGAAAACCGTGAAGATTGATCGAAAAAAGATCATGCAGAAAACGCTGGTCCGCCTGGGTTCCGGAGCCGTGGTGATCGGCGCGCTGTTTTTCCTCACGGCCGGGACCTGGAATTACTGGCAGGCTTGGGTCTATATGGCCATCCTGTTCCTGCCGATGACCGGACTGATGGTCTATCTCCTGATGAAGGACCCTGATCTGCTGGAAAAACGCACGCGGATGAAAGAAAAAAGAAAGACTCAGAAGGCCGTCATGTACCTGGGGCTTCCTCTATATATGCTGGTCTTTATTCTGCCTGGTCTGGACAGGCGATTCGGCTGGTCGGAAGTGTCTTGGCCGATCGTGATCATCGCGGATATCATGGTTTTCCTCGGTTATATGCTGTTCGTTCTGGTCATGCGGGAGAATTCATACGCCTCGCGTGTGGTGGAAGTCCAGAAAGGGCAGAAAGTCATTTCGACGGGACCCTACGCGCTGGTCCGTCATCCCATGTACCTGGGGGGTGTCATCCTGTATATGTTCAGTCCGCTCGCCCTGGGCTCCTGGTGGGCGCTTTTGTCCGCGCTGCCGGTTCCCGTTCTGCTTCTCATCCGGCTGTTGAACGAGGAAAAAATGCTTGTGAAATCGCTGCCGGGTTACCGGGCGTATCAGAAGAAGGTCCCGTACCGGCTGATACCGGGTGTTT
>CAYMRH010000064.1:0-3675 GCA_964392785.1 uncultured Brevinematales bacterium
TCCTGTCCCTCTGGGCCATCCGGATCCCGCTGGCCTGGTTTTTGTCCCGGCGCATCGGCACGGACGGAATCTGGTGGGGGATTCCGATCGCGTGGGCCGCCGGCATGACTCTGTCGCTTCTGTATTTCCTCACCGGAAACTGGAAAAAGAAATCCGCCGTTGCGCTCACTCATCCGGCCGCGCTGGAAGCCGCGGAATCGGTCCTGGCCGAGGAAAAAGAATCCAAAATCACGATCAGCCCTTACTGACAGGACGGACAGGATGCCGGACAGGACAGCCAGACTAAGGAATGCCCCGGACAGGACACTGCGACCCCGCGGAATCCGCGACGTGCTGACGGAGTCCGCGCGCCAGGCGCTGAAAGTGTCCTGGACGCTCATCAAGGTTTACGTTCCCCTCGCCCTGGCCACCGCCTTCCTGAGGGAGATCGGCGTCCTGGATTTCATAGCCCCGTTTTTCTCCCCGTTCATGAAACATCTGGGCCTGCCGGGAGAGGCGGCGCTGACCCTGCTCGCGGCCTTCACCAACAACATTTACGCGGGAATCGCCACCATGGCGGCCATCCCCATGACGTTCCGCCAGGTCACCATTCTGGGCATCATGATCGGACTGGCCCACACCCTGTTCATCGAAACGGCCATCCTGGTGCGGTTGAAAATGGGCACGGTGCGGATCGCGTTTTTCCGGATTTTTCTGGCCCTGGGCGCCGGGCTGCTGCTGAACCTGCTCTTACCGGAAAACATTCCCGGCGCGGTATTAAACCCGTACGCCGCCGCCGTCCGGTTCTCCTGGTGGAACACCCTGCGGAGCATGGCGTTCACGAGCGGCCAGATCGTCGTTTACATGTTCGTCATCATGCTGGCCTACGAACTGGTTCTCCTCCTGCCGTTCCGGCACAAAATGAAGAAATATTTCGAGACCGTTCCCCGGCTGATCGGGTTCAGCGGAAAGGCGTTTGTCCCCTGGGTGGTGGGGCTCTTCATCGGGATCACTTACGGCGCAGGGATCCTGTTCCGTTTTTCCGAAAAAAACAGGCTGTCCCACAAGGACGTCTGCCTGACCACAGTTTTTCTGGTCCTGGCCCACGCGATCATCGAAGACACGATGGTCTTTGTGGTCGTGGGAGGCAATTTCTGGATCATCATCCTGGCCCGCGTCCTGACCGCGTTTCTGGTGGTCCGGATCCTGTCCATCGGCGGGCTTTACAGGGCGTTTCTCTGGATCGGCCTTCCCCAACCCGGCCGCGAAGACAAAACGTCCCGCCGCAGCCGCCAGGTCCGCTGATAACTGGTTTTTTTGGCCGGAATTTCCTATAATCATTGCGTCCGGCATCGGATCACACGCAAAAAATCCCGGGCAGAAAGTCCCGCCGCTGGAACCGCAGCCCCATGACCGGTAAACAGGAGTCCGCACCATGAACCCGAACGCGTTGCTGGAGATCGGCGTTGAAGAAATCCCCCACGAAGTCCTGACCGCGGCGTTAGACCAGCTGTCCGGACTGACGGCGGAAAAAATGACGGCTCTGGGGATTCCTCCGGCCGCCGTGACCGTGGCGGGCACGCCCAGGCGTCTGGCCGTGGTCCTGACGGGCCTGGCGGAAATGACTCCCGAAAAAACCGTGGAAAAAAAGGGGCCTGCCTGGAAGTCCGCCTTTGACGCAAACGGCAAACCCACTCGCGCCCTGGAAGGGTTTCTCGCGTCCGCCAAGGCGTCCGTGACAGACATCGTGAAAAAAGACGTGAGCGGCAACGAATACGTCTTCCTGTACAAAAAGGACGGCGGCCGCCGGGTCTCCGATATTCTCCCGGATTTGTGGAAAGACGTGATAGACGCCCTGTCCTTCCCCAAAACGATGAGGTGGGGAACCTCCAAAACCCAGTTTGTCCGGCCCATCCGCTGGATTCTGGCCCTGGCGGGAAACCGCACTCTCCCCTTCTCCTACGGCGAACTGACGGCCGGGAACGTCAGCCTGGGGCACCGTCTCAGGTCCCCCGGTTCTTTTCCGGTTCCGGACGCGTCCGCCTACCTGAAAACCCTGGAAGAGCGTTTCGTGATGGCCGACCCGGCCGCGCGCCGCGAAAGGATCCGCTCGCTTGTTGAGGAAGCCGCCAAAGCGCAGAAAGCGAAGGCGCTTTTGACGGACGGACTTCTGGACACGCTCGTGAATCTGACGGAATATCCCGAAATCGCCGTGGGCAGTTATCCGGCCGAATTTCTGGACCTCCCCAAGGAAGTCCTGATCTCCGAAATGGTGGAACACCAGAAATACGTCCCCCTCGAGGACTCCTCCGGAAAACTGGCCCGGACGTTCCTTGTGATCACCAACATGCCGCCATCGCCCCAGATCACGGCCGGCAACGAACGCGTGATCCGCGCCCGGTTCGCGGACGGAAAATTTTTCTACGACGAAGACCGGAAAAGGAAACTCTCCGACCGCCTGCCGGAACTGGCGTCCGTCCTGTTCGCGCGCGACCTGGGGTCCCTCCTGGACAAGACCGAACGCATCGCCGCGAACGTCCGGGACTTGGCCGCCCTTTCGCAAACGGACGGGAACGGGCTGGATTTCCCGAACCATGCGGATACCGCCGTTTCCGCGGCCCGGCTCTGCAAGGCGGACCTGGTCACGGGCATGGTCCGCGAATTCACGGAACTGCAGGGCGTCATCGGTTATTACTACGCGAAATCCTCCGGCGAAAAAGAGGAAGTGGCCGCGGCCGTCCGCGAGCATTACTGGCCGCGTTTCAGCGGCGACCGGCTCCCGTCGGCCGAGGAGGGAATTCTGGTCTCCCTGGCGGACCGGTTCGACAACCTCTTCGCCCTTTACGCCCGCGGGCACACGGTGACCGGCTCCAAGGACCCCTATGCCCTGAGGCGCCAGACGCTGGGCATCATCCGGATCCTGATCGAAAAGAAAATCCGGCTGGAGATCTCCTCCCTGTTTGACACCATTCTGCCCCGTTACAAAGGTTTTCTTGCGGTGACCGCTGAAGATTTCCGGACCCGCATCATGGACTTCGTGACAACCCGCGTCAAAACCGTCCTCAAGGAATACGGTTTTTCCTACGACGAGATCGACGCGGGTATCCAGTCCTCGGTTTCCGATATTTACGACGCGTATCTGCGGATCCAGGCCATCCACGAAGCGAGGTCCTCCGACCAGTTCCTGAAGCTTTCGGCCGCATTCAAACGCGTGAAAAACATACTGCAGGGACAGAAAGCCGGAACGGTGTCTGACAGCCTTCTGAAGCTGCCGGCGGAACGGGACCTGAACCGGGCCTGCTCCGAAAACCGACAGGCCTTTCTGACCGCCCTGGAAAAACGGGACTACTCGCGCTGCGTGGCCATCCTGACATCGTTCAAACCCGTCGTGGACAGGTTCTTTGACGACGTTTTGGTGATGGACCCCGACCCCGCGCTCCGCAACAACCGGATCGCCCTTCTGGCGGGCGTTGACACCCTGTTCGCGGATTTTATCGACTTTGAAAAACTGGTGACCGAATAGAGCCGTGAGCCGCCGGGAGACCCGCATGCGAATCCAAACGGTGTTTCTGTGTGTCGCAATCCTGTGTCTCGGGCCCGCCGCCGGCTTTTCGGAGGTTTCAAACCCTCCGGCGCAGAAACTGACCGACTGGTCCTACCGATGGGGAGACCCGTCCCGCGTCCCGGCCGGCAGCG
>CAYMRH010000064.1:3685-11109 GCA_964392785.1 uncultured Brevinematales bacterium
CTCCGGCTGGATTTCCGTCCGGACCCCCTACAACATTCCCGGCCGCTCCACCAACAGCGTTCTCTGGCTCAGGACCCGCCTGCCGTCCGCGCTGCCGGAGAACTCCACGCTTTATATTCCCGGATCGGACCTGGCGCTGAACGTGTACCTGGAACGCGACCCGATCTACAGCGCGGGCCAGGAAGGCGGGCTCATGAACGGTTTTGTGTGGCGGGAAATCCCGCTGCCGGCCGGTTCTTCGGGAAAAAACCTCCTGTTCCGGTTCCACTCCCCCCTGGAAACGATCGGGTTCACCGGAGAAAAGATCCTGGCCGGATCCCGTTCGGAAATCATTCTGGACATCATCCGCAGTTCGGCGGACAAGTTCGTCATGGGTTTTGTCTTCATCGCGCTGGGGATCGCATCCGTCATCTTTTTCCTGTCCCGGATCAACCAGCGCGCATTCCTGTCCTTCGGCCTGTTCAACGTGTTTCTGGGCACTTACACCATCGCCCTGACGCCCATGAAACAGCTGGTTTTCGGGCATCATCCGGTTTTCTGGGGATACGCGGCGCTTTTAAGCCTGTACGCGCTGCCGGCTTTCGCGACCAGTTTCGCCAAGGAAATCCTCAGGATCTACAGGAAGAAGTGGCTGTACTGGACCTGGGTGGTTTCCATCGGGTTCGCCGCGGCCTCCTGGACGGTGTCCTTCGTTTATCCCGACATCCTCATGCTGGTTCTGCCGGCTTTCAAATATTGCCTGATGGCCGCCATCGCCATCGTGTTTTTGTCTTCCGTGCGGTCCTGGATGCGCGGAAATCCGGACGCCCGCCTGTTTACGACGGGATTTGCCGTGATGTCCGTGTTCGCGGTGGGAGACGTCCTGCAGGAACTCCGCCTGATTCCCCGCACGGTTTACCTGAGCCACTGGGGCCTTTTCGCGTTCGTGCTCACCATCGGCGGGATCCTGGTGGGCAAGATCGTCAGCATGGTCGGGCAGCTGAAAACGTATTCCGAGGAACTGGAGGAGAAAAACATCATCGTCAACCAGACCATCAACCAGCTGGAAAAACTCTACGAGGAAATCGAGTTCACGCAGAAAGAGGTGATTCTGCGTCTTTCGGAAATCACGGAAGCTCGGTCCAAGGAGACGGGCAACCACGTCCGACGGGTGGCGGAATACAGCCGCATCCTGGCCCTGGCCGCGGGTTTGCCCCAGCAGGAAGTGGACATCATCAAGCTGGCGGCTCCGATGCACGATATCGGCAAGCTCGCCATACCGGACTCCATCCTGATGAAACCCGACAAGCTGACGGCGGAGGAATTCGAGACGGTCAAGACCCACACCGTCACCGGATACGAAATGCTCAAGAAATCCAAACGCGAGATTTTCGGCGCCGCGGCCGTGATCGCGTACGAACATCACGAACGGTTTGACGGAACGGGGTACCCCCGCCGCCTGAAAGGCGAGCAGATCCACATCTACGGCCGGATCACGGCCGTGGCGGACGTGTTCGATTCCCTGGCCAGCGACCGCTGCTACAAGAAGGCGTGGGACATGAAAAAGGTCCTGGATTTCATGAACGAAAACCGGAACAGCCATTTTGACCCGAAACTGATCGATGCGCTGTTCGACAACCTGGAACTCTTCATGACCATCAGGGACAAATACCGCGACGAATTCGAAGGGGCCTGACGGGCCGCCGTTTCAACGCCCGAACCGTTTTCTCAGCGCGTCTTCCCGAGTTCCCGGAACACCGCCGGAAGTTCCGCGATCACGTCGCGCGCGATGACGGATTCCGCGGACCGTTTTTTCTCCGCCCTCTCCCCGGCGCGGCCCAGACAGAAAGCCCCCAAGAGACAGGCGGACTTCGCGTCATAACCGGACGTCAAGAGCCCGGCCGTTATGCCCGCGAGCACGTCGCCGCTCCCGCCTTTGGCCAGCGCCGGCGTTCCCGTTTCGTTCAGCCAGGACTCTCCGTCCGGAAACGCCAGGGCGGACACCGCGTCTTTCAGGATCACGTAAACGCGCCGGCTTTTCGCGAAGGCGGACGCCGCTTTCAGTTTTCCGGATTTCAATGCGCCGCGGTCACGCCCTGACAAACGGGCCATTTCTCCGATATGGGGCGTCAGGATCGCGACGCGTCCGGGGGCGGAAAGCGTCCTGCTTAACGGGCTGTCCTCGGCCAGGATATTCAGGGCGTCCGCGTCCACGACCAGGCGGCGGACGGACGCATCGGCCAGAACCGCGGACAGGATTTTTTTCTGCCAGTCCCCCGTACCCAGGCCGTTGCCGACCAGCACGCAGTTGATTCTTCTTTTCCTGACGTATTTTTTCAGGTTCACGGCGGCCCGCTTCGGGTTTTGATCCAGGGGCAGGGCCATGGATTCCGGCAGGTTTTTCCGCACGGCGGCCAGAACGGCTTCGGGCGCCGCCACCGTTAACAGACCCGCCCCGCACCGGAGCGCCGCTAATCCGGCCAGGATCACGGCCCCGCTCATGGACGGTTCTCCCGTGCGCGCGTCTCCGGCCGAACCTCCTATCACGAGAAGGTGGCCGTAGTGCCCCTTGTGGCTTTGTCTTTTCCGGGGCTTATAGAGGGAGCGCGCGTCCTCCGGCGTCAAAAGATTGGTTCTGACTTTCGGGGCCCGCAGGATTTTCTCCGGCAAACCGATGGGCGCGACCGTTCTCCGCCCCGCGTATTCGCGGCCGGGACCGTCCAGAAGCCCGATCTTCGGGAAACCGAACGCCACCGTCGCGTCCGCGCGCACGGCCGACGGAAATTCCCCGCCGTCCGCGAGAACGCCGGAAGGAATATCCACGGCAATCACGGTCTTGCCGGACGCGTTGATCCGGTCAGCCAACAGGGCGAACGCCCGGCCTTCCGCCCCGCCGGACGGACGGTATCCGATGCCGTAAATGGCGTCAATAACCACGTCGCAACTTTTCAGGGACGCGTCCAGGGCCGTCCCGGACCGGGGAAGACAACCGATCCGGACACCGGATTCCGCGGCCAGGGAAAAATTCACGGCCGCCTCGCCCTGTCCGGGAGCGCCCCGGACCATCAGGACGCGGACCGATCCGGGCTTGCCGGAATCCAGAACCAGTTTTCTCGCGACCACCAGACCGTCGCCGCCGTTATTGCCGGGCCCGCAGAAAACCAGGTATTTTTTGGAGCGGTATTTCCTGATATGGCCGCGGATAAAACGGAACACGGCCTCGCCGGCGTTCTCCATCAGTTCAAGGGCGGGCACGCCGTATTTCTCCTGCGCGTCCTTCTCCAGGGCGTAGATCTCATTTTTCTGGGGCAGTTTCATTCTGTCCACTCCGATATGGCCGCAGAGATCGCAGAAAACGAAGAATGGTCTCTTTTATTCACAAACCAGTCTGTCATGCCAGGGAAAACGGGCCTCTCCTGTCATGATGAAATCCATCAGGCTCCCGCGTTCGCGGAAACGACCATGGTAAACTGATTTTAAAAGGAGATTTTGCGGACGTCCAGCGTTTGTCCCGATCAGGATCCGCGGTGCGGTTCGTTTGGTCCGCGCTCCGCCGCCTGTTCATCAGATATCCTCGAGGTTTTCCGTGAGCAGGATTCCGATCCCGCCGGACAGGGTGCCGAACCAGACCTTGTTCCGTTCGAACGCGATCCGGACCACGTCGTTGGAGGGCAGGCCGCCCATGATGTTCAGTCGCCGGAAGGAACGGGTTTCGGGCTGGAAGACGGCGGCGCCGCCGCCCAGCGTTCCGATCACCATGCGGTTGGAGACCGTTTCCAGGGTCTCGATATACCGGGAATCCAGGCCGTCTTTTTCCGTCAGATGGTCGCGAACGCGGTTCTCGCGATCCAGAACGTATATCCCGTCCCCGTGCGTCCCGACCCACACCCGGTCTTCCAGCTGGCCGACCGTTTTGGCGGTCACGTCCGCCAGAACGTTACGGGCGGTCTTTCCGTCGTAAAAATACAGCCCCTTGTCCAGCGTCGCGATATACAGCCCGCGGGAGGCGCCGACCACGTCCACCACATTCTTCGCCTGCGAAAAGAAATTTTCCCATTGGCCCGTATCCGGCCTGTAAACGAACACGCCCTGCCCCAGCGTGGCCGCGTAGAGAGTCCCCTCCACCACGCGGACCTTCTTGACGGTCAAACGCCCCAGGGCCCCTGTTTCGCGACGCCAGGTCCCCCGTTTTTTGTCGTAATGGCAGAGACCGGAATAAGTGCCCACGTAAACCCTGTTGCCGTAAACCTGGATATCCCGGACATGCGGCGAAATCAGACCTTTTTTCCGGGCCCGAAAAATCTTCAGGGTATTCGCGCTCCGGGTGTACCGGGCCACGCCCCCGGTCCACATCCCGATCCAGAGATCATCCCCGTCAAATTCCAGGTCGCTGATGCTTTCGTCGGGCAGGCCTTCGTAACGGGAAATGTATTCCCAGCGGATGCGCCTTTTGAGCCGGAGGGTTTCCCCGCGCAGAGCGTCTTTTTCCGTCATGCGGGACAGCACGCGGTTCACGTAGAAAAGCGCGCTCTCCCTCCGGTTCATCTGATAGAGGACCTTGGCCGCGTAAAATCCGCAGGCCAGCTTGGAGGGAGTATCCTCGTAAAACGCATATCCTTTCAGGAAAGTTTTCAGGGACAGCATGCGGTATTGCCTGCGGTAATACCCCATTCCGGCGTCCAGGTAGGCCCGCGGCAGATCCACGTTCCGGAAATTTCCGGGATAAAGACGCAGGATACGGTCCATTTCGTCCAGACGGTCAAAAAGGACCGCATCGGATATGGAATCCGTCACTCTCCGCTGTGTCACCTGCCTCGGGTCCTTGAGGCGGTTCAGGTCGAACGCCGCGTGAATACCGCCGGACAGGCAGAACGCGAGCACCGCATAAAGAATGCCGTATTGAACAGATCGCAGGCGGCGGTTCATTTGCCGCTCCCGGACGCGCCGGCCGGATCCTGGGTCCCGCGTTCCCGCGCCAGACGCGCGGCCCGGGTCAAAAGCGCCGCCGTTTTCCTGTTCCCGTTCGCCCGCGCCGCCTTCAGGGCGGTGCGTCCTGAACGGTCCCGGGCCATAAGGTCCGCGCCGTTCTCGATGAGAAATTTCACGATCTGGTTCTGGTCCTGGGCGGCGGCTTCGATCAGGGCGGTGCGTCCGTCCGCGTCGCGGGCGTTCACGTCCGCTCCGTTTTCCACCAGCATTTTCAGGGTCCTTGCGAAACCGTGCCGCGCGGTGTCCACGATGAGCGGCCGGTCTTCCGCGTTTTTCACGTTCACGTCGCCGCCCGCCCCGATCAGCATGACCAGCGGCGCGAGGTTCGCGTTCCGGCCCGCTTCCGCCAGCGGCGTGTTGCCGTAGGCGTCCCGCGCGTCGGGCCGCGCGCCCTTGTCCAGCAGGAGCCGGACCGCGTTCGTGCGGTTGTTCTGCGCGGCCAGGTGCAGGGGCGTCAAACCCAGAGGGCTTGCCGCGTTCGCGTCCGCGCCTTTCTGAATCAGGAGCCGCAGGATGTCTTCCCGTCCGGCAAACGCGGCAAAATGAAGGGGCGTCCAGCCCGCTTCGTCCCGCTCTCCGGCGGCAACACCGGACAGTAAAATGCTTTCCAGCCCGGCGACATCGTGATTGCGCACGGCGGCAAAGACCCCCCGCCGGTCAAACTGCCCGGGTTCGAAACGAAGCGCGGCGATCAGCGCGTCCTTCTGGCGGGCCCAGGAATTCGAAACCGCGGTGCGGGAAAGCTCCAGCGTGATCACGGGAATATTTCTTTCCTTTCCCGCGTAAGACCCGAACGAACCCGGCGTGGCGTATCCGATGTATTCCTTCACGGGATAATGATTGTGCCGGGCCATGGCCAACGCCAGGTCCGCGGCCGGGCCGTCGTAATTATTGCAGTGCAGGTAGGCGTGAATGGTGACAATCGCGTCCGGACGGAATTTTTTCATGACCCGCAGAACCGCGGCCGTTTCCGGTTCGGGTTTGCGCGTGCCCGGGTTGAATTTCCGGCTGTAGGTTCTCCGGGTCCAGTCCCGCGAGGGAAAATTCCGGTTCAAGTCCACACCGTTCGCGTTCACGCGGGTCCCGCGCGCCAGGCCGTCGGGATTCACGACCGGCATCAGCATGACCGTCCGTCCCTCCAGGAGACCCGGGGCTTTTTTGATCTCCCTCATGAGACCGTACAGGAGGTCCTTGCCCTGGGGTTCGTCGCCGTGAAAAACGCCGAAAAAGAGGACCCGCCGTTCCCCATGACCCGCACGGTAGGACAGTATGGGCCTCTTTCTGCGGGAATACCCCTCCACGGCCGTTCTGAAACGGACAACGGGCGTCCCGGAAGCGGCACCGGCAGTCCCCGCCCGTGTTCTGCGGGCCGGGTAAACCGCCGCGAAAAAAGAAAGCAAAAGAAGAGAAACCAGTATTCTTTTCAGCATATCAGCACTATATATATCGTATTTTCCCGCGGTTTTTTTTACAATAAGGGGGCCGTTTTACGGAAATATTCGCTTAACGGCTCTGACGGCAGGGGAACTGCCTGACAAACAAGCGTTTATATATGAAGGAAGGAGAAAACTCATGAAACAAACGGCGCTGGCCCTGTTGCTGGTATTGGCGGCCGGCTTGTGTTACCCGGCAGAACTGCGGATCATTCCCGTCCCGGGTGTGATGAATACCAATAAAATCCGTCTGATCCGAGAATATTCCCTCCGGCATTACGGAACGGACACTTACGAACTGAAAGACCCCCGGATCATCGTGGTCCATTACACCCAAATCGCCACGCTCTCCAACACCATCCTCTATTTTTTGCCGGACACCTTCCGTTACCGCGGCGACTGGCGCTCAAAATTCGGCAACGTGAACGTGGGAATCCATTTCCTGGTTGACCGTGACGGGACCGTGTATTCCTTCTACCCGGAAAACGTGATGGCCCGCCACATCATCGGCTTCAACCACTGCGCCATCGGGATCGAAAACATCGCGACCAACCGCGCTGACCTGACACAGGCCCAGCTGGAATCCAACGCCCGGCTGGCCGTTTACCTGGCGCGGAAATACCCGTCCCTGGAACACCTGATCGGCCACCATGAATACGACAGGAGGGACCGGCCGCATTTCCGCCATTACCTGGCCAAGGATGCTTCCTACCAAATGACCCAAAAGCCCGATCCGGGCGCGGAATTCATGAAACGGCTGAGGGAATTGGTCGCGCGGGACGCCGTAGCGGCCCGGCTGGCCGATTAGTTTGACGGGGCCGGAGCCGGATGTTCCGCCTGCGGCCCGTTTTTGAGACCGCTCTCCAGGTCCTTCTCCAGCGCGCGGATGTGTTCGATCCTGCGCAGAACCGGCGGGTGACTGTAGTGCCAGATCACGGACAGCGGATGCGGGAACAGGTTGGACAGGTTGTCCTTGACCATTTTTTTCAGGGAGGAAACCAGACCCTCCCCCGAACCGACCAG
>CAYMRH010000065.1:0-10952 GCA_964392785.1 uncultured Brevinematales bacterium
CCCCTTTCGGGGGCCGCGGTTTTTTTTTGCCCAAGCCCTTCCGGCCAGGTTATTTTTGCATGAAAAAGGCCTTCCTTCCGTATGATTAAGACAACTCAATACGGGAGACTGTCATGAAAAAATGCCTGGTGATCGTTCTGGCGGTCCTGGCGCATTCCTGCGCTGAACTCATTGAAACAGACGAATTCAAGGATGGGATCTTCCCGTCGTCACACCAGATATCCGTGCCGCGGAGTAACCTGTTCGGCAACGCGCTGCCGGACGGCGGCGATGATCCGGATGCGGCATCGGCCACGCTGGGCCTTTTCAGCGAACGGGTTCCCGTGGACGTGGCGTGGGACACGGACACCAAACTGGATATTTGGAAGGACTGGAACGGCAACATGGAAATCGAAACGATGTCCGAAACCAACACGCCGGACGGGGTCTCCCACTGGAAATTGACCGGGACGGGCGCCTGGCTGGGAATGGGCATCAGGTCCGAACCCCTCTCGAACGGCCGTGATCTGTCCGCGTTCACCAACGGGTCCCTGCGGTTCCTCTACAGGGGGCTCCATCATTTCAAGGTCGGGATCAAGGACGTTCGCGGCACCGAACGGTGGGTTTATTCGCGGGACCTGGCGCCCTTCGGGTTCACGAACGACGGACAGTGGCGCCGGGTCATCGTTCCCGTCCAGTTTTTTGCCGGGATCGCGTTCACGAACGTGCAGCAGTTTTTCATGTTCACGGCCAACGGGGCGCTCGGGTACGAACCGGGCCATGTTTACGAACTGGACGACATCCATTATCACGCCCGGAATCCCTATACGAATACCGACTATACGCCGGGCCAGCCCCCGGCGCCCGGCGGCCGCTTCACGGTCTATGCGGACTCGATCCCCTTTTCGGTGGAGTGGGATTCCGATACCCGCATGGACATCTGGCGCGACTGGGGCGCCAACATCGGCATACGGGAAATCCAAAGCGACGCCGCGCCGGAAGGGAACACCTACTGGAAACTGACCGGGACCGGGTCCTGGATGGGTATGGCGATCCGGGTGAATCCGTACAACGAATTCCACCGCACCACGGTCCCCAGGGACATGGGCTCCTACAGCAACGGTTCCCTGGTTTTCTGGGTCAGGGCCCGGAGGGGAGTTTTCCAGGCCACCATCAAGAGCCGCTACCAGGGTTACCTGAACGACCAGATTTCCGTCATCTTTCTCGGAGACACACTGTGCGACGGCCGCTGGCGCCTGGTGGTGTGCCCGATCGAACGGCTGCGGTTCATGCCGCTTTTCAACCACCGGTCCACCCTGGACATGACGGAAATCGTCTTTTACTTTTCGCTCACGTCCGAACCGGAATACTGTCTCAGGTTCTACGGGGACCCCAACCCGTACTTTTTTGAGGGTTATAAACGGGGCGACGAGATTGACCTGGACGGCATCCTGTTCACGGATACCACGGACCTTGCCGACATCACGAACATGTATGCGGGCCGGGAGCTGAACCTGATCACGGGAACCAATCTGGCCACTTCCTATACGACAACCGGAAACCGCTGACGGTTGGCCCGCGCGGTTTGAGGAATCGTCGCCGGCGCATTATCATGAGGGCCGGGAGGACGGCCATGTCGCGTTCATCTGTCCGGCGGGAAATAGCCCTGTACGCCCGGCTTATGGCCGAGCGGGGGTATTCCGTGGCCCAGGAAGGCAATATCAGCGTGAGGTTTTCGGAAAACCGGTTTCTGATTACGCCCACAAATCTGTTAAAACCCTTCACCCGCGCCCGGGACATCGTGGAAATTGACGCTTCGGGAAACCGGGTCCGCGGGAAACGCAAACCCACCAGCGAGCTGTTCACCCACCTGGAGATTTGCAAACGCTATCCCGACGCGCTCGCCGTGGTGCACGCGCACCCGCCGTTCGCCGTGCTCTGCAGCGCGGCCGGATACAATCCGCTGGAGAAACCGTTTTTACCGGAAGCCGCGATGTTCCTGAAAAACGCCGTGTTCGCGCCTTACGCCCGGCCGTCAACTGACCGGGGCGCCGGGATCATACGGGACTTGGCGCCGGGAGCGAACGCCGTCGTGATGGACCGCCACGGCAGTTTTACCTGGGGGCGTGATTTGCAGACGGCGTTCGCCCTTCTGGAGATCCTGGAAAAAACATGCAAACTGGCCTGGCTGGCCCGGCAGTCCGGATTGACTTTGAAAACCCTGGACGAGGATGAAATCCGCGCGCTGGAGGCCGTTCCCTACGGATGACGGCAATCAGTTATTAGTTGTCAGTTGTCAGTTGTTAGTTTTCAGTTTATCAGCGGCTTTTTTCTACGCCAACGCGCGGGCATACATCCCGCACGGGGCAGCGGGAGCAGAGCGGGGATAGGGGCTTGCAGAGCGTCTGGCCGAACGCGACCAGGATGTCGTTATAGGGGATCCACCATTTACGGGGCAATTTCTCCCTCAGGGCGAATTCGGTCTGTTCCGGCGTTTTGGTGCGCACGTAGCCGAACCGGTTGGAAATGCGGTGCACGTGCGTGTCCACGCAAATGCCCGGCTTGTCGTAACCCAGGGTGACCACCAGGTTGGCGGTTTTCCGGCCCACTCCGGGCAGTTTCAACAGCTCTTCTATGGTGTCAGGAACGCGGGATCCGTATTGGTCGATCAGGATTTTCGAGATTTCCAGAAGGCGTTTGGCCTTGGTTTTGTAAAAACCCACCGGATAGATCAGATCGCGGATTTCTTTTTCGGACAGCGTCAGCATGGCTTCCGGCGTGCAGGCGCGGCCGCAGAGTTTTATCACGGCCTGGGTGGTGGTGCCGTCCTGGGTGCGCAGGGAGAGCAGGGTGGAAACCAGGATTTTGTATGGCGTGCCCCGGGAATTCTTCACGAAGGTGACAATAGGCGCTTTCCACTTGGGGTATTCCTTTTTCAGGACGCGCAGTATTTTATCGAGAGTTGGGGTTGAGGTCACTCCTGGTAAACCCTCACCCAGTCCACCCACATCCTCTGGGGGTAGGGTTCCGTCCCGGTGGGGTATTGGGGCCAAATGCCGCCAACGGCCACGTTCAGAAGGATGTAAAAGTGCTGGTTACTGAGTTCGGTCTGGACATTGGACGTGATAGTCCGTGTCATGAAATTCGTCTGGTCAAAATACCATTTGATCTGGCCGGGGGACCATTCCACAGCATAGACATGGAAAGCGTCGCAGAGGTTGGCGCCGCCCTGGACGTTGGTGAATCCGTTATGGCTTAAATTCGTGCTGGCGTTTTCATCGTACCAGAACAAGTTTCCGTAGACGGTGTCGTCCCGGCCGGCGCCGCCGCCGATCATTTCCATGATGTCGATTTCCCCGCATCTCGGCCATGTCTGGCCGTTCGTGCCCATCATCCAGAAGGCCGGCCAGATGCCCTGGCTGTAGGGCAGCCTGATCCGGGCGGCGATCATGCCGTACTTAAAATGTCTCTTTCCAAGCGTCTTGATACGCATGGAAGTATAGCCGCCGCTCGAGTTGAAGTTCCTGCGGGCGCGGAAGAGCAGGGTGCCGTTGGTGAAATACTGGTTGGCCGAGTTGGACGTGTACACTTCCCATTCACTGTTGCCCCAGCCGTCCGAGTTTGGCCCGATACCCAGATCGTAAACCCAGTTGGCGGTGTCCAGGGAAGTGCCGTTAAATTCGTCTGACCAGGCCAGGTTGGTGTAGGTGGAGCTGGGATTAACCCATGTGTCACCGTTCGTGCTTGCATAGTCATCGGGATCAGGCAGGTATATGTATTTCACTTCCTTGGGATTGATAAAGCAAGCCGCAAGAGCCAGGAATACCGGAAGGGCGAAAAACAGCCGTAATGGTTTCATATCGCGACCCCTTGTCCTGATATGATATACCAACCCGGCTGATTATTCATGTTTCAAAGGGTTTTTAATAGGTGTAAACCCTCACCCAGTCCACGAACATATAGGTGGGGAAGACGTCGGTCTGGACGGGTTGTTTGCCGGTATATGGAGTGTCGGAGCTTCCAATGGCCAGATTCATGATAATATAGAAAGGCCAGTCAAAAACCCATGTCTTGCTTGCGGCGGTGACGGTGGATTTCAATAGCGTATAAACATGATTGCCGTTGACGTAAAATTTGATGCTGTCATTCGTCCAGACGGATTCAAAAACGTGGAAAGAATTGGTGAAATTGCCCGAAGGAAGTGTATAGGAGCCGCCGTAACTTTCGCCCGCTGAATAATTGGGACCATGAACGGCCGAAGACGATTTATTGATGATGTCGCCTCTGAATTCCATGATGTCAATTTCCCCGCAGTTTGGCCAGCCAACGACACTGTCATTCGTGCCCAGAAGCCAGAACGCCGGCCACTGGTTGGTTCCGTAGGGCAGGCGGATCCGGGCAGCGATTTTTCCGTATTTGAAAGAGTATTTTCCTTTGGTTTCCAGGCGGGCGGAAGTGTAACCGGCGCCGGAATAGGATTCCTTGATGGCTTTGATCACCAGGTGGCCGTTTGTCACCCAAGAATTTTGGGGGCGGGGAGTGTAAAACTCCAGTTCCCAGTTGTGGGGCCATTTCATGTTGATATGGTACCATTTGCCTGTGTCGATTTCCGACCCGTTGAATTCGTCAGCCCAGGCCAGTATCCATCCTGCGCCGGGTTCCCAGGTGTCTCCGTTGGTGTCTGCGGTTGTAGTGTCCATTGGTTCTGGAAGGAAAATGTATCTGACTTCTTTTGGGTTGATCGGACACCCCATAAAAAAGAACAATATGACAAAAAGAGAGCATACGGATAGAACGGCTTTCATGACCAGCTCCTCATATACCACTGGTTCCAAGCAAAAAACATGCCAAGCGGAGGGTTGTTACACAATACTCCCGTAATATATAGGATTATATGCATAAGCGTCTTGCGCCCCGGCGCCCGCACTGTGTGTTTTGCACATATCCAAGAAATAATACCGCAGAATCGTGCAAAACATGAAATAATGCCTGAAACAACCGGGACCGTGTTTTCGGGCGTTTTTAACCCGGTTATTCAGCGTTGAGTTTGACGGGAGCGCCCGTCGCCGGATATCATGATGATCAGGAAAGGGAGAAAGCCATGACAGAAACGGGCGTCGTGATAGGCAGGAAAGAAAGAAGCGTATTAATAAGAATGGATACGGAAGGCCGGGGTGCGTGCGAGAAATGCGGGATCCGCGGGATCTGCTCTCCGGGAGGGCGGGAACGCGTGCTGGAACTCCCTGCCTCCGGTCATTATGCCGAAGGGGACAAAGTTTCCGTCGAGATCCGTGAAGGGCGTTCTATTCTTCTGGCTTTTTTGCTCTTTATTGTCCCGCTGATCGTGATCCTGGGAGTGTATCTGGCCTCCGGCGCGGTTATACCCGGGGTCCGGGAAGGGTTCAGGATACTTTTTTCTCTCACCGCGGCCGTTCTGTATTTTATCGGGATGGCTTTTCTCCAGGGCCGGCTTCTGCAAGGAGTCCGGATCAGGAAACTGTAAACAACCTGAAAAGAGTTTTAACGGGAAGACAGTTCGCGGTCTTTCACGGCCCAAAACAGGGCCAGGCACAGGAAGACCAGGATCCAGACGGCCGGGTCCTGCGCCGGGTCTATGGTGAGCGATTTGCGCACCCGGACTTTCTCATTCGCGGTGAGCCGTTCCGCCTGGTCGTTCAAATCCTGCCATCCTTTAAAAACCAGCCGGTCTCCGAATCCATCCAGAGCCGCGGGGTCCATGCCCGGCCCGCCGAAGGTTTCAGCAGGATTGTCCTGCACCGACAGCAGGTAGCGGGTCCCGTTGGAAACCACGGAATAAATCCCGTTCGTGGGATAACGGGCCGGGTCCGGGGCGCCGGGCAGAAAATTAAGGGTCCGGAAGGGGTGGCCTGGCGCAGTGTCTTTAAGCAGGTACTGGATCTGGTTTTGCCAGAACCGCTCGAACCGGTTCAGCGACAGGCCGCGCGCGAGTTCCTCAAAATCCCATTTCCAGGTGTCCCATCCCGTAAAAATCCTGGCCCGCTGTCCCGCGTCAAAAAGAACGGACGGGGAGGAAACGGAAACCAGGACCGGGAGTTCCTCCTGTCCCACTTTCATACTGACCGCGGCCGGATCCCGCAGCGCGCGGAAGTGATCGTCGGGCACGTCCGGAAAAACGGACGCCAGGGCGGATATGTCCCGAAGCGGCCGCAAGCCCGTCTGGATCAAAACCGGAACGCGCGATGACGCCGCTTGGGAGAAAAAAGACGGCATGTTTGCAAACTGATCCGGGGAAGCGTCCATCACGATCACGCCGTGATAACGCCCCGTATCCGGAGGCGGGAATTTTTCACCGGGACGGACCAGCACCCGGGAATCGGTCCGGATCCAGGACAACCGTTCCAGGAAACGCCGCAGGAACGCGAATTCGGCTGAAGGCCTGCCGCACAGCAGGAGGATCCGCGAGCGGGCCGGCATTCCGAACAAAGCCCGCTGGAACGACACGGAGGACTCTCCGGAACGGATCCGGACCGTCACAACACCCGCGCCCTCGAAGCGCGGGAAAAATTCCGCCGTTATGGAATTGGAGCCCCGCGCCAGGGGATAATTTCTGTCCAGTAGCGTCCGGTCGCCTTCCCGGATGCTGACCCCGATGAAATCCCCGGCCCGCGGCGAACGGACCTCCAGGCGCAGGGGGACCGCAACGCCCGTCTCGAAATAATCCGGCATGTCCGTTCTCGTCAGGAACGGTCCCGGCGCCGCCGGCGCGTTCGTGAACACCAGCGGCAAAACGCCTTCGGTCAGCTTCAGGGGTTCCGCGGATGCGTTGTCCCGCAGATCGCTCAACAGGATAACGCGCGAGCGAGGGCCGCCCTCGTTTTTCAGGAGCCGGACGGAATCGTACAGAGAAGTGGACTGGGCGTCTCCGGCTTTCCGGGTCGAATCCCGGAAAAGCCGGGACGCGAAATACCTGACGGCATAGGAACGGCCGCCGGGGATGGGGCCGTCAAAATATCCCTTCATGCTCAGACTCCCGTCCGCCAGCAGGAACACGGGCGGCCGCCGGGACACGGTCCAGTTCAGGGTCCATTTCCGGCCGGTGATGAACTGCGTCATGAGAAAAACGGCCAAAGCGAAGGGCAGGGCGGCTTTCCAGCTGAATTTTTTCACGAAGAGAATATGACAGAACGCGGCCAGGGCCAGAACGGACGGGATCAGAATGGAAAGGACGGACATCCGTCAGCCCGCCACGCACTTGACGGAATAACGGCGGCTGCGCGGGCCGTCGAATTCCGCGAAATAAACGCCCTGCCATGTGCCGAGCAGAAGCCGGCCGTCCCGGATCACCACGGTCAGCGACGGTCCGAACAGGGACGACTTGATGTGCGCGTCGGAATTGCCTTCGGAGTGGGCGAACGCCGGGTCTTCCGGGACCAAGCGTTCCATGTGGAGAAGGATGTCGCGGGTCACGTCCGGGTCCGCGTTCTCGTTGATCGTCACGCCGGCGGTGGTGTGGGGAACGAACACCACGCAAATCCCGTCCTTGACGCCGGAATCCGACACGGCTTCGGAGACCTGGCGGGTCACGTTGACGAGTTCGCACCGACGGGCGGTTTTCAGGCTGTATTCATAAACCTTTGACATCCGCTTCCGGTCCCGGTCAGAACGCGGGACTAGGCCGCTTCCTCGGGATGAGCGATGCGTCCCTTCACGGCGCTCGCGGCCGTGACGGCCGGGCTGGCCAGGTACACTTCGCTCGCGGGGTCGCCCATGCGGCCCACAAAGTTGCGGTTGGAGGTGGCGATGGCGCGTTCGCCCGCGGCCAGGATACCCATGTGGCCGCCCAGACAGGGGCCGCAGGTGGGTGTGGATACCACCGCGCCGGCGTCCAGGAACACCTGGAACAGTCCGTTCTTCATGGCGGCCTCGTAAATGCGCTGGGTGGCCGGGATCACGATCAGGCGCACGTCCGGGTGCACTTTCTTGCCTTTCAGGACTTTCGCGGCGATCTCCAGGTCCTCGTACTTGCCGTTCGTGCAGGCGCCGATGAAGGCCTGGTCGATCTTTACGCCGGTCGCTTCCGAAACGGATTTGGTGTTTTCCGGCAGGTGCGGGAAAGACACGACCGGTTCCAGTTTGGACACGTCGTATTCGTGAACCGCCTCGTATTGCGCGTCCGCGTCTGAACGGTAAACCTTCACGGGCCGCTTGGCGGTCTTGCGGAAGAAGGCGAGCGTCTTGTCGTCGGCCTCAAAAATGCCGTTCTTCGCTCCGGCCTCGATGGCCATGTTCGCCATGGTGGCCCGGCTGTCCACGGACAGGGATTTCACGGCTTCGCCCGTGAACTCCATGGCTTTGTAGAGCGCGCCGGAAACGCCGATCTTCCCGATGGTGTGGAGAATCAGGTCCTTGGCGCTCAGCCATTTTGACATTTTTCCGTTATAGACAAACTTGATGGACGGCGGGACCTTGAACCAGGTCTTGCCGGTGAGCATGGTGAACGCCAGGTCGGTGGAACCCACGCCCGTGGCGAAAGCCCCGAAAGCGCCGTAGGTGCAGGTGTGCGAATCGGCGCCGATGATCACGTCGCCGGGCAGGACCAGGCCTTCCTCGGGCAGCAGGACGTGTTCCACGCCCACGCGGCCCATCTCGTAAAAGTGCCTGATGCCGTATTCTTTCGCGAAATCACGGAGGATCTTGACCTGCTCCGCGCTCTTGATGTCCTTGCAGGGCGTAAAGTGGTCCGGGATGAGCCCGATCCGGTCCGGATCGAAAACCTTTTTCGCGCCGATCGCCCGGATTTCCCTGATGGAGATGGGGGCCGTGATGTCGTTCCCCAGGCAGAAATCCACCGTCACGTCCACGATCTGGCCCGGGACTACGGGTTGGCCGCCGGAATGATCGGCCAGGATTTTTTCGGAAATCGTCATGCCCATGGTTGGTGTGTCCTCCGAATTCGCTCTGGAAGGACTATTTTAAAGGCGGAATCCCGAAATCTCAATATTTCCGGCCCGCAAGGCCTGCGGGCGGGGGAATGATTTGTGTTCTTGGGGATTTTCCCTTAAAATCAGTTGATTGGGCCCGCGAAAGGCCGATATATTATAGAAATGCGTTCGGGGATCAATATGCCAAAAAAGAGCGTAAAAAAACCCTTAAAACGAAAAAAAGCGGCAATCCGCAAACCCGTCAAAAAACGGCATGCGAAAAAAAACCGCTCAAACGCCATTACCATTAAAAGCCTGCTGAAGCGCTCTCCTTCCGCGCGCGTGAAAAAGCCGGCGACTCCCAAACCCGCCGGGACCCGCAGGAGGAAAGTGCGCGGTTTCATCCATTACCCCCTGCTGCTCAAGGTGGGCGGGCGGCTCTATCTCATGAACAGCATGAATTTCCGCAGCCGGAAATTCAGGGACATCTGCGACCTGGCCGCGAAGGAACAGGACGTGTCCTTTTCCTTCAATTCCTCCCAGGCGCCGCACGTTTTCGACAAGATCTACAAGATCACGGACATTTTCATCAAGGGGCTTTCGGAAAAGATAGACCCCCTCCTGCGCGAACTCGTGAAGAACGCGGAAAAGGAAAACGCCACGCACATCGCGAAAAAAGCGGGGCTCATTCCGCAGGATGTTCCCTATGCGTCCCTGGACACCATGCGGAGAATCCTGAACGAAACGGTCTACGACAAGAACAATTACCTGCCCATTCTCTACTACTATCCGGAAATCAACGTGTCGCTCCGGATGTACGTCCGCAACAACACCCTCTATTTCGAGATCGAGAATTACGGCAGCATCCAGCCCCACTTGCAGGAGATGATCTCCAAGCGGATCCAGCTGGGCCGCGAGATCGCGCTCTTTGACCTGGAGCAGGAATTCAAGATGCGGGACTACCCGGACGTGAGCGACAGGATCCGGGACTTTTTCCGGCTGGTGTTCCGGCAGGAACAGGTGGACCGGCTCTGGCAGCAGGTCTTCGGCGAGTCCTTTGACGACTACTGGTCGGCCTGTCCTTACTTCCTGATGATCCGGGACGGCGTCCACTCCTCGCTCTTCCCCCATTTCGTGGCCGCGTTTATCCAGCTCAATATGGTGCTTCTGGCGGAGGACCGCCCCCACGACGAGCACTTCTCCGCGGGCATGGGTTACATCAAGTGCGCGTTCGTGATCGAGGCGAACCGGAGCCTGTACGGCACTTACGGCAAGATCACCATTCCGGCGAACAAGGGAGAGAAGACGCTGGCCGGCTTCATCATCGGCATGCCGGACATTGTCATCAACTTCAAGACGATCTCGTAACAAATCAAGGGGCTGTTATAAAAAGCCAAAAGCGGTCACCCCGGGCGGACCTGTGGTGACCCGGCTCCTGCGCGCAGGGGCCGGGCGAACCAGTCGAGGGGCGACCCTATCCAAATATCGCAATGAGATCCCTCGTCCTGGATCGGGATGACGCTTTAACAGAATATCCCTGGTGATCCCATCACACAATCAGCGTTTTCAGTTTCGAGTTGATCTCGTTTTCCAGTTCCGCGCGGGGGCGCGCTCCGGTGAGTTTTTCCAAGAGTTCGCCGTTCTGGAACACCAGGAAACTGGGAATGGAATCCACCCGGAATTTTGCCGAAAGCCCCGGGTTCTCGTCCACGTTCAGCTTTCCGTACACCACGCGCCCCGCGTAGTCGCGCGCCAGCTCGTCGATCACCGGGCCCATCATCTTGCAGGGCGCGCACCACTCGGCCCAGCAGTCCACCACCAGCTTGGGGTATTTTTTCAGCGCCGCGTCCATGTTGCCTTCGGCCAGCATCACGGCCCCTTCGGGGTTGTCGGACAGTTCGTACGCTTTGGCCGCTTCCTCGTCCAGTTTTTCAAACAGGGCCTCGTGGCCGCTGTATCCGTAATGAAGGACCTGGCGGAGAAAGCTCCCCGTTTGCTGGACGCCGCCGGTTTTGGAATGCGGGTCCCCGTTGATCACCTGCATGGGCACAGAGGAAACGCCGAAATTTT
>CAYMRH010000066.1:0-10800 GCA_964392785.1 uncultured Brevinematales bacterium
CTGCCGGACCCGGCCTTTGAGGCCGTGCCGTTCCCATTCCCCGCTCCGGGGCGGTTTTCCGCAGGACAGCACCGCGACCAGGATTATAATTGACACGACGGCCATGGCGGCTTTCATCATGGTGTGGTTCCTCCCTCCCTTCCCGGGAACGCAATAGGGCAAGATTATAAACTCGCCGGAGGGATTGGACAAGTTGCCAAGCCGGTCCAGTAGCCGTCGGAGGGCCCGAAACGGCACGCGTCAACAGGCGGGCGGAATCTTTTCATGAGAATTTCTTGACAGACCCCCGGCCGGCGAATAAAATGAGTCCGCAGAATTTCAGTTGCCGCATAAGTGTTTCGTTTCAATATGGAGTTAGAACAGGAGGATAACATGGCGGATATTTTCGACAAGGTGAAGGAAATCATTGTTGACAAGCTCGGCGTGGACGAAGGCGCGGTCAAACCGGAAGCGTCGTTCATAGAAGATCTTGGCGCGGATTCCCTGGACATCGTGGACCTCGTCATGGCTCTGGAAGAAGAGTTCGGGATCGACATTCCGGACGAGCAGGCCCAGACCATCAAGAACGTCGGGGACGCGGTGAATTACATCAAGACCCACCAGTAATCAATTAGAATTTGATCAGCGTCCCCCGCCATTTTGTCGGCATTCGCGCGAGCGAGCCGGACAACAGGGCGGGGGACGTTTCTTTTTTAGTCCGTCGTTTTATCGAATCAGGGCGGGCGGACGATAATGAACAGGACGGTTTTTGATCCGGGTCCCGGTTCGCGGGAAACGGACCCCGCCGTTCCGTGATCCGAGGAGCGCGAAGATGAAAAAAACCATCCTGATGATGACCCTGGTCCTGTTTGCGGTTTCGGTTTCCTCCGCTGCGACATTCCGTTTCAAACACAGGCCCCGGCGGCAATACCGCGTCAAAAACACCGTGTCCCAGGACCTTTATCAGAACGGCGCCTATCTGAAAACCGTCCGGCAGTTGTCCAAAACCGTTTTCGAGGTGCTGGAAAACCGGGACCGGGCGGCGAGGATCAAAGCCAGGCATTCGCTGTTCGAGAAGAGTGACAAGCCGGGAGAACCGTATCTGCTCAAGGACGGTTCCGAATTCGAATTCACCTGGGACAGTCAGGGACGAATGACCGTGGCGCCGGACGTTCTGGCGCTGTCGCTCCGGAGCGTGCCCGCGTTTCCGGAACGGGACCTGCAACCCGGGGATTCCTGGACAGCGGAAGGGGAAGAAGTCCACGCCGGGGTTTATGACCGGTCCAACACGATCCGCCTGTCCTTTGACGTTTTTTACAAGTATTTCGGCAACGAGACCGTGAACAACCGGTCCTACGCCAAGATGTCCGTCGATTATCACGTGATCCATCACCAGCGCCTGGACCCGAACCTGCTCTCCCTGTCAGGATATTCCCACCGGCTGCTGTACTGGGACCCGAAAACGTCCGCGCCGGCTTTCCACAACGAAAACTACGCCTTTCTGATGACGATGAGAAACGGCGACACCTACTTCATCCGCGGGACGGCGGAAAGCCGCTGGGACGACGTGATCGACATGACCAACGACATGAAAGAGCAGATCGCGGCCAGGTTGTCCAACACGATAACCTCTGACAGCGGCATGAGCGTGCGGGGCGTTCCGGACGGGATTATCGTGAACCTGGGCAACATCCTGTTCGAATTCAACAGGGACGCCCTCATGAAATCCTACGAAAAAAAACTGCAGAGCGTGGCCGCGGTGCTGGTGCAGTATCCCGCGGTGGACCTGCAGGTGTCCGGCTACACGGATAACGTCGGCTCCGATTCCTACAACAGAGTGCTGTCGGAAAAGCGGGCCCGGAACGTGGCCGCGTTCCTGATCCGGAACGGCGTCGGGGCGTCCCGCGTGTCCTACGCGGGTTACGGGAAACAGAAACCGATCGCGGACAACGCCACGGACCAAGGCCGGCAGAAAAACCGCCGGGTGGAAATCAAGCTGCTGCTTCAGGAATGAGGCGGACAAAACACAGGGAGACGAGGTGAGTCATGACGATTCTGAAAAAATGGCGGGGGCCGCTGGTCGCTGCAGCCCTGCTGGGACTGGCCGTTCCGGGACTGGCCCTCCGGCTGGCATTCAACAACCAGGACGGGCGGAAACTGCGGTTTAAAAACGGTGAAATCCAGTATATTTTCGTCAACGGGGCGTTTTTTAAAAAACAGCAGCATCTGACCAAGGCCGTGATGAGCGTCCGCGGCTCGACCAACAACGTCGGACACTACACCGGCACCTATCATTTCTTTGACAAGAACGCCGATCTGGACGAACCCTTCAAGTTGAAATCGGTTTATCGCAGCGAATTCTACCAGGACGGGCAGGGGCAGATGGCGATCTCGCCGGACGTCCTGAGGCCCACCGCCCGAAGCATACCGACCTTTCCCACGAACGACGTGCAACCGGGGGATTCCTGGACGGCGCCCGGAGAGCTGCTGTACGAAGGGATCGTGAACAGGCAAAACACCGTCCGGACGCCCGTGACGGTTTATTACCGGTACGTGGGAGACGAGGAAGTGAACGGCAGGAGGTACGCCAAAATCCTGATTGACTACCACGTGATCCATCACCCGAAATACAATCCCGATATCGTGAGTTTTACGGGTTTCGACCACGACACCTACTACTGGGACATTGAGAACGCCGCCCCCGGATTCATCACGAGCGACTACGCCTATCTGTTCATACTGGCCAACGGGGAAACCGCCTATTACACCGGGTCCGGCGAGGCCGTGGTGGACGAGGTGAGCGACATCACCAACGTCGAGAAGCAGAAGATCGTGGCGGAACTCTCAAACACCATGCCCAAGGGAAGCGGCATGAGCGTCCGGGACGTGGCGGACGGGATTATCGTGAACCTGGGCAACATCCTGTTCGATTTCAACAAGGCGACGCTGAAAAAGGAATTCGAGAAGCGTCTGGCCAGCGTGGCGGACGTGCTGCGGAACTACCCGCAGATCGATCTGGCTGTTTCAGGTCATACGGACAGCGTGGGAACCGAATCCTACAACCGGATCCTGTCCGAAAACCGGGCCAAAACGGTTGCGGATTTCCTGATGAAGCGCGGAATCGCGCCCACGCGGCTCTCTTATGAAGGCCACGGTTTTTCAAAACCCGTTGCCGACAACACCACGGAAGAAGGGCGGCAACAGAACCGGCGCGTGGAGATCAAGCTCATCACGCAGGAGTAGAAATCCCCTATCTATAAAAACGGCCCAGCAGTTGCTGGGCCGTTTTGTTGTCCTTGTCGTTTGGTCAGGCGAAAAACAGGTACACCAAAATCGCGACCATTAGGATGGCGGCCACGCCGATAATGACGAAAACCCAGTTGACGGGTTTCTTTTTCTTTTCGTCAGCCGCCGCGGATTCGGTCATTTCCGAGGAGGATTCCTCCGATTCCGCGCGGACGGCGGTGGCCAGCTTCCGGCGCCGTTCCTTGTCCTTGTCCTGCGCGGGATCGTACATCTTGACCTTGACGTTGTCCTCGTCCATGGAACGGCCGTACACGCCGGGTCCAATGTTCGCGAGCACGTTGTAGATTTTCCCGTCGCGCGACGCCTTGACGACCGTGGCCGGGATCGGGATGATCTCGTTGTCCTTGGAGGCGTTGAGGAGGTCTATGAAATACTGTCCCCGGCTGGATTGCTCGCTGATCTTGACCATGATCTTTTCGCCTTCTTTCAGTTCGTAGATCGGCACGCCGGACACGGGGGACAGGACCAGGGCTACTTCCAGGATGACGGCGTTTTCCTCGATGCCCGTCGTCTTCGCGGCGGCGTCCGCCGGTTGGGAGGACTGGGGAACGGCCAGGATATCTCGGCCCTCGCGTTCGCGGCGGGCGCGTTTGACGTCCTCAATTTCGCTTTTGGTGATGGTCTCGATGGCGACTTCCACCTTGATGTTTTTGTCTCCGGTTGGGCGCCCCAGCACCTCTTCGAATATCACCACAACCTTGCCGATCTGGGCTTTCTTGATGTTGGCCCAGATGTCCTGGGTGCGGCCGGTTCCCGGCTGGAACAGGTCTTCAATGCTGGTCTGGATGTCGTGCGTCAGGCTGGTGGCGTATTCCCCGCGCCATTTCAGCTTGGTGATGATCTCTTCCAGTTCGCTCCAGGGCATCCCGATATTGTTTTCAAACAGGGTGCTGAAGTGGGAGGACACGATGTCGTGCTTGTCCACATTTTTGGTGATGTTGTCCAGGAAAACGATAAAAAGGCCGTAGGAACTGGTGTTCAGGGCCTTGAAACGGCCCTTGATGACAATATAGCTTGTATCCGGTTTGACTTCAGCCATGGTGCGGTTAACCCCTGCGTGTTCTCAGTGCCATATCGCGTTGTCAACTGGTACATAGTTAAAAACCAGAGCGCGAAATTGTCAAGTCTGAATTTACTAATTTCATATGTTTCCTTATAATAGACGTCTAAAATATCGGTCCCGGAAAAGGACTACTTGAATGAATATCGTGCTCTATCTGGCCTCGAAATACCTCAAATTCAAGGCGAGCGACCGCGGCCTGTCCGCCATCGCCGTGATCGCGCTGTTGACCATCATCACGTCCAGCGCCGCCGCCGTGGTGATCCTTTCGGCGGCCAACGGCATCCACAACAATTTTCTGCAGAAAATCATGTCCAAGGACGCCCACGCGATCCTCCTGGGGCCCGGCAAGGGGATCCCGGACTACGAGACCTACCTGAAGGACCTTTCGGCCATCCGCGGGGTCCGTCTCGCGTTTCCCTATTTCGAGAGGCAGGCGCTGATCAAAGGCAACCTGAACGTGTGGGGTTCCGTGGTCATGGGCGTGCCGGAGGACCTGGTGGAGAGGGACCCGGACTACCGCAGGCAGTTCGTTTTCCAGGAGGGTGGTTTCGACCTGTCCCAACCGATGTCGATCCTGCTCGGGTACAACCTGGCCCTGAACCTGGGTGTGACGGCGGGCAGTACCGTGGCCGTCACGGTTTACAACGAATCGTTTTTTTCCGTCCAATACAAGTTCCGGGTTACGGGGATCTTTTCCGCGGGCCACAAGGAATACGATTCCTCCCTGTCCTTCATTTCCTTCCGGGACGCGCAGACCATCTTCGAGTCCCGCGGGTTTGCCTACGGTATCGCGCTGAAAGTAGACCAACCCTACCGCGTGGAGCAGTACCTGAAGGACATCCGCAACGCCTGCCCCTACAGCCTGTTCACCTGGAAAACGCTGCACCGGAACGACCTGGCCGCCCTGCAGGACGAAAAAATGCTCATCATGATCATCCTGGCGTTTTTCTTCCTGGTGGTGGGTTTCAACATCCTGTCCACCATGATCGCGATGGTCCTGGATAAAAAAGAGGAGATCGGAATCCTGAAGGCCATGGGGCTGAAGCCCAAAAGCGCCCTTCAGGTGTTCCTGCTGGACGGGTACTTGCTGGGGATCATCGGAAGCGTGATCGGCGTTCTGCTGGGGCTGCTCATCACGGTGTCGCTGAATTCGATCCTGCAGCTGATCGAACGGATCGTCAACCTGGTGAACCGGGCGGGATACCTGATGGTGTCCTGGATCCGGCCCGTGCCCGCGCCGGCCGACTTCCAGTTTTTCAACTCCAGCGTCTATTACATAGACCAGTTTCCCATGCTGATCCAGTTCCCCGACCTGGCTTTTGTCCTGGTCCTGTCCGTGGTTTTGTCCACCGTTGCGGTGATTGTTCCGGCGTACAGCGCGTCGCGCCTGCGCCCCGTGGAGGTGCTGCGGAATGACTGAGGCGAATCCCGTGCTGTCCGCCCGCGGGCTTTCCAAGGTGTACCGCACGTCCGTGGACGAGGTCCGCGTGTTCGACAACGTGTCCGTTAACATCCGGCCGGGCCAGGCCGTGGCCATTGTCGGGCAGAGCGGGCGCGGAAAAACCACCCTGCTCAATATCCTGAGCGGTCTTGACAGGCCCACCTCCGGAGAGGTATTCTACAACGGCGTCCGGATCGACAATCTTTCCGAGGAAGGGCTGTCCGACTTCCGGAACAAAAACGTCGGTTTCGTCTTCCAGCACCATTATCTTCTGGAGGATTTTACCGCGCTGGACAACGTCCTGGTGCCCCTGCGGCTTTCCCGCGGAGAGATCGGTCCCGCGGATGTCCGACGGGCCCGGGAGGGGTTGGACGCGCTGGGGCTCTCCCAACGGCTCCACCATTACCCGGACCAGCTCTCCGGCGGGGAACGCCAGCGCGTGGCCGTGGCGCGGGCCATGATCAACGAACCGCTGGTCCTGTTCGCCGACGAGCCGACCGGAAGCCTGGACAAGGCGAATTCGGAGCAGGTGGAGCGGATCATCTGGGACATGCGGAAAAAGTACAAAAAGACGTTCGTCGTGGCGACGCACAATCTCGAGATAGCGAAAAAATGCGACCAGGTGATCGACCTGGGCTGACCCGGAAACGCGTGAGGTGGTTTTGATATGGGCAAGTTTGTTTACCTGAACGGCCAGCTGGTGGAAAAGGACAAGGCGGTCATTTCCGTTTTTGACCACGGTCTTCTGTACGGGGACGGCGTATTCGAGGGGATCCGCGCCTACAACGGGCGCGTGTTCCGGCTGGACGAACATATTGACCGGCTGTTCAATTCCGCCAAGATCATCATGCTGGACATTCCGGTGACCCGGGACGCCCTGAAACAGGCGGTCCTGCAGGTTACCAGGGCCAACGGGATCAAGGACGGATACATCCGCCCGATCGTGACGCGCGGCGCCGGCACGCTGGGGCTGTCCCCCTGGCTGTGTTCCAACCCGAACGTGATCGTGATCGCGGACACGATCCAGCTTTACCCCAAGGAGTTTTACGAGACGGGTATGCCCATCGTGACCGTACCCACGCGGCGCAACAACAACGAATCGGTGAGTCCGATCGTGAAGTCGCTCAACTACCTGAACAACATCATGGCCAAGATCGAGGCTAAAAACGCCGGCGTGGACGAGGCGATCATGCTGAACCAGGAAGGCTATGTCGCGGAGTGCACGGGGGACAACATCTTCATCATCCGCGGCAAGACCATCACGACCCCGCCCGTGGTGGCGGGGGCCCTGCCGGGCATCACCATGGCCACGGTGTTGGAGCTGGCCCGGGAGATGGGTTACACCGTGTGTGAAAGGTTCTTTTCCCGAGCGGAGATGTACATTGCCGACGAGGTGTTCCTCACCGGCACCGCCGCGGAAATCGTTCCGATCATCAAGCTGGACGGCCGGGTGATCGGCAGCGGGAAGCCGGGGCCCGAGACGAAAAAACTGATGCAGAAGTTCCATGAATACGTCCAGGCCAACGGGACGCCGATCTGATGATGATGTCGTGTCCGCCTGACCGGTCATGACCATCCGGTCCACGGCCAAGATCAACCTGTTCCTGGACATCACCGGCCGTGATCCCACCGACGGATACCACTTTCTGGACAGCCTGTTCCAGGAAATCGACCTGTCCGACACAATCCGGATCCGCCGGACGCTGTCCGGCAGGGACTGCGTCCGGTTCGTGTCCGGCCCTTCGGGACCGGACGTGTCCGGGCTTGCGGGATCCGATACCACCGTCCACAAGGCCCTCCGGCTGTTCAAACAGGAATTCGGCGTCCGCCAAGGATTTTCAGTAACCGTTCGGAAAACGATACCGCTGGGGGCCGGTCTGGGGGGCGGTAGTTCCAACGCCGCGTTCACGCTCCTGGGGCTGGCCCGCATGTCCGGGATTCCCGGGCGGGATCTGGAAGGGATTGGCCGGAGAATCGGCAGCGACGTGCCCTTCTTCTTTCAGGGCGGGTTGTGCCGGGTCCGGGGCAAGGGGGAGATTGTGGAAAGAATCCCCGGCCGGCTGAAAGGCGTTGTTTTCCTGGTGGTTTACCCCGGAATTCCGGTGTCCACGCGCTGGGCTTATTCGCTGATAACTGATTATCAGGCAAGGAAAAAGGCCGCTCCGGAGCCAAATAAAACGTTTTTTGATATTGATTTTCTGAGCCAAATATTATATAATAAGTTCGAGCGTTCTGTCCTCTCTAACAGCCGGGAGCTGTCGGACGCTAAAGCCATACTTGACAGGACGTTGCGCGCGAGGGTGTCGTTCATGAGCGGCAGCGGGTCAAGTCTGGTTTACGTTTACGGGGACAGAAAGACGGCCTTGGCGGATCAAAAAGCCGTACGGAAGGGATTGACATATCCGGCTTTTCTGTGTTCTCCCGTTTACCGGGACTAAAAAACCGGTCCAGGCGGGTCAGACGGGACGGCCGGTCGTGACAGCAGGAGGAGTGGCTTTATGGAAATCACGGACATCCGCATCAAGAAGGTCGAAGGTGAGAACAAGCTTAAAGCCTACGCGTCCGTCACCTTTGACGACAGTTTCGTGATCCACAACATCAAGGTGATCCAGGGGAACACCGGCCTCTTTATCGCGATGCCGTCGCGCCGGACGCGCAGCGGCGAGATGAAGGATGTCGCCCATCCGATCAACTCGCAGTTTCGGGAAAAGATCCAGAACGCCATATTGGAGGCCTATCAGGCCGAACAATAGGGCGACACAGTGGGGCGTCGCCAAATTGGTTAAGGCAGCGGGTTTTGGTCCCGCCATATGAGGGTTCGAGTCCTTCCGCCCCAGCGGGGTTTAATATTTTTTGGAGGATTTCCGGCCGCGGCATGGGAAAAGACGGAAATCCATCAAGCGGGGTTGAACACGTGCCGTTATCCACGATCAAATTGATCTCGGGCCGGGCGAACACCGCGCTGGCCAGAAAAATCGCCACCTATCTGGGCGTGGAACTCGTGGACGTGCTGATCACCGAGTTTGCGGACGGCGAGATTTTCGTCAAGATCAACGAGGACATCCGCGGAAAGGACGTGTTCGTGGTCCAGCCGACCTGTCGTCCCGGAAGCGACAACCTGATGGAGCTTCTGATCATCGTGGACGCTCTCCGGCGCGCGTCCGCTGAACGCATCACGGCGGTGATCCCCTATTTCGGTTACGCCCGGCAGGACCGGAAAGCGGAACCCCGCGTGCCCATCACCTCAAAACTGGTGGCGAACCTGCTGACAGTGGCGGGCGTGAGCCGCGTCCTGGCCATGGACCTGCACGCGGCCCAGATCCAGGGCTTTTTTGACATTCCGGTGGATCATCTCTACGCGACGCCGGTGTTCCTGAAAACCCTGGAAGGCGCGGACTTGACCGACTACATCGTGGTGTCGCCGGACGCGGGCGGCGTGGAGCGCTCCCGCTTCTTCGCGAAGCAGATCGACGTCGGGATCGCCATCCTGGACAAACGCCGCGAAAAGAAAAACGAGGCGGACGTGCTGAACCTCGTGGGCAGCGTGGAAGGCAAGGACGTCATTATTGTGGACGATATGGTGGACACCGGCGGCACGATCGCAAAAGCCGCGGACATGCTGAAGGCGAACGGGGCGAAATCGGTGAGCGTTTACACCACGCACGCCGTGCTGTCGGGCCCGGCCGCGGAGCGGATCCGGAAATCCAGCATTGACCGCTTTTTCGTGACGGACACGATCCCGATTCCGGACGAAAAAGCCCTCGTGATGGGGGACAAACTGCGCGTCCTGTCCGTGTTCGAGCTGTTCGGGCAGGCCATTGAGCGGATCCACCTGAATCTTTCGGTGAGTTCGCTCTTTGTCCAGGAAACCAAAATCTAAAAAAAATATCAGGAACGGTCAGAAACCTCAGGAGGAATACGATCATGGCAACGGCTACTTTGACGCTGAAAGCGGAAAACAGGGAAAAGACGGGCAAGGCGTCGGCCCACCAGGTCCGGAAGGGGGCCAGACTGCCCGCGGTGATATACGGGCCGGGCGTGCAGAAGAACGTGGACTGCTCCGTGGACACGAAGGAATTCGAGAAGGCGTTCAAAACCAACGGGAAAAATATTCCCCTCCAGATCGAGCTGGGCGGCAAAACGGTTCCCGTGATCGTCAAGGACGTCACGATTCATCCGATCACCCGGAATTTCCTGCACGCGGATTTCTACGCGTTCGTGCCCAAGAAGGCCTTCACGACGGACGTGCCCCTCAAATACGTGGGCAACCCCGTGGGCGTGAAAGAGGGCGGCGGTCTTTACGTGTTTGCCCGCAAACTGAGCGTGACGGCGGATATTGACAATCTGCCCCCGGCGATCGAGGTGGACATCACCAACCTGAAGATCGCCCAGTATCTGATTGTCCGGGACATCAAGAATCCCGCCTACCGCATCCGGACGCACGAAGGAACGGCCCTCGTGGAAATCAAGTAAGCCGGCCGGAGAAAAGATTGAAACTCGTTGTCGGTCTGGGTAATCCGGGAGACGCGTACGAACACACCCGGCACAATTTCGGTTTTATGGTGCTGGACCGCCTGGCGGCCCGGCACGGCACCTCCGTTGATGTCAAGAAAAAGAAGTCCATGATCGGGCGCATCAAGCTGGGCAAAGAACGCGTGATGCTTCTCAAACCCCAGACCTTCGTGAACCTGAGCGGGGAAGCCGTCCTCTATATGGCGAGTTTCCTCCGCATCATGCCCGAAAACATCGTGGTGGTCTGCGACGACGTGAACCTGCCTTTCGGCAAGATCCGCGTCCGCAAATACGGGTCCAGCGGCGGTCACAACGGCATCAAGAGCCTGATCCAGTTCCTGCGTTCCGACAACTTTCCCCGCGTGCGGATCGGGGTGGGCGGGCCGGCCGACCAGAAAAAACTGGAGAATTACGTCCTGGAGCGTTTTACCGCCGACGAAGTCCGCGAACTGGACCCCATCATGGAAAAGGCCTGCGATGCCGTCGAACTGATCGTGAA
>CAYMRH010000067.1:0-5887 GCA_964392785.1 uncultured Brevinematales bacterium
ATTTTCAGCTACCAGACCATTGCCAAGGAACTGAACCTTCCCATCGAAATTGCCCGCGTGGGGCTGGAGCATCACGAGAAATTCGACGGAGCGGGTTACCCCCGGCGCATCCGGGGCCTGGAAATGTCCGAAATGAGCAAGATCGTGGCCATCGTGGACACGTACGAAGCCCTGACCAAGGACCGCGTGTACCGCAAGGGCAAAGATTCCTACGACGCGATGAAACTGGTCCTGGGCGAAGGATCCAAGAAGCTGGACCCCGAACTCCTCAAGGTGTTTTTGACCATGATGTCCATCTATCCTGTGGGCAGTTTTGTCCAGTTGAACACGAACGCCGTAGCCAAGGTGATCGCCGCGGACCCCGTATCCCCGTTCCGCCCCACCGTGAAAATCATGCGGGACGAATTCGGTGACGAGGTGGATAACGGCAAGGTGATCCGCCTGTCCCGCGAAAAGGACGTTTACATCGTCAAAGCCATCCAGAACAAAGAGATCAAGAGTGACGAACCCCGCGAATAAAACCGAGCGGGGGCGCATGGGCGAGTCGCTCGCCCGGGATTATCTCGAGTCCCGGGGCTATTCGATCCTGCATTCCAACTACCGCACCCGCTTCGGGGAGATCGACCTGACGTTTCTGGACGGAAACGTGCTGGTGTTCGCGGAAGTCAAGTACAGGCGGGGCCGCCAGTTGCAGCCCATTGAAGAAAGCATCACAAAAAGAAAAATTAATAGGATTCTGAAAAGTGCCGAAATTTATATGGACAGGTCCAAGATTTCCTGCGGGGAAATGCGGATCGACGCCATCTTGATTGAAGAGAAAGGCCAGGGGCCGACCATCCGTCATATCAAAAATTTTTATTGAAGCGTCTGTAGAGGATACCGGAATGAGGGAAAAAGCCGTGATCGAGGAAGTCCTTTTCGAGAAAAAAAGGAACTTTCACCGGATCATTGTCAAGACAAATTCCAGTTCCCTCTCCAACGCCCGCATGGAAGTTCTCCGCAAAAAGATCAACGACCCCAATTACATCACTTTCGCCATCGAGAAACTGGCTGACAACATCAGCAAAGCCATGCTCGAGGGTTATATTGACCAGAAGGAATTGTGACAATAGACATATATATCCATAGAAGAAAACCCGGCCTGGAAAGGCCGGGTTTTTTATTTGCGGGCGGATAACACGACCGCGCTAGGAACCGAAACGGAGCAGTTTGAACCCGGCGGGCTCCAGTTCACAGCGGAAATCCTTCAGGGCCACCGCAACCATCCGGCGGTCCGGGGAGAGATCCTCCGCTTTGGGAGCGTTCATTCCCACCAGCATGGTCCGCAGGTCCGGCACCGCGATCTCACGGGGCCGTTCGGGATCCAGGTTCAGCAGGATCAGCGCCTGTTCCCGGTCGTCCGACGATATTTTGTGGAAGATCCGGATCATCCTGTCCGGCACGTCGTCCACGACGGATATTTCGCTCTCCTCGTTTAAAACGCGCAGATCACCTTTCACGGCGTTGACAGCTTTCAGCCATCCCGTAAGGTCCCAGGATGGTTTTTCCCAGTCGGCCGGAGTCGTTTTGACAACGTCCATTCTTTTCCGGAAGCCGTACTCGAAACCCATGGGCACCATCCAAGCGGACGAAAAACAGGCCGTAAAAGCCGCCCGCTGTTTCACCAGTGACAGCCGCCCGCCGGTTTCCACCGGCAGGCGTTCGGTGTCGTGGGATTCGGGAAAAGACACCGATCGGGCGCTCTCCCGGGTCATCCGGTAGTGGTCCAGAAGCCAGGGCGCCTGAAAGTCCCACCATTTGGAGCTGTTGAAGACGTAATCAAAACCGTGCCGCCCCAGTTCCACCGTCTGCCCGATCTCGCAGCCCAGACTTTCCGCGAAAAAATGCGCGTCCGGTTTCTCGCTTTTCGCGGCGGTGATCAAATGATCCCAAAGAGAGTTGGGAACCTGGTAGGCGGCGTCCGCCCGGAAGCCGTCAAAACCCTTTCCGAGGTAAAACAGCACCAGATCGCGCCAATAAGCCCACAGCGCGTCCCGGTCCGGAGAGTTTTCGTTATCGATCTCCGCCAGGTCGCCCCACTCGATCCACTTTCCGCCATCCCAGGCGCCGGGACTTTTCAACGCCCCTTTTTCATCGCGAACGTACCAAAAGGAATGCTCCTTCGTGAAGGGATGGTCCTTGGCCGTGTGATTGACGACCAGATCCATCATGACTTTGAGGCCGCGGCCGCGGGCTTCGGCCAGCATCTTCTCCATCTGGCCCATGGGGGAAAGACCGGAAGCCGGGTCCAGAAACAGGGGGTTGAATCCGTAATAATCCTTCGGAGCGTACAGACTGCCGGAAAAACCCGGATAATGAAGTGGGTTGACATAGATCCAGTTGAAACCCATTTCCGCGGCCCGGTCCAGATGCGGACCCCAGGCTGTCATGGGGCCGGCCAGTCTCGGGAACAGATTGTAGATCCTCGCGCCAGCTACCCGTAACTGATCGGACATGAAGTTCCTCCGCCGGCAGAATTCCGGGCCGTCTATTTTACCGAAATCAACCCGAAAAGTCCATTCCCATTCCCGCGGGTCCGCCCGGCAGGAGGCATGAGCCCGGCGGGTTTGATGACTTTTTAGTCTCCCTGGTGTATAATATCGCCCGAAGCAAACCGATAGGCCGGGATTCCGTTCCGCGCAGGCCCCGTCCCATCCGGATCGCCGCGGATTTCGCCCCGAACCGAAGACGTATTGAAACAAACAGTTCCCGGAGCGCCGTTTGAATTGGACGAAAGTTCTGACCCCGCTGTTGATTTTCCTGGCGGTCCAGACCGCTCCGGCTCAAACCGGCGACGATGGACCGGATCCCGCGGACGCGTCTTTCGTTTCCGAAGGGGAAAGCGCCGCTCCGGACCCGACCGGGAACATGCTTTTTGACAGTTACGACGAAATCATCATCCAGAATTTCGAGAAAGAGAACCTGACCCATATCAAATTCGTAGGCAACGTGAAAATCCGTTTTGACGGCAACATGCTCAAGGCCAGGACGGTCATCATTACCACGCGGGAAAACACGGTGCTGGATATTTCCGCTTTTGACAAGGTGGAATTCCTGTACGAGGGAAATACCTACCTGGCCACCTTCCTCTCCTTCAATCCCGAAACCAAAAGAGGCCAGCTCAAGAACGTCCGCTCCTATCTGGGCGGCGGCTCCAGCGTCGATTCCGGAAACCCTTTTTCAGCCGGAACGGGTACCTATTACAAGGCCAAAAAGGTCAATATCCTGGAAAACAACCGGATCGTGATGGAAGACGTCTATTTCACTTTCACCGCGGCGGAGTTCCCCCATTACGAGTTTTTCGCCCAGCGGCTCTGGTATTACAAGGGCGAGGTGATTTACGCCCTGTTTGACAGCTACGCCGTCGGGCAGGCCCATTTCATCTGGTTCCCGTTCTTCATGAGATGGGAAAAATTCTCCGGACTGCGCACATCCTTTGGCCGGGAAAAGCGGATCGGCTGGTATCTCATGAATTCCATAGACCTGGAGTTTCCCTACGGAAATTACGCCGTGGGGCTGGATCTTTACGAAAGAATGGGACAGTACCTGAACGTCCGTTTCCAGAACAAGGGAGTCCTGGGTGTTTTCAACAGCCTGAACGTGAACTTTGAGGGCGCCAACGACAACCGTCTTTTTTATGACCGGGTGAACGACCGCTACTCCCGTTTTATCACCGTAGACAACCAGGTGACCAATATTTCCCAGCTGTCCTGGCATTATACGGTCAACGGATCCATAGCCCAAAGCGACACGTCCATCAGTTTCCGCTGGGAGGACCTGAACGACCCCTTCTTCATCGGCAAGTATTCCTACCGGCGGGAAAAATTCGACATCCAGGACATCCTCCAGTATTACAACAACTATTTTTACAATCACGACGATTCATCCCCGTCTCACATGGGGTTTGGCAGGTCCTTCGCCCTGTCCTACAAAAATTTCAACCTGAGCGGCCAGTGGGCCTATACCCGGACAGTCAATCCGGCGGTCTCCAACATTTACGTCAATGACCGCTACCAGTATTACCTGTCCAGCGTCGTGTTCCCGTCCATGTCATACCGATTTGACCATATCGATTTTTTCAATGACGTGAATTACACCGTTCCGTCCGGTAAAACACTCACCATTTCCAACACCAACATCCGGCTTGCCCTGGACGAGGACCCGGAAAAATACTTAAGCCGCCTGGAAATCACGAACGTCATGACCGTCGAGACGAACGGCTCCGGCGTCACACGCAGGGAAAAAGCCGTCACCAACCGCGTTCCGCTGGAGCTCGCCTACGGCATTTCCACCAACCAGTTCAAGCTGTGGTCTTTTTCCTCGGGGTTCGACGCCAGCATCGTTTACAGTCCTTCCGAAAACCTGGACACGAACGGCAAGGCGATCTACGACAAATACGAACACTCCGAAACCGTTTCGGTGGGACTTTCGGGAGCGTTTCTGGACGGACTGGTCAACTGGGGCAACAGCCTGTCCTTCTATAACCTCAAAAGATGGTCCACTTTTACGAACGAAAAGATCAACAACGATAACGCGTCCGGCAGCCAGGTGGATTACGGGACTTCCCTGGGCACCGGCTACACGTTCGAACTGTTCCGGAACTCGCTCTGGAAAATCAGTTTTCCGCTGTCCGTTTCCCATTCTTTCAATTATCAGCTGTTCCGCTCCATCGCGAATTACGCCCCGCGGAATGCGTCCCACGCCACCTCCGCCGGCACGGGCGTCAGCGTTCTGGAAGGACAGATTGCCTGGTCCTTGTCGGCCAGCCACGCCATGACTTACCGCATCACCAACGGTGTCGAAGACGTTTATATCGACAACCTGACCGCAAGATCCCTTTCGGCGTCCACCAGCCTGAAAGTGTTCTGGCTCTCCATGGGGACGGGGCTCAGCCTGGACATCCTGGACACCAAAACCAACATCATGCGCTGGGATTTGACCGGCATTACCAACCGCATTCCCCCCGGTTACGGCCCCAAACTGTCCGTCTCTTTCGCTCCGCCCGCCGAATTCCTGCCCATGCCCACGGTCACGTATCTGTACGACATTCTCCGCCAGACCAACGTCAACCTGAACGTCAGCACGTCCTATTCCGTGGCCAAACTTTACCGTTTCATCTTTTACGAGATCGAGGCGCTGAATTTCTCTTCCGCCCTGAACTGGGATTTTCTCTCGCCCCGCTCCACCACATTCAGCATGAGTTTCGGGACCACCATCTGGTTTTCGCCCACGTGGAGAATGAACTTCAGCACGTCGGTTCTGAACAACCGGATTTACCGCTATTTCCGTGAAAACGCTCCGATCTATAACGAGCCCTACGTGGAATTCTGGAAAAACCTTTATGACAGCGTGAATATCATCGATTACGAGGCCTTGAAGCGGGGTTTCTTCAAGATCCAGGGATTCCACTTTGACCTGGTCCATTACCTGAACGAATGGGAAATGACGGTCAATTTCGACCTGTTCCGCAGGGTGGACGAAATGCGGATGCTGTCCTACTGGGAACCCAACCTGAAAATCGAGTTCAAGCTTTCCGGCACCAGCGACCAGTTCCCGCCTTATGAGAAAAAGTTCGTGCCGGAACAATACCAGTAACGCCATGCGCTTTGAGATCCACGCCTCCAGCGGCAAGGCACGCGCCGGAACGCTCCGCCTGCCCCACGGCCCCGTCCAAACCCCCGCCTTCCTTCCGGTGGGCACCCAAGCCACCGTCAAGGCGCTCTCCACGGGGGAACTTCGCGAATGCGGCACGGAAATGATCCTGGCCAACGCCTATCACCTGTACCTGCGCCCCGGAACGGAAGTGATCCTCGCGGCCGGCGGCCTGCATCATTTCATGCGCTGGGAC
>CAYMRH010000067.1:5897-10194 GCA_964392785.1 uncultured Brevinematales bacterium
CGGGAATATCATCACGGACAGCGGCGGTTTCCAGGTGTTTTCCCTGGCCACCCTCAATTCCGTGGAAGAGGACGGCGTCCGGTTCCAGTCTCACATAGACGGCTCCTACCATTTATTCACCCCCGAGTCCTGCATGCGGATCCAGAAGGACATCGGCGCGGACATCCTCATGTGTTTTGACCAGTGCATAGAAGCCAACGTGAGCTGGGACGACACGAAAGCGGCTTCAGACCGGACTACGGTCTGGGCGCGGCGCTGCCGGGAGGAATGGGAAAAAATCCGCAACGGCGACCGCCGGCTGTTCGGCATTGTCCAGGGCGGAATGTACGAAGACCTGCGCCGCCAGAGCGCCGCGGAACTGGTGGACATGGATTTTCCCGGTTACGCGGTCGGCGGTCTTTCCGTGGGCGAGAACAAGAAAACCATGTACCGGATGACCGACATCGTGACCGACATCCTGCCCGCTTCCAAACCGCGTTACCTGATGGGTGTGGGAGTTCCCGAAGACATCCTCCACGGCATCAGCCGGGGCATCGATCTTTTCGACTGCGTCTTTCCCACCCGCGCGGCGCGCAACGCCACCGTGTTCACCCGGACGGGCAAGCTCTGCCTGAGAAACAGGGATCTGGAATTTGACCAGGGGCCGCTGGAGCCGGAATGCGGCTGTTCGGTCTGCCGGACTTATACCCGGTCTTACCTGAGGCACCTGTTCAAGGCGGAGGAACTGCTGGGGTTGAGGCTCGCGTCCATCCACAACGTCCATTTTCTGATCCAGATGACCGGGGAGGCGCGCCAGGCCATTCTGGACGGCCGCTTTGATTCCTACCGGAACGGCTTTCTGTCCCGATACGCCGCCGGCAAGTTCCTGAACGGGGCTCCGGAAGAGGATTCCGGACCCGAAGACAGTCCTGTCAGTCCCTCACCGGTCTGAGTTCACCGTCTGCCACCCGCACGACCGAACAGATGTCCCGGACCGAATCGAACAGCGAGCTGTCCGTGGCGGTATAGATTGTCTGATGTTCCCGGATCATTGCCGTCAGCACGCCGTCCCGACGTTCCCGGTCCAGTTCCAGAAGGATGTCGTCCGCCAACAGGACCGGTTTGACGGGCGAAACGGCCGCGAGCCGTTCCGCCAGATACAGCTTCAGGGCGACCGCAATGACCCGTCTCTGCCCCTGGGAGGCGGATGCTTTGACCTTGCGGTCGGTCATCCGGATTTCAACGGTGTCGCGGTGCGGACCCGCGAGCGTGGTTTTCCGTTCGCGTTCCGTCCGCGCGCTCTGCTCCAGGGCCCTGCGGAAGGAATCTTTGATCGAACCTTCTATCCGGAAGGGATTCATGTATTTCATGTCCACGCTTACGCCGCAGAGCGTTTCGGCAAACGACCTCAGGTACACGGCCGCGGTCTGGAGATAATGAAGCCGTTTTTCCATGATGACCGAACCGTGCGAAACGAGTTCGTCGTTCCAGACAACGGCTTCCCGCGCGTTGATCTTGAGATGGGCGTTACGCTGCTGGAGCGCGCGATGATAATGAAGACAGCTCTGCCGGTAATCCCCGTCCAGCTGCGAAAGACAGCCGTCCAGAAAAGACCTTTTTTCCTCCGGCGTTCCGGTGACGATCCGGATGTCCTCCGGCAGAAAGAAAACGGCGGGGTTTTTCCTTCCCAATTCCCGGACGGAGACCGCGTCCCCATTCCAGGTCAGGATTTTTTTCCGGCTGGAACAGGCCGCTTCCGCCAGATTCCCGTCAAAATCCCCCGTCAGGTGAAACGCGTCCGTTTCCCAGCGGATCAGATCCGTCAGGGGAACGTCCCGGAACGAAGACCCGCGAGTCAGGACCGATACGGCTTCCAGGAAATTCGTTTTTCCGCTTCCGTTCTGACCCGCCAGCAGGGTGATGCGCCCCACGTCAGACAGAACGCTGTCGCGGTAATTCCTGAAACCGGTCATCCTCAGCGAGATGAGAGCCATAATTCAACCATTCCCGACAGCACCGACCCTTTCCCCGCGCGCCCGATTGTGATAAAAAAAAGGGCCGCCTCCCGCCAGTCCGCGTCCCGAACCGCTCCGGTCCGCACTTCTGGCGAGGGGCAGCCCCGTCGGGCTGTTGTTAATAACCGGCTTACCGCTCCAGGACAGGGGGAATTTTCAGCTCCTGGCCGGGATAAATCAGGTCCGGATCCTGGATCTGGAATTTGTTGGCTCTCCAGATCACCGGCCACAGCCAAGTCCTGTTCTGATACATATAACCGGAGATTTTCCAGAGGCAGTCGCGGTTGGACGGACGCAGTTTGACGACGTAGATCGTGGTGAACTCATCCGCGATGATGATATCCGCAATCCGGATGGCCTCGCGGGCGTAATCGATCGCGTCCAGATATTCCTCGTTATTGAACGCCTGTTCGGCCAGTGTGATGTATTTTTCCACGGAGGATACCGATATGTCTCCCTCCCGTTCCGACACACCGCCGGGAACGACCATATCGTTCGCGTCCCCTGCGTCATCAGCCCCCGCGTTCTGGGCGATGGGAGAAAATCCGGGCAGGTAATAAGCGAACGTTTCCGTGCTGATCCTGACGGAACCGGATTTCTTCATGCCCCGGATCTGCTGCAGCCGTTTTTTCGCCTGGTCAATATATTCCGCGGCTTTCTGTTTCTGGGCTTCCAATTCCTTCTGCCTTTCCAGATCAATCTCGCCGGTTCTGCCGCCCTTCTGCTTCATCGCTTTCTCGTAGGCGTCTGCCGCTTTCTGTTCGGCGGCATCCACAAGCGCTTCCGCTTCCCGCGCCTTCTGCACGGCTCCCGCCAGGTCCACAGCGGAATAACGGTTACGGGCCTCGTCCAGGACGGGAATGGCCTTGCGGAGGTCTTCCAAAGCGTATTCCTTCACCATCTCGCGGCTTTCGGCCGTATCAAAGCGGTCCTGGGCGCGGGCTATGGCGCCGCGGGATTCCTCCACCTGCGCCGTCACGTTGGACGCGATATCCTCCAGTTTCGGCTTCAAAGCCGAACCCGAAGCCCAAACGGCGTCGTAATCCTTTTTCTCGTAGGCTTCCTTGAGTCCGTCAATTTCGGTTTTATCATCCCCGTATCGCTAGGGCAGGAGTTTCTCCGCGAAATTCTTTTCCGCGGTTTCCAGGAGTTCCGAATTTTTGCGGAATATGTCTTCCGCCCGCCGTTCCCGGGACAGATCGAAGGACTTGTCCGCCTTGACCTTGGACGACTCGGCCTTCTCCTTGGCTTCCTTGTTCTGTTTATTGGTCACAAAATTACTCGCCATGGTGAAATCGCTTTCCGCATCCATGAATTCCTGGGCGGCGAAAACGGGAGCGTCCACACCGCGGGCGCGCTCAATGGCGGTCTTCGCGCTTTCAATTTCCTTGGTTGGCACGCCCGGCCCGCAGGACACAAACAGACCCGCAACCAGTACGGCGCCCAAAAGGGCCCATGCCTTTTTCATAACGACCTCCTGTGCTCCGATCTTTTCCTTATCAGCAAACGGCGCGCCGTCCGGAACGAAACGCTCAGGACGACAGGCTCCTGTAGAGTTCGATATATTTACGGCCGGCGCGGTCCCAGGACCAGTCTTCCTTCATGCCGGCTTCCACGAGTTTCTGCCACTTGTCCTGTTCGGTATTGTAGATATGGACGGCCTTCCTGAGCGCGTTCAGGAAGTCGTCCGGGCTGTAGTCGTTGAAGAGAAAACCCGTCTTGCCGTCTTTGATGGTGTCCGCCAGACCGCCCGTATTGCGGGCGACGGTCACGGTCCCGTACTTCATGCTGTAGAGCTGGTTCAGCCCGCAGGGCTCGAACCGCGAAGGCATGACAAAAATGTCCGATGCGGCTTCAATGGCGTGGGACATCGGGATGTCGAACTGGATGAAAATGGCCGCCTTATTGGGGTATTTCTCCTGGATGAGTTTGAGCTTGCGTTCGTATTCGCCCTTGCCGATCCCCAGCACGGTAAAATAGACGCCCAGCTTCAGGAGATCGTCAATCACCTCGAATATCAGGTCAAATCCCTTCTGGTCCACCAGCCGGGAAACCATGCCGACCAGAGGCAGGGACGGATCCGGGTTCTGGAAACCGCATTCCTTCAGGAACGCCTCCTTGATTTTCCTCTTGTTGGACAGGGAGGACGCATCGTAGTTCAATCCGTATTTCTGCTTGAGGCAGGCGTCCACCTTGGGGTTCCATTCCGTGTAATCCACGCCGTTGACGATGCCGAAAAGTTTCTTCTGGTGCGCCTTGTCCTTGATCACGCCTTCCAGCCCGTTTCCGTACTCCTGGGTCTG
>CAYMRH010000068.1:0-3301 GCA_964392785.1 uncultured Brevinematales bacterium
CGCCGATGATACTCCCTCCAAGGGGGACAGTAGGTGTCATCAGGCTGTCTTTATCCCGTTATGCCCGGCGCATCTTTGAAGCACAAGAACCGTGCTGTCGAAGAGGCGCCGGGCTTTTTTTATTGCGGGCTCATTGCCCAAACATTCGTTTTCTGATATAATCATTCCAGATCCCTCCCGTGGAGAATTGATAAATGCTGTACGCGCTTCTCTTCGAACTCAAGTCCAGGTTCATTCTGTTCAATCTGCTCAGATATATTACCTTCCGTTCCCTGGCAGCGTTGGTCACGGCCGCGTTGATCGGTTTTGTCATCGCGCCGTTTTTTATCCGGCTTTTCCGGAGAATCGGTTTCGGGCAGTCTGTCCGGAAGGACGGCCCGGAGTCCCATCTTTCAAAAACCGGTACGCCGACAATGGGCGGTGTCTTCATGATCCTTGCGGCGCTTTTGTCCGTATTCCTCTGGACCATATTCAATTATTACGTTCTTGTGGTTACGATTTCCATATTCCTCTTCGGTGCGATCGGTTTTGTTGACGATTATCTGAAAATCCGTTTCCGGAACTCCAAAGGGATCGCGGGAGAGGTCAAATTCCTGCTTCAGGTGGGCGTTTCCTTTATACTGGTTGCCCTGTTGTTTTTGAATCCCGGGAAATCCGCACTGTTCTGGGAGCTCTATATTCCGTTCATCAACAAGCCCGTATTGATCTGGCCGCCCATTCTGGGTTGGGCCTATTATATGTTTGTCATGATCGCCTTCTGTAACGCGACCAATCTGTCGGACGGAATGGACGGATTGGCGGCCGGCATGGGTGTCATGCTGTATCTGCCCTTCGGAATATTCGCATACGTCATCGGCAATTTCCTGACGGCTGATTATCTGAAAATCCCGTTCCAGGCCGGAACGGGAGAACTGGCGGTCATCGTGTCCGCCATGATCGGAGGGTTTGCGTCTTTTCTCTGGTATAACGCCCATCCCGCACAGGTTTTTATGGGGGACACCGGGTCGCTGCCCATGGGCGGCGTGATCGCCGTGATCGCCATCATTCTCAAGCAGGAGATCCTGCTCCTCGTCGCGGGCGGCATGTTCGTGCTGGAAACCGTTTCGGTGACTCTTCAAACTTCCTATTTCCGATATACCAAAAAGCGGTACGGCACAGGCCGGAGGATATTCCTGATGGCCCCCATCCACCATCATTTTGAAAAGAAGGGCTGGAAGGAAACGCAGGTGGTGATCCGGTTCTGGATTCTGTCCGCCATGTGCGCCCTGCTGGCTCTATCCACTCTCAAGATCCGATAGGCGGAGTGTCATGCAAAAAATTCGTCTGACCGAAGGGCAGAAAAAAGACCTCCTGAAATCAGCGCGATACACAATCCAGCAGGACCTTTTTTCCGCTTCCGACGAACCGGTTCCGCCGCTGGATGACCCGATATTTTCGGCGAAATTCGGGCTCTTTGTGACCCTGACCCTGGGGGGAAATCTGCGGGGTTGTATCGGATACGTGGAAGGGATCAAACCGCTGCGGGACGCCGTCCGGGACATGGCTCGGCAGGCCGCTTTCCACGATCCGCGATTCTATCCCCTTACAAAAGAAGAATACGCGGGATTGTCAGTCGAAATATCTATCCTGTACCCCGTGGAAGCGGTGACCAATCTGGAAGACATCCAGGTGGGACGGGACGGTCTGATCCTGGAGAGGGGCTATCACAAAGGGCTCCTTCTGCCGCAGGTGGCCAAAGAGTACGGATGGTCCCGGGAGGAATTCCTGAACCAGACCTGCCGCAAGGCGGGACTGGAAAGTTTCTGCTGGGAAAATGGCGCAAAAGTCAGCAAGTTTGAGGCGGAAGTTTTCAACGAAAAGGGCGAGGCCTGAAGCGGAAATAATCCGCCAGGAGCCCAATTAATATTTCGGGGATTGCAATGAAAAATTATCTGGTTGTCTCGGCGCTTATACTTTTCATCCTGCCTTCCGCCATTCATGGCGGACGGAACAATCGCAACCTGACTCTGGCGTATTGGCTCCGGCAAACCCGTGATCATCCGTCCCATGCGGCGTCCTGGACGGGGCTTGCCCGCGCTTACGAGGATCAGGGAGACTATTCCAACGCGGTCCGGATCCGGCGCCGCTGTATTGAGCTGGAACCGGACCGGTCGGACCACCGTGTCCGGCTCGCGAGAAATTACCTGAAACTGGGAAGACCGGACCGGGCTCGTCCCGTTTCACGGGAGGCTGTACGCGATTTTGACCGTAACGCGGAAGTCTGGTCTGCCCACGCCTCCGTGGAATACCAGATGGGGAATTATCAGGAAGCCCTGGACGCCTACGGGCGATCCCTGGAATTGGGACGGAACACGAACGCCTATCTCCTGGCCGGAATCGCAAAGTGCTGCCGCGAACTGAAAGATCATGCCAGGGCAGACAGGTATTTCCTGCGCGCCGTGGCGACGGATCCGGGGCCCTGGTCCTTTTACGAATACGGCAAACTGCTGGAAGACCGGACCAACCGCCGCCGCGCCGTCTGGGCTTATGAGAAATCCAGGGCGCTGTCATACCGGGAGAAAGAGGAAACCAGGCGGCTGATTCTGAACAGGCTGTCCGCGTCGCTGTACGCACTCGCCATGGATTACCAGGCCGCGGGAAACGCGGACATGACCGCCCGGACGTTCCGCAAGATCCTGGACGACCGTGAACTCCGCGAAACGCGGTACGCGGAACGTGCCGAATTCTGGCTCAAAAGGCTGAAAAAAGGAAATAAGCCGTGAACCGGAATTTCATGGCCGTTACGGCATTTGTATTATTGGCGGTCCTGGCGTCTGTTCCCGCTCCGGCGCTGAAAATCACCGAGATATTTTACAAGGGGAGCGAGTTGATCCGTTCCGAAGAACGGTTCCTGGAAATATACAACGACGGCGCTTTAACGGTGGATCTTGCCGCCGTCACCGTCCGTGTTCCCGCGTCCGGGACTTCCACGACGAACCTGACTCTCCAAACGGGGGATTTCCGCTTGTCCCAGGGCGGTGTCGTCACCAACTCCCTGGAGCTTCCGGCGGGTGGCGTGGCCGTGGTCATGACGGAGGATTTCCGCAAGTACGCCAGGTTGATCGCCTTTTCCTCGAATACGGTATTGGTGAAACCCCGCAACAAGGCTTTCTCCGGATGGAGCTGGGACAACCGCCTGCATCAGATCGCGTTGATGACGAACGGTATCGAGGTTTTCTCCTGCGGTGCGTTCGATCTGGAGGCCGCTTCGGCGCTTCAACCCGGAGAATCTCTTTCCCTGAACGGAAGCCGGTATGCTCGG
>CAYMRH010000068.1:3311-10041 GCA_964392785.1 uncultured Brevinematales bacterium
CATCGTTGAATCCGGGAACCGCGGCAAAAAGCCGGTTGCGATGCGAGAACCTGATCACGACCAACCCGTTTCCGGTCCGCGTGATTTACGAGGACCCGTTCTCGGACGCGGAGACCGTTCCGGCCGCCGTATGGAAAAACGGGTTCATACCCGATGAGATCCTTATGTCCAGATCCGGGCCCGGCGTCTGGAGCGCCCTGTACCAGCCGGCGGGATTGACTCACGGGGCGGATATGTTTTTCTTTTCGGGCCCCAACGCGTCGGTTGCGAGATATCAGGAACGGGAACCTCTGTCGCCGGATTTCCGAAAGGTTCTCATCAACGAAATTGTCAGTGATCCGCGGAGAGACTACAGCGGCGGCGGCTGGACCGGGATGGATGGCGGAGGTTTGGTCAACGAGACCGACGAATGGCTGGAGATTGTCAACGCGGGAGATGGCGAGATTGCCCTGTCCAACTGGTATTTATACTACCGGTCAACGGCGGGTGAAAGCGTCAAACGCATGAGTTTCCGGGCCAATTCCGGCGGTCCGGAAAATCTGTCCATTCTCAAGCCGTCCTGTTACGCCGTTGCGACCCCCGAGAACGGAGTTGCGAATAACGCCCGACTGGTCCTGTTCGACGGGCACCCCTGGATCGACGGACGGATCGTGGACGACGTGGAATACGGGACGGCCGATCTGACCGGGGACGGGCCCTGGAACAACGCCCCGTCGGGAGAATCGGGACCGGGCGGGGAGGAAAGCGTCGCGCGCGTTCCGAACGCTGTCTGGGACGCGGAACGGCGCAGCGTGTTCAGGAAAATCGCGCCGTCATTCTGCGGACGGAATCCTTCGCCGGACATGATCTGGGTCCGGAATTGCGTCGATCGACTGACACACCCCGTTCACCTGGTTTCGGACTCACGCACCGAGACGGTCCTGCCCGTGATTGTGGAAAACACCCATGACAGGGAAACCTTCCTGCTCACGAACGCCGGAATCCATTACCGGGGATGGATGATCCTGACCAATACGGACGGTATTCCCGGGGACGGATTCCTGACAGTCCGGAACGGCGTAAAAATATCGGTCCGGACAGCGGACGCTTCCGGCGCGGTTTCGGCGGCATTTACCTGGGCCCTTGAAGGATGGTCATTGCCACGGGAAATGCCGGACCTGCTGTCGGCGTTGGTTTATCCCAATCCCGTTGCGGCCGGAAAGGATGTCAGGCTGGTGGTTGCCAACATGCCGGCCGGAACGGAAGTGTTCCTGACAGACCCGTTCGGGAATATCCTGTCACGGTCCACCGTCTCTGAATCCGGTTTCGTGGAGATCCGCCGTGATTTCAAGCCCGGAATTCATACGGTCGCCATCCGTCATGGATCGGGAAAGGTGTTTCGGAAGGTGCTGGTCAGATGAGGAGGACAATTTTAGCCGTTGCCCTGATTCTGGCCGCCGCGACAGCGGGAGCATCGGACTTTCCTTTTCAGGACTCTTCGCCTTTCCGGGTTGAGATGGAATCGGGCGCCGATGCCTCCGGCCTGTCTTTTTTCGGTTTGTCTTTATGCGGAAACATTCCGCTCGGGCCTTTCGGGTTGAAACCGGTCCTGGGTGCCCGGTACTCCCAGATCGGGAACCTGGTTTTCGTCCGGTCCGACGAGTACGCCTACCGGGATCCGGTTGCCGTTTCCGGCTACGATTGCGAAGCGGACGGAGGGTTTCTCCTGACGGGCGGCCCGGCGGCGGGAGGCGTCCGGATAAAAACGGGCTGGATGGGAATCGCCGATATCAACATCGTTGCAATCAGGGAAACGGCGCTTGCGGCGGGGGTCCGTTTGGGGCCGGCTCTCTTCACGCTGGAAACAGTCTTCAGGCAGGAGACTGTCTGCGCTTTAGCCGGATTCCGGACCCCTTTGTTTCTCCTGCCTTTGCCTGTTTCGTTGTCCGTATCGGTTCAGTGGGCGGAAAACCTGGTCCTGGCAGGGGAGTTGGAAGTCGGCAGCGCGGACGGGGACTTGCGCGCGGTTCTGGGCTGTCCGTATGGTCTGTTCCAGGCGACCGATACGATCATGGAAATCGCGATCTGGAAGCGCTTTGGAGACTGGGAATGGGGTGTGAAGGCCGTGCCGTCTTTGAGCGGTAACGACCGCTATGAGACGGCCGTGTCCTGGGCCCCTACCTTCAATTGATACTATTGGTCTTTTCCTGTAAAATGTCCGGATATGAGATTGCCCTGGTTTCATGCGCCCCGTCCCAAAAAACGGAACGGAATCCGTCCGGTTGTCTTCAGCCTGAAGTGGAAAATCGCGCTTTTGGTGTCTGTTCTCCTGATCGGAACAGTCTGGATCGTATCGGCTTTCATAATCCGTCACGAAAACGACGTCCTGAATTCCCGTCTGGAAGACACCATGAGGGTGTATCTGGAAACCTTCCGCAAGAACGTGGAAATCCTTCTCATCCAGAAGGGGGACAAGGACAGCCTGAACCGGTCATTGGACGCCTACCGGAACATCCGGAATTTCCGGATGGCCATGTTCGTGGACAACGGCGGCCGGATCCTGATCCATACCGATCCCCGGTCTCTGGGGCTGACCGTTCCCCGTTCGGACCTGAGGAAATTCCGGGCCGCGTTCGAGGACCGGGTGCACTTTGACCGTTTTGAAACGGCGGAAACCCTGCTCCCGGAAGCCATACCGGTCCGTGAATTCGAACGGAACGTGGCCGGCCGTCTCCGGACCGATGCGGAGCGCAAAACCCTGAACCGCTTTTACGAAAAAAACGCCTCCAGCGGCATGTACGAACTGCGGGAGAGCCTGCCGGCCCGGGACCGGACGCGGGCCAAAACGCTTGTTGCCGGGACGGGTTATCTGGTCTGGAAAGGTTTTGACGGTTTCATGCCGTTCTATCATCCCCTGATCCTGTCCGATTCGCAGGCCATAGCCGCGGTGGGACGCGCCCAGGACGATTTCCGGGCCGGAAAAATATTCCGGAGCGCTTCGTTGCCCGAGGAATCGAGAAACAATTTTGAATTCTATGCGGACTTGGCGGCGGTCTGCGATTCGCTGTTCGGGAAACGGGACACAAATATCGCGACACCGGAACTTTCCCGCGTGTTCCGGAAAGCCGGTCTCACGGAAGATGACGCGGCTTTCATGAAAGAATACCGGATCGGACTGGCGGATCTTCTGGAAGGCCGCGAGTTTGTCCTGGACGACGCCACGGTCCTGCGCCTTGCGGATCTGATGAAAAAAAGCGGACTGCCCTCGGGTCGTGCCGCCGCGCACCTGATTCGCCGCCAGAAAAAAACGCTCTTCAACCGCGACAGTCTGCTCACGCCGGAAACCCGTAAAAATCTCGCCTTCATCAGGTTTCTCGAATTGTTCCTGGAGCGCTATCTGGACCGTGCCGGCCGGCCCACGGCCCAACTGGAAGAATTTGTCGGATTGTTCCGCGGCGGTTCTCCCGCCGAGATGAGCCGGAAATACGGATGGGCGCCGGCCCGGAACGATTATATTGCCGAATTCGGGAATATTTTCACCAGGAATTATTACCGGGGATACTTCCGCGAACTGTCCCGGGCGGCCCGGAATCTCTCGGTTTACCGGACCAAATCGGTGAACTGGAATCCGGAAAACGTGGAAAAACTGTTTTCCGACATCCTGGGAATTTACCGCCTGGGCACCGTCCGCATCGTTCTGGACCTGAAAAAACTTCAGACGGAACAGAAGGACGTCCGCAACCGGACGCTTGATATTTCCGCCATGGTCATCCTGCGGGCGCTTCTGGCCACGGTGATCATCGCCACCATCCTGATCGCGCCGCTCGCGCGTCTTTCGGAAGGCACGGACGCTCTGGCCGCAGGAAACCTGGAGCGGAAGGTCGAAGTCCGGGCCCGGGACGAGATCGGCCAACTGGCGGATAAATTCAACCTCATGGCCGGGAACCTGAAAAAAGCGTTTGCCGAGATCCGGGACAAAGCCCGGATGGAGGAAGAACTGAAGAACGCCCGGGAGATCCAGGAAGCCATCCTGCCCAGGGAATTTCCGCGGTTTCCGGGATTTTCGTTTGCCGTTTCCTACCGGCCGCAATCGGAGTCCGGCGGAGACTATTACGATTTCATCGAAATGGACGAGAGCCGATTCGGCGTCGTGGTGGCCGACGTGACGGGACACGGAGTGGGCGCGGGCATGGTCATGGCCATGCTGCGGTCCGCTCTGAGGGGTTCGGCCCGTAAACGCCTGGACGCGTCCCGCGCCCTGAAGGATGTCAATCCCGGCCTGTTTCGGGACACGCTGCCCGCCATGTTCGCGACGGTTTTCTACGGTGTGGTGGACGTTCCCCAGAGAAGGATGTATTATACCGTGGCGGGTCATCCGCCGGGGCTTCTTTTCAACCCGGCTGACGGACAGCTGCGGCTCCTGCAGGGCGGCGGAATGCCGGTCGGGATGGTGGACAGTCAGACCTTCGATCCGGCGATCGAGCTCTATCAGGTGACCTTCGCTCCTGGTGAACTGCTCGTGCTCTATTCGGACGGAGTCACCGAAGCGAAAAACGCTGCAGGAGAGGAATACGGGGAAGAGCGCCTGATCGCCGCGGTCCGCGGGGTTTCGGGCGCTGCGGAACGGTCGCCGGAACGGGTCCGGGACGCCCTCCTGGCGGACGTGAACGCGTTCGCGGCGGGTGAGCCGCCATCGGACGATCTCACGGTCCTGGTGATGGGTATCGGTTAAAATCGGAAGGAGACGGATATGGCCGAAAACGACAAACTCAGGTCGGAACGGGACAAAATATTCGCGACCATCTCGGAAATCGTCGAGATGAACATGACGGACGTCCAGATCGCGATCCAGAAGATCATGAAAGCCATAGCCGCAAACGGCTCTTTCACGCTCCAGTTCCTGAACATGATGTTCACGGAACTGAAGTCCATCCGCAGCGACCTGGACAAGAACGATACGGGGTCGGCCAAAGCCGGTCTGGACCGGCTGATCGGCGAAATTACGGAATTCAGAAAAAGAATCTGACAGGAGAACCTCATGACCCGCGGAATTGTCATCCTGGATTTCGGATCCCAATACACTCAGCTGATCGCAAGACGGGTCAGGGAGCTGGGCGTGTATTCGGAAATCCATCCCTACAACCTGCCGCCGGAAACGCTCCGGGGGTTGCAGCCGTTCGGCATCGTGCTCTCGGGCGGTCCCTCCAGCGTCCTGGGTCCCGACGCCCCGGTTGTGCCGCGGGAACTGTACGAGATGGGGATTCCGGTCCTGGGCATCTGCTACGGAATGCAGCTCACCAGCCATCTGCTGGACGGACGCGTGGAGAAGTCTCATCAGCGGGAATACGGCAAGTCCCTGCTGACGGTGGAAGACCAGGCCAGCCCCCTGTTGCGCGGCGTGCGCGGCGGGAGCGTGGTGTGGATGAGCCACGGCGATTCGGTCGTTAAACTGCCCGGCGGGTTTCATCGCACGGCCCGCACCAACGACGGGGACATGGCGGCCATGGAAAACCGGGAGCGCGGGGTGTACGCCGTCCAGTTTCATCCGGAAGTGGTCCATACGGAGGAAGGGAAAAAGATCCTGTCCAATTTCGTTTTCGGGATCTGCGGCGCCCATTCGAACTGGAGCATGAAAAACTTCGTGGAAAACGAGACGGCCCGGCTGAAAGAGCTGTGCGCCGGAAAAAAAGTCGTGCTGGGCGTGTCCGGCGGGGTGGATTCCACCACGCTGGCCGTGCTGGTGCAGAAAGCCCTGGGTCCGGACGGAGTCACGTCCATTTTCGTTAACAACGGTCTCCTGCGCCTGAACGAAGCCGGGGACGTGCTGACAAATCTGCGCGATCGGCTGGGTCTTCATATAAACTATATTGACGCGACAGAGGAATTTTTAAGTCACCTGAAGGGCGTCGAGCATCCCGAAGAGAAGAGGAAAATTATCGGAAGGACCTTCATTCACGTTTTTTACGGAGGGCTGAAGGACTTCGATTATCTGGTGCAGGGAACGCTCTATCCGGACGTGATCGAGTCCAATCCCGTCCAGGGGCCGTCCCAGACCATCAAGACCCACCACAATCGCGTGAAGGAAGTGATGCAGCTGGAACAGGAGGGCCGGGTCATCGAACCGTTCAAATTTCTGTTCAAGGACGAAGTGCGGGAAGTGGCGCGGCTGCTCGGTATCCCGGAGGACATCCTGAACCGGCACCCGTTCCCCGGACCGGGGCTGGCCGTGCGCGTTCTGGGAGACATTACGAAGGAGAAACTGGACATCCTGCGCGCGGCAGACGACATCTTTATCGACGAATTGAAAAAATCAGGATGGTATGACAGGACCTGGCAGGCGTTTGCGGTATTTCTGCCCGTAAAAAGCGTGGGGGTCATGGGCGACGAACGGGCCTATGGCCACGTGATCGCCCTGCGCGCCGTGACGGCCACGGACGGTATGACCGCGAACTGGGCCCATCTTCCCTTCGAGGTCCTGGACAACGCGGCCAACCGGATTGTCCGGCAGATCCGGGAAGTGAACCGAGTGGTTTACGATATTACCTCCAAGCCGCCCGCCACGATCGAGTGGGAGTAAAACCGGGAAAGCGATCCTGCAAACGGGATAGATGATCGATGAATGAGTTATTGAGGAGGATGTTCATGAAGAGAGCTGTTTCAGCAATAGCTATTTTTATTCTCGTTATTATCACGGCTTCCTGTACGAGCGGCACATCCGGTTCTTCCGGGCCAGCATCAGGAAATGGGGACC
>CAYMRH010000069.1:0-9684 GCA_964392785.1 uncultured Brevinematales bacterium
TCCGTTCCTATCCCCCACGCGCCTTAGCCACTCGTATGCGCGGGAGGCCAATCCCGAATCAACACAATCTCCGCGCGCTTAGCTCTCGCTTTTTCTTCAGGGAAGAAACGCGGCTCTACTGAGAAGGACAGGGATGTCCTTCGGTGAGGGGATATGAGCAGGATGCGAAATATCCCCGATTCTCACCCCAGGCGTTTCTGCCCGACGCTCTTACCCTTGAGAGAGCGGCGCGAATAGGGATTGAAAAGGGCGGAGCCCTTTTCGCCCGCGCGGCGAGCGCATGCCCATCCTGCCAGGATCACTGATTTAATAAAAAATGAAATGGAGCGAGGGTTTTATCCATTCAGAGCGAAACCTGATAATCGCTTTATTTTTTGCCGTAAGTCCATGCCCGGGTTATACGACCTTTTAGCCGAGCAATCATTCTGTCATCTCTTCAAACAGCAGTCCGAATCCGTTTAAAAAATATTGATATTTAAACCTCCCTCCATTAACTTGTCGCCTGATCAATTTTTCCAAATTCTATAATTTTTCCCGCGCCGCGAGGAGTTGTCCATGTTCGAACAAAAGATGTACGACCAGGTCAAGGTCATCCACACCGCCGGCAGGAAAAAGACGGTCCGCGAACTCAAGCTGGACATGCCCCGCTGGCTCTGGCTGCTGGTCAAGTTCTTTCTTTACGGCGGCATCGGCATCGTGCTGGAGGTGATATTTACCAGCGTGGTGCGCCTGCTGCATTTGGTTCCTGCGGCCGGAAAAATTGTGTCCTCCTTCACCAGCATGTCCTTCCCGGAAGGCATTCCGGACCAGATGGCCTTCCCGCCCCAATATATGTTCGCCATGTCCTCCGTCTGGATGATCCTGGTGTACGGTTCGGGGATTTTCGCGATCGAAGGGCTTTACGGACTGCTCAAACCGGACCCCAAAAGAAAACTGTTTCTGTTCCGCCCGGGCCTGTTGTCCCTGGCGTTCCGGGCCCTGGTTTACGCCGTCGCGATTCTGGCGGTGGAATTTGTCTGGGGCTGGTTTTTCCGCCTGGTCCTGGGCGGGTTTGTCTGGCAGTACAACAGTATCCTGGTCACCACCACGCCCTCCATTCTTCCCTACTGGTTTTTCGCGGGCATAGCCGCGGAAACCGTGGTCAAGAAAATGAGCGAGAAAGACCTGGAATACGCCTTCCGCACCGACTACGAAATCCCCATGCCGGGGGCCCGCGGGAAAAAACCGGGATAAAAAAACGGTCCGGAGGGTTCTTTGAGAAAGGCCGTCGCGATTCTGCTCGTGTGCCTGCCGCTGGTCCGGGCCGCCGCTCTGGAGGAGATCCGTCTGGAATCCGGAACGGAATCCGTGTCCGTGGGCGGCCTTCTGGCCGTGTTCGAGGACCCGACCCGCGCCCTGGACTGGACGGACGCGCGCGCCCGCATCACGGAGTTCAAACCCCCCGTTTCTCACAACCTGAATTTCGGCTACACCCGTTCAGCTTACTGGCTTTACGGACGGATCCGGAAAGCGCCCGGCGTTTCCGACGGCCGGTTTTTCCTGGAGACCGATTTCCCGTGGTTTTCCCGGTTTGACCTGTTCGTGATCGGCCCGGACGGTTCCGTGAGCCGGCAGACCCAGGTCAAGAAACAGCCCTTTGCCGACCGGTCCGTCCGGAACCGCAATTTCGTTTTCGCCCTGGACCTGCCGGAGGGTCTCTCGGAACTGCTGGTCCGCGTGGAGGGCAATCCGCTCCGGTTCCATCTCCGCGTCACGGAAAAGGACCGCTTCATCGGGAAGTCGAACACCGAGTATTACGCGTTCGGCGTTTATTACGGGATCGTGGTTTTCCTCATCATCGTCAGTTTCGTGCTGTACGTCGGGATCCGCGAAAAGGTGTATTTCTTCAACATCCTGTTCATGGCGAGCACGGGTCTTCTGCAGTTCACGCTGAACGGTCTTTCCTTCCAGTACCTCTGGCCGAACGCCCTCGCGTGGCACGAAATCTCCACGAACTTTCTTCCGGGCCTTTCGTTTCTGTTCGGGCTCGTCCTCGCGCGGAATTTCCTGCAGTCCCGGACCAACACGCCGGTCCTGAACGTTTTTCTCCGGATCCTGATGGCCGTCTGCGTCCTGAACATGGCCTGCGCGCTTTTGGGACTGACGGAAATCTGCCTGGTTCTCATCAACATCCTCATGATCGGCATTCCCGTCCTGTTCATCGCGATGGGATCCGTCTGCCTGAAAAAGAAATACCTTCCCGCCCGCTACTTTTTGATCGCGTTTCTCATGATGGCGCTGTCCCTGGTCGTTTTCGCACTGAAGGATATGGGCGTCCTGCCGTCGGTGTTCGTCACGGAATACGGGACGCAGATCGGCATTTTAGGGCAGATGATTTTCCTGGGTCTGGCCATGCTGGACCGCATCACGCAGGCCATCAGGGAAAAGGCGCGCCTGCAGGAAGACATGAAAAACCGCCTGGAGGGCCAGGTCCGGGAACGCACCCGGGAACTCCAGGACAAACAGGACGAAATCAACCGGGACCTGGACCAGGCCAGCGCCATCCAGCAGTCCACCCTGCCCCGGGCGGAACGGATTATCCGGGATACGGGCATGGACATTGACGCGGTGTACCTGCCCATGAACGGAAAAACCAGCGGGGATTACTACAGCGTCTGGCGCCGTGAATCCACGGTCGGCAACTGCCTGTCCGTCCTGATCGCGGACGCGACCGGCCACGGCATCCAGGCCGCGCTCACCACCATGCAGTTCGACCTGATCAACAAGCAGGCGCCGGATTTCCGGTTCCCCCACGAGCGGCTGGAATTCCTGAACCGGTCCCTGATCGAAATGTCCGCGGACCAGAATTTTTACACCGGCTTCATCGCGGATATTTACGAGGACAAGCTCTTCTACGCCAGCGCCGGCCATCCGGAGCAGTATCTGATCCGCGCCGGAAGCCGCGATATTATCCGCCTGAAAACGACCGGCAAACCGCTGGGCCTTTTTCCCCATGAAAATTACGAAATGCAGGCCGAGGACCTGGATCCCCGGGACGTTCTTCTCCTTTTTTCAGACGGCCTGATCGAGGAAACCAACAGCCGCGAGGAGGAATACGGCGGTGAAGCGCTGGTCCGGATGCTTGGGGACTGGATGGATCAAGACCCCCGATGCCCCCAATCCTGTTCCATGCGGGACATGACCCGGAAAATCATGGACGGGATCGTCGCGTTCCGCGGGGACAGGCCGTTCCGGGACGACATCACCCTGATCGCCGTGCGGGCCGGTCCGCTGGAAAACTCCCCGAAACATGCTATAATCAGCCCGTGAAAAAAAGCCGGTTATTGTTTTTCGCCCTGCTTTTGGCCGCGGCGGTCATACCGTTGCGCGCGCTGGATCCCGCTCCTGTCCTTCTGGATGAGTCGGCCGGCACCGTCTGCCTCAGCGACCGCGTGGGCGTTTTGGAGGACAGGACCGGAAAACTCACATATGAAGACATTCTCAAATTGACCAACGGGTTCACCCCGCACCTGCGCAGGAGTTTCAATTTCGGCTATACCCGTTCGGCGTTCTGGATCAAGGGCGCTTTGAAAAGCACGACGGGCGAAAACCCGTCCCGTTGGGTCCTGGAAACCCGTTTCCCCTGGTTTTCGTCTTTCGACCTCTACCTCACCGGCCCGGACGGAAAAACCGTCCACACAAGCCAGGTCAAAAAGCAGCCGTTCCGAACACGCGCCCTGCCCAACCGGAATTTTGCTTTTCCGTTGGACCTGAAAACCGGAACGACCCGCTTTCTGATCCGAGTCACCGGCACGCCGCTTCACTTTTATCTGAAAACCTCACCCAACCGGGTCTTCCTGGATCGCGCCCAGACAGACTCCGTGATCATGGGCGTGTACTACGGCTTCATCCTGATCGTGATCGGAATCAGTTTTGTCCTCTACCTGCGGATCCGGGAGCGGGCTTATATTTCCAACATCCTGTTCATGGCCTCCATCGGCCTTCTCCAGTTCACGCTGAACGGGCTGGCCTTCCAGTATCTCTGGCCGGACGCGCTGGACTGGCACAAGATCTCCACCGATTTTCTCCCCGCCCTATCCATTTTTCTGGGCACGGTCATGTGCCGTTATTTTCTGGGCACACGGAAGAACATGCCGGTCATGGACAAAATCCTGTACGTGTTCCAGGCGGTCTGCGTCTTGAACATGATCTTCGCGGTCCTGCAGATGCAGACGGCGTGCCTGGTACTCCTGAACATCCTGATGATCGGGATCCCCACGTTCTTCATCGCCATGGGGGTTGTCTGCCTGAAAAAGGGGTTCTATCCCGCGCGCTACTTCATCCTGACTTTCATCCAGCAGGACGTGCTTCTGGTGGTGTACGCCCTGCGGGAACACGGCATCCTGCCCCACAACGCCCTGACCGAATACAGCATCCAGGCCGCCATCCTGATGCAGGTTTTTTTCCTCCTGCTCGCCATGCTGGACCGCGTCAACCTCTCGGCCAAGGAAAAACAGAAACTGGAGCAGGAACTCCGTTTCAACCTGGAGAAGCAGGTGCGCGACCGCACGTTCGAACTGGAAAAACACGCCACCACGGACCCGATGACGGGCGTCTATAACCGGCGGATCGGACTTCTGTTTCTGGAGGAGGAAATCCACAAGGCCAAACGGAACATGAGCGTCCTGACCGTCTGCTTCGTGGACATCGACAATCTCAAGGGCGTGAACGACAGCTTCGGCCACCGGGAAGGGGACGAACTGATCCTCCAGGTGGTGGCCGCCTTCCGGGACAGCCTGCGGGAAACGGACATTGTCTGCCGCATGGGCGGGGACGAATTCCTGATCATCATGACCAACTGCAACCTGAACCAGAGCCTGGAAGTCTGGGAGGGGATCCAGAAAAGAATCGCCGAAAAAAACCGCGCCATCCTGAAATCCTACAATATCAGCGTGAGCCGGGGGTTCGCGGAATTCAACCCGCTCTATCCCGTCACCCTGGACGAACTCATCACGACCGCCGACTACCAGATGTACCAGCACAAAAAGAAAACCGCCATCCCGTGAATCATTTCCCGTTCCCTTCCTGACCCGGCGTCTTCTTTGACTCTGCCGGACTTCATCCTTATAATCAGAGCCAAATGCATGGGAGGTCCCGAATGAAAAAGATCCTGGTCATTCTCGCGTTGTTCGCCGCGTCGCCGCTCTTTTCCGCCGCTCTGGACGGCAGCCAGTGGGTTTACGCCGGCGCGTCCCCGGCCGGCACGGGCCGCGGCTATACCGGTCTGGCGTCCTATCAGAACGCGGGAGATTTTCTCTACAACCCCGCGTCCACGGCGCTGATCAAGAACCTGACGGTGTTCTTCAACACCGGTTTCGGTTCTCCCGATTTTGTCTTAAACGCGGGTGTGGCCCTGCCGCTGCCCAACGGCATACTGACCGTGGCCGGCAACATGCTGGCCAGTTCCCGCGCGGCGGGCGGTTTCAGCGGTTTCAAGGTGGGTTTCGCAAAGGAGATCACGGAAACCTTCCTGTTCGGTTTTGACGGGTATTTTGATTTCCATACCACCTCCTCCAACGGGTCCGACCTCGCGCTGGGTCTGGACGTCGGGTCTCTCTTCATCCTGAACGACATCCTGCCCTTCGGCCAGGGTTTCGGTTTCAAGAAAAACGCCCTGGGCGTGGCGCTGGTGGGGCTGGGAAAACCCAGCCTGCTCTCCAACGCGGACGCCGTTCCCGGTCTGGGTCTGCGCGCCGGGATATCCGGCACGTGGATGGATTACGGGTTCTTCAAGGCGCTGGCCGGACTGGACTTGACGGCCCATTTCCTGCCGTTCAATATTTTCGGAAACCTGGGTCTCACCTTTTCGCTTGCGGACCGCGTCAACCTGCGGGCGGGCCTGATCCTGGGCAACAACGGCATCGGAACTTTCACGGGATCGGGACTTTCCTTCTTCACGCTGGGCGCGTCCTTCGCGTGGCAGATCGAGCAGATCCCGTTTGAGGTCTATTATTCCTTCAACCCCGTCCTGTCCGCGGACGCCATGAGCGGCAACCACTTCGTGGGACTGGAAATCGGTTTCGGCGGCGTGGATAAAAAAGCCCCGCGCACCGAAATCGCCGTGAAAAATCCCGACGGCGCGGTGTCGGACACGGTTTACTTCTCGCCCAACTACGACGGCGCGCAGGACGCCGTGCCCATACACGTCACCATCCAGGACGACAGTCTGATCGACGACTGGAACCTCTACATTTACGACGAAAAGGGAACGCTCGTGCGCCAGCTCAAGGCCCGCGAAACCCGGGATGTGAGCCTGGACCTGGGCGAATTCTGGAAACGCCTGTGGGCCAAAAAGGAAGCGGTTCAGGTGCCCGCCGTGTTCGAATGGAACGGGACATCGGACAAGGGCGTGCTCCTGCCGGAAGGCGTTTACCGCGTGAACCTCGTGTCCCGCGACGAACTCAAGAACAAGGGATATTCCCGCACCAACACCCTGATCCTGGACATCACCCCTCCGGCCGGCAAACTGGCCTTTAACGACCTGATGTTTTCCCCGAACAACGACGGCCGGAAGGACACCATCGTCATCCAGCAGACCCTGGATCCCAAGGACTTCTGGAAAGCGGAGATCCGGGACGTCAACGGCCAATTGGTCCGTGAATGGGACTGGCTCACCAATCCGCCGTCAAAAGTGGAGTGGGACGGCCTGAATTCCCAGGGCGCTTTGCAGCCCGACGGAAGCTACGATTACGTGGTGTACGGACGGGACCTGGCCGGCAACAAGACCATCCTTCCGGTCAAGGGAATCCTCCTCACCACCAAACAGTATCCCGTGTTCCTGAGTTTCGAGAAAAACGCCTTCTCGCCCAATGGCGACAAGGTGGACGACGTTCTGAAGATCACGCCCGTGGTCCCGGATAAAAACGGTCTGGAATCCTGGACGCTGACCGTGAAGGACAAGGACGGCAAAACCGTCCGGACCCTGACCGGTAAAACGCTTCCCGAATACTGGTCCTGGGACGGCAAGGATGACAAGGAAAAGAAACTCACCGACGGGACCTATTCGGCTTCACTGAAGCTTGCCTACCAAAGCGGGGACGAACCCGAATCCCAGCCCTATCCGATCGTGATCGACACGGCCGCGCCTTCCGTGACCGTCACCACGGAACCCGACCCCTTCTCCCCGGACGATGACGGTGAAAACGAGATCCTGACCGTCCGGATGAAGATCGAGGACCCGCAGGAAGTGAAAAAGTGGAAGCTGGTGATCCTGGACCCTGACAAGAAACCCTTCAAGACCTTCGAGGGAACGGGCGAACCGGCCGAAGTGATCACGTGGGACGGCCGTTCCGACACGGGTGAACTGGTGGAAAGCGCCCAGAACTACAGGATCCGCGTCACGGCGGAGGACACCCTGGGCAACCGGGTTGAAAAGGACGCCGCTACGGTCAAGGTGGACGTGCTGGTGGAAAAAACCGACCGGGGTCTGAGGATCCGCATCAACAACATCGAATTCGAATTCGGCAAAGCCGTGCTGCAGCCGGCCGGACTCCCCATCCTGAACTCCGTGGCGCAGAAACTGAAACGGTACGGCGCCTACAAGGTGGACATCCAGGGCCATACGGACAACGTGGGAAGCGAATCCTACAACCTGGATCTGTCCAAACGCCGCGCCGAGGCGGTGTTTGAATATCTGGCCAGGCGCGGCCTTGGCCGCTCACGCATGACCACCAGCGGTTTCGGCTTCCAGTATCCCTACGCGGACAACGAAACCGAGGAAGGCCGCCGCAAGAACCGGCGCGTGGAGTTTATCCTGATCAAGTGACTGCGAGAAGAAGCAAATCGAAAAGGGGCGGTTTCAAACCGCCCCTTTTCTCATGGACCAGATATTCCCGGATGATTTCCAAAGGCCCGATCCCTGCCTCTCGACAAGCTTCCTTTCTGAGCCCATCGACACCGCTCAAGACGAGCTTGTCGAAGGATCGTGGTCCGGGTGCCGTCCTTTATGATTGAATACAACTGATTTCATTTTTCATGCAAAACGGAACTTCTTCGATCGGCTTCTCTTTCAGATACGATTTCCATTATACCATGATTAATTGATTCTAAATAAATCATCCTCATTTTTTCCACCTTCTAGCCATATAATCAACTTTGATAATCTTATAATTTTTAAAATATATCGTTTTAATAATGTCACCAATGATCGAATCGTCTTCAAAAGTAATATAATCATCAATGAACTCGTAGTGGGAATTTTTTATCCTGAAGGTTTTATTTAAAATGTCAAAATATACGTTTTCATAGTACATTAAATCAGAATATGATGTCTTCTTTCTGTCTCCAAATCGAAACCCATCTTTTAAATTGTATTTCTTTATTTCTGATAAATCCTGCGCTGGAACTTCGATCTTATCATGATAAATATTCTCATTTTCAGCATTCGTTAAAAGTAAAATGGTTTCTCGAAATTCATCTTTACCAGCATAGACGGTGTCGTGAATTTTATAGATCGGATGGAACTCAGTGAATCCATTGTCCTGATATTTCGTATAAATTGAGTTTCCCAATTGAATGGTAAAATTTGAGCATTCCAAAGGATTAATAATCACAAATTGATAATCGTAATTATCAGGATGACTTCGATCCTGCTCAATATTCACACCTTCATCATATTGCATCTTTCTTAGTTTAAATCTAGTAGCTGTAACAACATATTGTTCAACGCCATTTGCAATGACTTTAAAGTCCCTGCATACTGCGTTATTATAAAAAGTATCCTTTGATTTTATATAACCAGGGATATATTTAAAACCAATTAGTTCAACCGGCCTATTTATAATGAATTCAAACTTTCCATCAAGACCTTGATTACCCTCAATCCAAGCTGTTGACTTGTTATAATCCACCATATTCAGCGCCATGTAACTATTATTTTTACTTTTGAGTGTGGAATCAGAATAAATATTAATGCTAATCGGACCATATTCAATCGGGTAAAATTTAGAACTGCTTATCAAAATAAGAAATGATATTGATATAACTCTCATGCTTAACTCCGATATCATTATGAAAATTATATAATCAAATATGCCATGAGTCAAAAAGGCAACAACTTATGAATATTATTGATGCATTATCGTTAATTACATATTAGTATCGATATAAGCAGACTTATCATGCAAGTGATTTATAGTTTCTGAATTATCCGATCTCTTTCCAAGCGGAGACAGCGCGGCTTCCGAAGGTATCAGTTTTGATAGTTTGCCCGTTCCCTGAGTGCCCAGAACATCGCGAGGGGTGTACTTGTAGTGAGCAAAGTCGAACCATCGAAGGAAATGGTTTTTTATTGGGTCATCACCCCGTCCCTCGTCTCCCCCTTCGACAAGCTCAGGGTGACCCTTTTACACCTTTTTCGACAGCCGTTTTCTCTATTCCCAATCCCTTTCCGGCCTTCTCCGGCCGGATTTTTTCCTGCTGTCCTTCTTTTTTCGGGTCAGTCGCTTTTCCCGTGACGCTTTGCTTGGTTTGGTTTTTTTGCGGGCTTTCGGCCGAACTGCCGCCCGGCGGATGAGTTCAATGAGCTTGTTCAGGGCATTTTTCCGGTTCTCTTCCTGGTAGCGGGATTCCTGAGCGGTCAGGACCAGTACGCCGTCGCTGTTGATCCGTTTGCCCGCCAGCCTGATCAGGCGGGACTTGACGTCG
>CAYMRH010000070.1:0-9599 GCA_964392785.1 uncultured Brevinematales bacterium
TGGTGATCACCGGGGCGCTTATGCTGTTGCCTCTTCTTGCCGGTATTGCGTCCGCGTTCATGGACGTAAAAAAGAATTATGACCTTCTTTCGGAAAAACAATTGACCGAGGAACTGAAAAAACAGCAAAAGGTTTTTGACGATAACGCGAAAGTCACGGGCGTATATGCTCAATCCCTGGAGACGCTGAATAAAAAACTTGCGGAAGCCAAAAAGAGCGTCATGACGCAGGGGGACACGCAGAATTTTTATGTTCGGGAGCTGGAAGCGCAAAAGAAGGCCGTGGAAGAGATCCGGAGCATCCGGAAGGCGCTGAATAAAGACGTGATCACGGGGTCGGGGTTAACCTTTGACGAAATAGCGAACATGACGAAGGAATACAATAAAAAAATCTTTGACATGGAAAACGATAAAATCGCGGTCTTGAAGAGGAACCGCGACGAAGAGCTGGACAAGGTAGGAAATAACGAAAAGGCGAAATTTGCGATTATCAAGTATTACGACGGCCTGATTGAACAGGCGCGCCTTGAACAGACATCCAGGGATTTGAATATCTTTTCCGGCTTCTATGGCGCGATGAACACGCTGGTTTCCGGCCTTTATCAAAACGAAATAGACGCGGCGGAGGAAGGAAGCGAACGCAAGAAGCAATTACAGCGGGAAGCGTTCGCGGCGAATAAGGCCCTGACAATCGGGAACATCATCCTTTCAACGGCCCAGGCCATAGTCAACGCCCTGGCAACGCCGCCCGCGCCCGTCGGGATCGTTCTTGCCGCTGTTGCCGGGGTCATGGGGGCGGCCCAGTTGGCCGTTGCCGCGTCTCAACCTATGCCCGCTTTCGCGATGGGCGGCACGACCCCGGGCGGCGCTGTCCTGGTCGGAGAACGCGGCCCGGAAGTCGTGGACCTTCCAGCGGGCTCCCGCGTTCATACCGCGGATGAAAGTCGTTCCATGCTGTCCGGCCTGGTCATGAAAAATTGCACGTTTCACATTACGACGCCAAACGCTCAAAACCTGGTCAATCAGCTCCGGGGAATTGCGCGGGCGGAAGCGAGCAGGGCATAAATTATGATTTTACCGACGAACATGACTTTAAGTTTACCGCTGGAGATCACGCCGCTGGATCCCGGCGCGCTGGACCTACGGGAAGACCTTCCGGACGGAGCGGGGGAAGAGTTGGCCGCGCGGATCCGGGAGATCATCGCGCTTATGGATCCGGGGGAAAAGCGGGAACGCTTCCGGCTGGACCAGGACGAAGTGATTGACCTGGACGCCGAAGTCATCCAGGAAGACGTTGAACTCCCGGCGCCCAAACCGCTGGAGTATTTTCTGGGAGACGATTACAAAGAAAAAAAGAGCGAGGATGAAACGATGGAACCTTATTACAAGATTTCAGACGAAAAGGAAGCCAAGATCCTGGACCAGCTCATGAGACAGACGAAGACGGGGGACGAAAAGCGCTATCTGATTGCGACGGAAAGCCGCTTTTCCGTTGAACTGAATTTCGCGCGGATCCGGAAGGACTTTTACCAGGACGCGCGGCCGGACGTGACGAACGATGAAATTCTGGAGGACGTGACGATCCTGGCGGACCAGGGCGTGACGCTGGACGCGCCGCGCGCCTTCCTGGAAGGCGTTGAAAGCATTTACGCATAAAACAAAACGGAGGGGATCATGAACGAAGAAACTGGCAACATCAAGAACATCCTGGACGAACTGACCGCGCGCGTGGATTTTTTGGAAAAAGTTATCAACGTCCTTTCAGAGGATGAAATTTCCAAGATCATCGCGCGCCTGGACCACGGGCGGACGGACCCGCAACCGTCGCTTGTGGCCGCTGAATACCTGGTTAAATTCCGGGAAGCTCCGGCAAGCTGGCAATTCAAAAAGCGGCGGATTCTGGAATTGACCAAAGAACCGCAAACCTACCAGGGGGCGGATCTGCTTAACAACCCGAAAGTCCGCGCGAAATACGAAGCGCGGTTCCGCTGATTTTTTGAAGTGTCATCGTGACACTTCCTCCTAAACCCATGACCATCATGACGGTCATGATCCCGGAGACCGGGGCGCGGCGTGGTATGTCCCACGTCCGCCCTGGCTCCATAAAAACACGGAGAGGAAAACATGAAACAGAATTCAACGACAAAAAAGCGAAAGGGCGGCGTGGTCTGGAAGTACACGCCCGCGCGGAAAGTTTCCATCGCGGAAAACCTGAAGACCTACACGGAGGAAGCAACGATCCCGCTTATAACGGAATTTTGCGTCCGTGAAAAGATATCCCGGAAGGTGTTTTACAACCTATGCAAAACCGACGAAGCCCTGGACGCGGCGCGGGAATATCTCCTGACCAAATCCGAATACGAACTGGAAAAGGCGCTCCAGACGCAGACGGTCCCGGTTGCTTACGGAATTTTCATGATGAAAGCCCGTTTCCAGTACCGTGACAACCAGGGATTAAGCGCACTCGGAGACCTGAACGACGACAACCTTCAGGTGAATTTGAATATCCGCCGCGTTGAAACTTCCGGAGAGGAAGGCGGGGCGTGATATGGTCTTTCAGATAACGAACACGTTCGGACTTCATCGGTCCTATAAGTCCGCCATTTACGCGGACGGCGAACGGTTCCGGCTTAAGATCACGCTGTTATCGGATCCGAAACGCGTCCGGGGTTTTACCGTTGTCGGGAACCTGTTTTTTAACGAACGGTATATTTCCGGACTCTTTGAGACAGGAACGCCGGGGACATACTACGGGGACGCGTTCCCGTCCGACTTTTGGCCGCCTGAATATCTCCAGGCGTCCGGAAAGGTGTTTTTCACCGTGACCCTTACGGATCACGAGGTGACGATCACGCCGCGGACCACGTCCCGGAATTACGGGTGATACTTTCGGGGATAGTACGGAAAAACTGGCAACGGCTGGACCAGGGAAAAAGAGAACCAGGCGGCCCGTTGACAAGAATATAAAAAAATTCTAAAATTAGTCATCTGAAGGAATGTATTTCCTCTGCGTCAGGAAGCCGGCCGTCGCGTCAACGGCGGCCGTCCTTCCTCAACCTTGACGGGTTGACGGCGCCGCGGGAAACACTTTCAGAGAGACGGAGAGGGGATCATGACCGACACATCTGAAGGCCCGAATCCTACACTTCAAAACTCAACCGAACTACTGGAAGCCGCGCTGACTTATCACGCGGACGGCGTCCAGGTTATGCCGTTGCCCTATGGAGAGAAAACGCCCTACAAAGACGCGCACGGAAGGACCGTCCGCTGGTCCGAGTATTGCCTTAAGCCGCAAACGAGGGACGAAGTCCAGGGAATGTTCACGAACGGGCGGCAAAATATCGCCTGCATAACGGGATCAATTTCCAATAACCTGACCTTCCTGGACTTTGACAGCATGGGCGGACTTAAGCGCGTTCTGCAAAACCGGCAATTTGCGCGGATCTACGGGAACACGACAACGTCACGCTCCGGGAAAAATTCGCGCGGCGTTCATTGTTGGCTCCGGACGCCCGAACCGATACGCGGAAAAAAAATTCCGGAACTGGACCTGGAAGTTAAGGGAGAAAATTCCTATTGCGTTGAGCCGCCGTCCCTTCACCGGAAAAACGGCGAACTCTATCTTTTTCAAAACGGATACCAGGGAATCCTTCAGGTCCGGGACTGGTCCGAACTTCCGGACTTCATGCGCGAATGGTTCCGGCCCTTATTCAAGACAGACACGGCGGCGCCGAAAACAGCGCGGACCAGGGCGGACATCGTCACGCCCGAACTGGCTGACTATCGCGCAACGGGATCCTATTTCTTTGACGGGCTCGGACGGAAGGCCTGGACGATCCTTACAGATCCGGCGGCCGTTGAAAAATTCGGCTTCCCGTCACGCTCGGAAGCGGAAAGCGCGCTCGTGACGCGCTGTATTGCCCTGGGATGGACGCTCGGACATATTGAGGCGCTTATTTACCGGCTCGGTCATCCGCGCATGAAAAGCAAAACTGATCCTGGCTGGTTGTCCCGGATCTATCAGTATTGCTTTACGAACTACCAAGCGAAACGGACAACCTACGACGTTGAACTTAATCAGATCATGACGGCCCTTTGTCACGTCAACCCGTTCACCGGAAGGACGGCCCGGACCGATAAGGCCGTGACAATGGCAATACTGGACATCATGAGGGCCGCCGGACCCGGACAGATCCACGCCCTGACCATGAGCGGCCGGAGAATTGCCGAACTTGCGGGACTCCAGCGGAAAGCAGTACATGACGCCCTGAACCGCCTTCCCGTCCGTTGGATATGCCGGGCGGATGAATACGGAACCAATACGTTTGACTGTTCCCAGGTGATCGGCGCCGTCCTGGACCGCTTACACGATGGGACTACTGGGAACCGGGAAACGAGAGACCGAAGGAACGTAATGATATGGCCCGAAGTTGGGCAAAAGCCCGTTTTAAAGGGTTTTTCGGACTATTCGGTCCAGCGTGACGTTTTCCGTAGTGACGCCTTACGTCATGGAGCCCTGAATAAGCTGGACGTTATGGGGTTTTTGACGGCCGGGATGAGCGGTCCCGCGGCTTACTGGTCCGAAGTTTTCCAGCTTTCCCGCAATACCACGGCCCGGCGCCTTGACCTGTTATGCAAAGCCGGGATCATGGGGAAAAGCTTTTTCATGACGGACGGCCGGCCGAAGTCAATTTATACCTGTCACAGGCGGCCCACGGCGGACGATCTTGCCAAGATTGCGGAAATTGCCGGGACAAAGGGGACAGGGGAACGACAGCGGAAACGGCACGAGCTCCAGCGGGCCGTTTACCGGCAATACCTGGACCGGAAGGCCGAACGCGGTAAATAGCGGAAAACAGTGAAATTAGCAGAGAAAACGCCTAAAGCTATTGTTTTCTCATTGTTTTACAGTTAGGAAGTGACGCTATTAAAAAAGGCCGTTTTATACCTGTCTGGCATGGCCTGAAAGCGCTATAAAGTCCTTATAACTGTTCCCTTCAGATAAGGTCGTCCGGCGGCCCACAGACAGCGACAGGACGTTTTTTAAATTGCCGCTCTCTATAAGGCCCTCGTTTTGCCTGTTTTGGCCATTTTGACGAACGCGGGCTATTCCCGGCCTGATTTCACTTTTGACCCGTCTTTTTTATTGGGCTTTTTGATGTTTTCGCACCCTTAAAAACACGGTCCCGCGCTCCGGCGCTCCAGCTGGTCCCGGGGGATTTATTCGACTCCTATAAAGACGCATTGTGCCCTATTGCTTTTCAATATCTTTCCCGCTGGCTTTTCAGAACAAAACGGAACAGAAAGGCGCCGTCATGCGCGCCCTGGACGGCCCGGATCCTGGAGGGCTTCCGGATAAAAATATCCCGTAAAAACACCGCCTGACCTATTGACTTTCATGCTGTAAACGGTTTACAATGTGCCACAAGTGGGGGAAGATATGGGAAAAATTTTGACGATTGCGAACAGGAAAGGCGGCACGGGCAAAACGACGGCGTCCTTTAACCTTGCCTGGACGCTGGCCTTGAATAAGCGCCGCGTCCTACTCGTGGACCTTGACAGTCAATGCAACCTGACCAGTTTATGCAACGCCGAACCGCTGGACCTGGAGACATGGAAGGCGGCCCGGATCACCGGCTTAAACGCGTTCATTGACCTATTGCCCGGATCCAAACGGTTCGGGATCCTGGAGAACGAAATTTCAAACGCCGTGAACCGCAACGGGTATTTAAAAAAAGAGATCATCCCGAAATTGTCCGGATATGAGTTTATCATCATGGACACGTCACCGAGTTTTTCAATTTTGAACCTTAACGCGTTCATGGTCTCTGACTTTGTTTTTGCCGTCATCAACCCGGATCGGTTCTCCCTGGAGGGCTTAAAGGATATGCGGGAGATCATCGGGGAAGTCCGGGAATTCAACGCGGACCTGAAATTCCGGATCGTCTTAAACGACTACGCGGCCGAACGGATCTTTTATAAGGACTTGCGGCCGATTCTCAAAAAGGATCCCGAATTCTCCGGCGTTGAAATTCCGTCCCGTGAAATAGTGAACCGCAATAACGCGCTCCGGCGCCCGTCCGTGGACACGCCGGACATCTTAAACGCATTTTCTAAACTCGTGGAGGTTATCGCATGAACACAAAGAGGGGAAAGGACGCCGGAACGAAGGCGGCCGTCAAGGAACTTATGGGGACCGCGCCCGTTCAGCGCCGGGACCAGGAAACGGAGACAGCGCCCGCGCGCAAGATTTACCACAACGCGCGCAACCCGTCCGTGAACGTGGCTATTCGTATGAGGAAGTCCGATAAGGACGCCCTGGTCCGTCATGCAAAACTGAAAGGAATGATAAACCTTTCAACCTTTATCCGGATGATTATTGCCGAATACATGGACCGAAACGGGATCCTATAAATTGAATTCGGTTCCGTACTACGTTCTAAAGTACGGACTATAAAAAGGGGTGACGTTATGGGTGAAGTCATGGGCTCCGCTATCGCAACGACACGAAACCGGATGATCCGGAACATCGGCGCGGCCTTGCGCCGCGTCTCCCTGGACAGCATGACGGAAAAACAGTTAGAGCGTTTAGGGCAAGTCCTGGTTATTGAGAGGGCAAAGGACGCCCTACATCATGCCGTCAAGGTGAACGAATTTCACTATGAGGAAAAAAAGGAATTGTTTTTGAAAAAGTGCCGGTCCCCGTTCACGCGCCGGAATTACTCCAGGGCGTTCATGGTCTTTGATCCCTGGCTAACTGAAAACCGGCTTTCACCGCTGGAAGTGAACGCGCAACAGGCGGACCGTTTCGTCCTTCACCTGGACAGCATGACCAGGAAGGACGGCGCGCCGCTTTCAAACGGTCAAAAGCGCGTGACCCTTGCCGCCCTGTCCGCCTTTTATTCGCAGCTGGTCCGTTGGGACTCCCTTCATCGCAACCCGTGGATTGGCGCCCGGCGGCCTGACAGGATCCCGGCGCGGAAAATTCGCGCGCTGTCCGACGCGGATTATTGCCGGATCATGGCAACCTTTGAAGTCCCGGCAACCGGCCGCGGCCGGAAACTCCGGACCAGGGCCATACTCCGGAAATGGCGCGCGGTCTTTGAACTCTTGCGAACGACAGGGTTAAGAATCGGCGGCGTCAAAACCGTAGAGATCGGGCAAAATGGCCGCCTGTCCTACATCCCGAAAGGGAAACGGGGCCGCTACGTTCATCCTGAAGCCGTTCCCGCGCCGCTTGCGGCCGAACTCCGGGCGCTGGACCTGTCCACGGTCACGGAGAGCGCGATTCAAAAGGCGCTTAAAAAGGCGTGTGAAAAGGCCGGACTGGACACCGCTTACAACCCGCACGCGTTCCGGCACGCTTACGCCGTGAACTACTACGGCCGGACGCGGGATATTTACGGCCTGAAGGAACGACTCGGACACTCTTCAATCAGCGTCACGGAATTTTATCTGAAAACGCTTAAGGAGGCGAATTCATGACGAACTCAATCACGGATTGCAGGATGATTGACGGGCTTTTCCCGGCGCGCGTGAACTCCGACAACATGGAGCCGCGCTACCAGCAGGGGGACGTTGTCTTTCACGACGGCGCGGGCTTCCGCGGCGATGGAATCTATGTCCTGGAGCAACCGGGCGGCGCGGTCTCCGTCAAGCGCGTCCAGAAAACAGCGGACGGCGTTTCACTCTTGAACGATGGACACTATCCGCCGGAACACTACGGGCGCGAATGGTCGGACCTGTTCACCGTCCTGGGACGCGTCCGCGCCTGTCTCCGGCATGAGGACTGACAGAAAAATAAATCCGGAAAAACTATTTACATTCAAAATATTTTTACTAAAATATTACCAGTGTAGAGGAAAAAAAAACATGAGAAAAAAGTTTTACGAGGGCGTCCCGGTTTCGCTCCGGCTCCATCCGAAGCAATACGCGCTTTTGAGACGGCGCGCGGATAATAAGGGTCTGACCGTTTCCGAATTCGTCCGGCAAAATTTGAAACTGGAAAAGGAAACGGAGCGTCCGGCTTTTGAAAAAGTCATGGCGCGAGGAATCGCGGAAATTCTTTCCGAATTGCGGAAGGGCAAAAAACAGAGAACGACAGCGTTATAAGACCAGGGCGGCCGGAGCGCGGCCGCGTATAGACAACCGGAGAACCCACGGGCCCGGAGGATTCAGTTAGGCGGGACTGTAAAGCCGCTTATTCTGAAAACTCCGGGCCTTTTTGTTTTTGGAGGGGATCATGACCATGAGCGAAACGGAAGTCACGAAAAAACTGGACATCACGAAATTTATCCCGGAGGACCAGCGGGACGGCGGCGAAGAGTATCTGACGATCCGGCGGCTTCCGGGGGACGCGGCGCTCCGGCTCCGGCAATACCAGGCGAAGCTTGTCCCGGTGATCCAGGGAAAAGATTTCGTTCGCTGGTATGACGAGAACGGGAAGGCGGCGGATTATAACGCGCTGACCGAAGCGGAAAAAATTTCTTATGTCCAGTCCTTGAATCTGACCGCGGAACAGGCGGAAACGCTGATCCACGTCAATCATGAAATGTCCCGCGTTCTGGTAGAATACGGCGTCTGTCCGGACGGTCATACGATCCGTGGCACGGACGGCCGGGCGCTGTCCCTGGACTATCAGCTATTGAACCGGATCGGGTCCGCTGACTTGCTTGAATACATCGCGGCGGCCGTCAAGGAATTCAGCGGAATAACCGCATAGGGGCGAAACATGGCAAAAGTCAATCTGACAATTCAGGCGACAGATCAGGCCAGTCCGGCGGTCCGCACCCTGACCGGCTCCATTCTGGAGGCGAACGTTGCGTTTGAAGCGATGAAACAGGCGGCCGCCCTGGTGACGGAGATCGGAAAAAAGTCGCTCACGAATTGGGCGGACCAGGAAAAGGCCGTCCAGGCGCTCCGGTCCGTTGTAGGACCGGGAACGGACGATCTGGAAGCGTTCGCAAACGAATTGCAGAACGTCACGACCGTGGGAGACGAAACGGCGCTGGAGATCATGCGGCTGGGGGCGTCTATGGGAATATCCCGCGACGGTCTCAAAGGCGCAACAGAGGACGCCGTTGGGCTTTCAAAAGCTTTCGGCGTGGATCTCAATACGGCCATGAAATTAGTCGCACAGGCGGGCCAGGGAAATTTTGCCATGCTGTCCCGCTATATTCCCGAACTCCGGAACGCGGGCACGAACGCCGAACGCATGGCCATATTACACCAAAAGGCGGCCGTCGGTTTCGGCATGGCCAAAAACGAGCTGAATACCTTTGACGGGAAACTGAAGGCGTTCAACAATACGACCGGGGACGTTCTGGAAACATTCGGAAAAGTAATTGCCGAAGTTTCCGGGCCTTTCATGGACCTGGCCAGGGACCTGATGGGCGCATTTAATCAATGGGACGATGGAGCGAAGCGCCTGGTTGTCGTCACCGGCGTCCTGGCCGCCACGATCCCGCTGGCCGCCGTCGCTTTCCGCGGGCTGGCTATCGCAGTCAAGACCACGACGGCCGCCATGACCGCGAACCCGTTCGGAATGGTGATCACCGGGGCGCTTATGCTGTTGCCTCTTCTTGCCGGTATTGCGTCCGC
>CAYMRH010000071.1:0-9566 GCA_964392785.1 uncultured Brevinematales bacterium
CGCAACAGGGATTATATTACCGTCAAGATTGCCGACGTCAACCTGCTGGATGTCTTTACCCTCCTGAACCTGGAGAAGGGCGAGTACCGGCTGACCGTAGTCATCCTGGGCTTGTCCCTGAACTTCAAATGGGACCTGGAGATGGACGGGGATTGAGGATGCCGCTTTTGCCGCACACTTCGGCTTGCTATGCGCTCGTTCTCCTCGGCCGTCATACCTTCCATTTCGCCGACGCCCCGAGCACCGTCGAGGGGCGCTGTCCCGAGCACCGTCGAGGGGTCGGAGAACGGGCTCGGGATGACCATTACCGTTTCCCCGTCCCCCGCTGTTTCGCAGGTCTTTGAATTTAATCAGCAAATTCAATACTATACAAGGCGCGTTCTCGATCAGCATAATTTTTCGTAATTAAATTAGTTTGCGGCCAAGGATGGCCGCAACGCCGCATAGGAGCTGAGCGACATAGCGGCGGATATTGTGAGCGAGAATGATCGTGATGGTTTGCGGAGAACGCACCGGAATGGCTGAGGCATTTCATTGCTGCCCGAAACTGCGGGCATGGGGTTTGAAAAGGGGCCCGAAGGCCCCTTTTCTGCCAGCCGCATAGGCTGCCACCGCGGCGAGCGGAAGTAGCCTTACGAACCCTTGGTTAAGAAATATATAATAAAATCCCTTACCCTCATATAAAATAATCTATCTATAATAAATATCACTATTTTAATAAACCCATTTTTCATTAAAAAAACAAAAATATTTTATCGGCACGGTTATTGCCTATAGACATATGTCCGGGAGGCGCCTATGAAACGACTGATCGTTCTGGCCGTATTGCCTGCGGTCATTCTGGCCGGCCGCTTGTATGCCGACGAAACCTTCTACGGAGTGAAAATACAGGGCGACGACTACTACGTGGACAAAGTGTGGGAAGCGCTGGAGCTGATCAAAAGCACGAGCATGGCCGGCGTCCGGCAGGGCCAGATAGGCTGGTGGACTTTCATAAAAAGAAGCGGGGTGAGGGTCATCCAGATGTATTCTTGGGACACCTACCAGGACTACTGCGGGGATAGCGAGGATTATTCCCGCGTTCCCGGGGGGTTTGTCAAGGGCGGGGACGGCACAATCTACCTGCTGGAGGACGACTGGACGGCCCAGCAGTACGCGGAGCTCATCATCCACGAGACGGTGCACGTGTTCGCGAACATGCTCTGGAGGACCAACCGCAAGGCCTACCGGAGCAATTTCGGCGATTCCGACGGGGAGGAAGTGTTTGCCGAAAAGCTGGTGGAAGAGTTTAAGAACCGTGTTTATATGGACAACCTGTCCCGATCCATCCAGAGCTACCAATACGGCTACTGAAGACTAGGGGGGAAGAATGGTCAAGCAGTTCGGGATCATGATCGGGCTGAATATCGTGGACAAGACGGGCGAGGGTTATAAAAAGTTCGACCTGTTTTCCCTGAAAATCTTCAACATCAATATTTTCCAGCTCAGGTACCACACCAACGGCCGCGACACGGCGTACATGGTCATATTCCTGGGCCTGAGCGTTTTCCTGACGGAGCAGATCCTGGAGGAGTAGAGTTATAGCCACAGAGACGCAGAGAGCGCAGAGAGCGCAGAGCTGGATAGATTGCTTGGGTTGATGAGTTGTGCAATATGATCAGAATCATTACCGGCATCGAAATTCCGCCCGACCGGGAAGGGGAGTAGGGGGAGGAATAAAGTGTTTTCACTAGAAAGGTCACCCCGAGCACTTCGGCAAGCTCAGTATGAACTCCGACGAGGGGGCCTTTGGAGTATGATGCACACTCGAGAGCGTAGTGCGCGGGGAAAATAGCCAGGTCACCCCGAGCGGAGACGAGGGGGGACCGATGCATCAAACAGATATCTTGAATGAGATTTGTTACGGCAGCATGATAGGCTTTTCAATAGGTCAATATCTCCGTTGATGAGTGCTTTCTTCTTTTGCCTGCTCCATTTCTTCAGCTTTTTTTCGTGGAGAATGGCGTCATCAGGATTCGTGAAGTGATACGTATAAACCAATTTTACCGGTCTTCGGGAGTAAGTATAGTGCCTTGTATCTTCGTCATTGTTGTGATCATACAGTCGTCTTTCAAGATTATTGGTAACGCCGGTATAATATGAACCGTCGCTGCATTCCAGAATATAGACATAAATGTTCATTGAACAACCCCGGATTATGAGTGAATGAAAGATAACAAGACGGGACTTTGGTGTCAATACACCCCTCGTCTCCGCTCGGGGTGACCAATGGGTTGTTTTTGGGATCTTTCCGTTTCACCGGGCGTTCGGTACTTAGCGTCCTCAGATCCTGTCCCGAGGCCGTTCTTCGAGCTAAGGGGCTGACGCATAAGGAAAAAAATGGTCACCCCGAGCGGAGACGAGGGGCGACCATTTTTATATCGATCAACAAGATCCCTCGTCTCTCCTTTCTACAAGCCGTCATGCCGACGGTTCGACGCAAGCCGTTGGTGAGCCTGTCGAACCACACCGCGGTGGCCGTGTCGAAGCATCAGGGTGACAACTCGGGGTGACCAATGGGTTGTTTTTGGGATCTTTCCGTTTCACCGGGCGTTCGGTACTTAGCGTCCTCAGATCCTGTCCCGAGGCGGTTCTCCGAGCTAAGGGGCTGACGCATAAGGAAAAAAATGGTTACCCCGAGCCCCTCGCCAAATGCTCGGGATGGACTCCGACGAGGGGGGGTGATATTGTCTATTGGGACTATCCCTTGTCTTTGAGAACACAACTCTCCGCGTCCTCTGTGCCAGCCCAGAGCCCGCTCTCCGAGCTTTTGCCCGTAAGGGTAAATGGTCGAGGAGAGCGTTACTCCCCAAACCTCACCACCACCTCGTCCCCGTCCAGCCCCACTTCCGCCTTCCCGCCCTTGGACAGTTTCCCGAACAGGACTTCGTCCACGAAATGGTTCTTGATCCTGTCCTGGATCAGGCGCGAGATTTCCCGGGCGCCGAAGGTCTTTGAAAAGCCCTTCCTGGCCAGGAATTCGGCGCAGGCGTCCGTAACGGTGAGGGTGATCTTGCGGTCTTTGAGCTGGTCCGCGAATTCGCGGATCTGCTTTTTTACGATCTGGAGGACAATGGCTTCGTCCAGGGTGTTGAAATTCACCACCGCGTCCAGGCGGTTGCGGAATTCCGGGGAGAACACCGTTTCCAGCGCCTTGGTCACGGCCTGCTCGCGGTCCTTTTTGTCGGACCCTTCCGTGTGGCCGAACCCCAGGGATCCCTTTTCCAGGTTCCGGGCGCCGGCGTTGGATGTCATGATGAGGATCACGTGCCGGAAGTCCGCCTTCTTGCCGGTGTTGTCCGTGAGCGTGGCGTAGTCCATGATCTGGAGCAGGGTGTTGTAGATGTCCGGGTGCGCTTTTTCAATCTCGTCCAGAAGGAGCACGGAGTAGGGGCTGCGGCGCACGGCTTCGGTCAGAAGTCCGCCTTCCTCGTAGCCCACGTAGCCGGGGGGCGCGCCGATCAGCCGCGCCACGGTGTGCTTTTCCTGGTATTCGCTCATGTCGAACCGGTGCAGGGTGAGGCCCAGGATCCGGGCCAGCTGCTTGACCAGTTCGGTTTTTCCCACGCCCGTGGGGCCCACGAACAGGAAAGACGCGGTGGGTTTGTTCGGGTCGTGCAGTCCGGCGCGGGAGCGCTTGATGGCCTCCGTCACGCTTTTGACCGCGTGGTCCTGGCCGAAGATATTTTGGAACAGTTCCTCTTCCAGGTGCCTGAGCGATTCCATTTCTCCCGCGGTGATGCTTTTTTCCGGTATCTTGGCCATGCGCGCCACGATGCGTTCAATGTCCGCGGGTTTGATGTGCGCGGGCCTGGAGTCGCCTTCCCGGCGGTGGGCCCGGGAGAACGCGCCGGCCTCGTCCATCACGTCGATCGCCTTGTCCGGCAGGTGGCGGTCGCTCAAGTATTTGGCCGCCAGTTCCGCGGCGCTCCGCAGCGCCTGGGCGGAGAATTTCACGTTGTGGTATTCCTCGTACTTGGGCTTGAGCCCCGCGAGGATCTTGACCGTTTCTTCAATGGAGGGCTCGGTGACCTCGATCTTCTGGAAGCGGCGGGACAGCGCGCGGTCTTTTTCGAAGTATTTGCGGTATTCCTCGTAGGTGGTGGAACCGATGCAGCGGAGCTGCCCGCTTGTGAGAGCCGGCTTCAAAATATTGGACGCGTCCATGGACCCGCCGGACACCGCGCCGGCGCCGATGATGGTGTGGATCTCGTCTATGAACAGGATGGATTTCTCCTGCTGCGACAGCTCGGTGATCACTTTTTTCAGCCGTTCCTCGAAATCCCCGCGGTAGCGCGTGCCGGCCAGAAGGGACCCCATGTCCAGAGAGTAGATTTTCGAACCCTGGAGCGGGGCCGGCACCCTGTTTTCGGCGATCAGCTCCGCCAGCCCTTCCGTGATGGCGGTCTTTCCCACGCCCGCGTCCCCCACATGGATGGGGTTGTTCTTGAAGCGCCGGCACAGGACCTGGACGGTCCGTTCCAGGATCTCCTCCCGGCCGATCAATGGCTCGGTTTTCCCGGCTTTGGCCTTTTCCACCAGTTCCGCGGTGAATAGCGGCAGGACGCTTTTTTTACCGCCCGTCTTGGGGCGGACGTCCGCGCCCGGCGCGCTTTCGGAGTCCAGGTCGGAGAGGTCCTCCAGGCCGTCGGCAGGGGTTTCGGCGTTGTCCGGCACCACGGAAATCCCGTGGGAGATGTAGTTCATCAGGTCCAGCTTGGTGATGTTCTGCTTGTTGAGGAAAAAGGACGCGAAGGACTCTTTCTCGTCCATCAGGGCCAGGAACACGTCTCCCACGTGCAGTTCCTTCTTGCGGGGGTCGGAGGTGGAAAACAGCGCGCGGGTCAGCACGTTCTGCAGCGAGAGGGATTCCACCGGGTCCTTGGGCTCGAAGATGGGCACGAAATACTTGCCGAAATGCCCTTCCAGGTCTTTCTTCAGTTCCTCGATGTTGGCCCCGCAGTGGTAGAGGATGTCTATGCCGCGCTCGAAAAAAAGCGAAGCGAAAAGAAGGTGCTCGGGCGTGAAGTATTCGTGCTTGCGGTTTTTGGCCTCGTTGTAGCCGGCCAGGATGACCTGGTTCAGTTCCTCGCTGATGTCCATGGCGGTCAGGCTTCCTCGGTGCTGCAGCGCAGGGGAAAGTCCTTCTGCTTGGCGAGCGCGTGCACCTCGGCCACCTTGGTGTTGGCGATGTCGAACGGGTACACGCCGGCAACGGCCCGGCCGGCGTTATGGACTTCCAGCATGAGCCGGGTGGCCTCCGCGGCGGGTTTGTGAAACACCTTGATGATGATCTCCACCACGAAATCCATGTGGGTGTAGTTGTCGTTGTGGATGATGACCTTGTACAGCCGGGGTTCCCGCGCCTCGGTCTCGGGCAGGGTTTTCAGTTCGCCCCGGGTGTCGGTCCGGTTGTCGGGGATGTTGGTATCGGGCATGTGTCGTTCTCCGCTTTCGTTCCACATTAATATAAGGATGAAGGGGGATTTTATCAAGGAGGGGGCTCCCTTCGTCCGCTCGGCTGCCGCTGATACGCTTCGTTCTCCTCGGCCATTTGCCCTTACGGGCAAATGCTCGGAGAACGGGCTCTTAATTTTATGAACTGTAATCTCGTTCTCCGAGCCTTGCCTCGAGCACGGTCGAGGGGCGCTGCCCCGAGCACCGTCGAGGGGTCGGAGATCGGTGATTAGGTTAATGTTCTCGTTGTCCGAGCGCGAACGAAGTGAGCGGCCGAGGACAACGAGTCCGAGGAGAACACAACTCTCCGCGTCCTCAGATCATGCCCTGAGCATAGTCGAAGCGTTTCGCCTTACAAGGCGAATGGTCGAGGGGAACGAACGGCGCTGTCCTGTGCGAAGCCGGGATAAGAAATAGATAATCGCATTCTTCGCGTACTGGCGGGTAACTCAATTTGTTTGCAGGAAAACACAAGCCCTTGACAATATTTAACAATATTTGGTTATTAGGGTTATAAGGATTGAGAGGTAGGCCATATGCCATATTTCTACATTCTGGAATGTTCCGATACAACTTTTTACTGCGGTTCTACTTGGGACCTGGAAAAGCGTTTGATCGAACATAACAGCGGTCTGGGAGCGAATTACACAAAAGTCAGGTTACCGGTCAAGTTGGTCTACAGTGAGTATTATGATCGGATTGATCGGGCTTATCTTAGGGAAAGGCAGATCCACAACTGGGGCCATGAAAAGAAGAAAGCATTGATCGAAATGAATATTCCCTTATTGGAGATTCTGGCTGATGGGCGAAGGAAAGATGAATTATGAATTATTGGTGCTCTTGTCGATTCTTCGTTCTCCTCGGCCGTCCAGCATCTGCGTGCAAGTGCTGGAACGCTTCGACTTCGCTCAGCGCATCGGCTCGGAGAACGATAACTTGAAACAGCTGGTTATTTGGACTCGTTCCCCGAGCTTTCGCCTTTCAAGGCGAATGGTCGAGGGGAACGAACGGCGCTGTCCGATGGCTCGACAAAGCTCGCCACAACGGCTCGTAGCGGTCGAAGGGCGCTGCCCCGAGCACGGTCGAGGGGCGCTGCCCCCAGCTTTCGCCTTTCAAGGCGAATGGTCGAGGGGAGCGTTCAGTCACAGATGAACAGCCGAGGAGAATGAGCGCGAGGCGAGCCGAGCGAAGCCCCTAGTCTATTTAATCCACCGCCAGATTGTGTTCCTTGACGAATTCCTCCGCGCTTTTGTTCGAGACCTTCACGCTCTTTTCGCGCAGGAAGTCGTATGTCCGGCGGCTGATGGACTGGAGGGGGTTGTTGGAGAGGTCCACGCGTTTCAGGTTGGGAAGTTTTTCCAGGTTTTCCACGCGGGAAATGCGGTTGTACTGGAGCCAGAGCATCATGAGGGACTGGCATTTGTCCAGGTTTTCCATTTTCGAGATCCGGTTGTTGTGCAGGTACAGGCCCAGAAGCGCGGTCTGGCCGTCCAGGTTCTCGATCCGGCCGATCTGGTTGTTGTAGAGCGACAGCCACTTCAGCCGTGTCAGGTTGTCCAGGCCTTCGATCCGGCTGATGCGGTTGTTGTCCAGGCCCAGCCACTCCAGGTTGGCCAGCCGTTCCAGATGCTCGATTTCGTTCAGTTCGTTCTGGTACAGGCAGAGCCAGTGCAGGTTCACCAGGCCGTCCAGCCCCTCGATCTTGAAGATCTGGTTGGCGCCCAGGTGAAGTTCCTGCAGGTTGACCAGGTTGTCCATGTTTTCGATCTTGGTGATCAGGTTGTTTTCCAGGTACAGCCCCAGCAGGCCGGACAGTTTCTCCAGGTTGATGATCTTGGTGATGCGGTTGTAACCCAGGTGCAGTTCGGTGAGTTTCTGCAGGCGGGACAGATTTTCCACGCGGGTAATCTGGTTGTTGGAGAGCCAGAGCGTCTGCAGCTGCTGGAGGGTGTCCAGTCCTTCAATGCGGCTGATCTGGTTGTTGCGCAGACCCAGTTTGCGGAGGTTGGTCAGCTTGTCCAGGTTCCGGATTTCCTGGATCTTGTTGTTGGAGAGGGACAGACGCTCCAGGTTCACCAGGTTGTCCAGGTTCTTGATTTCCCGGATCTGCCCGCCGGAGAAGTTCAGGACTTTCAGGTTGACCAGGTCGTCCAGGTTTTCGATGTCCGTAATGCTGGTGCGGGAGAGGCTCAGGGTCTTCAGGTTCAGGAGGTTGCCCAGGTCGTCGATCTTCCGGATCCGGCTGTCCACGATGGAAAGCTCCGTGGTCTCGATGGAGTATTCCTTCCCGCCGAAAAATATGTTTTCCGGATAGTCCAGCGCCAGGTTGCGGGCTTCGATGAAATCGTCCACGTTGCCGATTTCCTTACCGGCGTTGTCGTAAAACGACACGTTCTGGATGCGCAGGAAATCCGCCGTGCTTTTGTCTATGGTTTTCAGCGGGTTGCCGTCCAGGTACAGGCTCACCAGGGAAGTCAGTTTCTCCAGGCCCTGGATTTTCGTGATCCGGTTGTTGTTGAGATAAAGCCATTTGAGTCCGGTCAGGTTGTCCAGGTTCTTGATTTCCTCGATCTGGTTGTGTCCCATGCGCAGGCCGATCAGGTCCTTCAGGTGGTCCAGACCCTCGATGCGCGTGATGTCGTTTTTGTCCAGCCAGAGACGGCGCAGGTTGGTAAAACGGGAAAAGATCTCCATGTTCGGAATGCCCAGTTCGGACAGGTAGAGTTCGGTCGCGTCGGACGGGTAGGCGAGTCCGGCGATATCGATCATTTCCATGTTTCCTGACCTTCCAGCGGCGCAAACGGATGTCCCTGATTCGGGTGTCCGGTCAGCCGGATGCGCTGCGCCTGATAACAAAATATCGGAATATCAGGGGAATTTGTGAAATGAAGGGAGAAAAACCGCTTTTTCCCCGTGTTTCTTGATTTATGGGGGAAAAGTCATTAAAATATTGGCGTTATTTTCGCGCTATCGGGAGTCTTTCATGTCGGTTCCGGCCGCCTTTCTTCTTTTCCTGTTTATTCTGAAAAGGGCGTTTTTGACGGCCCTGGACCTGCTCAATCTCCATTTTTTGAAATCCCATGACCGGGTGCCCGCGGAATTCGAAGGGGTGATCGATCCGGACACCCTCGCCAAGTCCCGGTCCTATACCGCGGACAAAACGGTTTTCGGGATCGCGGAGTCCGTGTACGGGGACCTGATTTTCGCGGCGCTGATATTGACCGGGCTTCTGGACCGTTACAACACGGCCGTGTTCGGCTGGCGCCTCAATTTCATCCTGACCGGGATCCTCTTTTTCCTGATCCTGGGCCTGGCCCGGACCCTTCTGGACACGCCCGCGGACCTGTTCCGCACGTTCCGGCTGGAGGCCAAATACGGTTTCAACACCAGCACACCCCGGCTTTGGGTCGCGGATTTTTTCAAGGGCATCGGCGTTCATGTCGCGCTGACCGTGCTGGCGTGCGCCGCCGGTTTCTGGATTGTCCAGACCTGGCCCGGGCTCTGGTGGCTGATCGCCTGGGTGTTCTTCTTCGTGTTCTCCCTCTTCCTCATGGTCGTTTCGCCCTACGTGATCGAGCCGCTTTTCAACAAGTTCACTCCGCTGGAGGAGGGAGAGCTGGCTGAAAAAATCCGGGGCCTGGTCGCGAAAACGGGCATCCGGGTGGACCGCATTTTCATCATGGACGCGTCAAAACGCAGCCGTCATACCAACGCCTATTTCTCGGGCCTGGGTCCGGTCAAGCGCATCGTGCTGTTCGACACGCTCGTCAAACAGCACACGCCGGATGAAATCCTGGCGGTTCTGGCCCACGAGGCGGGACACTGGAAGAAAAAGCACCTGTTGAAAACCCTGGCCGCCACGGAAATCCTGTCCCTGGGTGTTTTTTATCTGTCGTTTCTGGTGATCCGTTCGGAATGGCTCCTGAAGGCGTTCCGGATCGACGTGCCCACGTTCTTCGCGAACATGGTGCTGTTCGCGTTCGCGGCGTCCCTGGCCGCGTTTGCCCTGGCCCCGCTCATGAACGCCCTGTCGCGTCTTCACGAGCGCGAGGCGGACGACTACGCGGTCC
>CAYMRH010000072.1:0-8943 GCA_964392785.1 uncultured Brevinematales bacterium
AGGCGTCATCGGTCACAACGCTGATTATTTTTGAAAACGGGATCATGACCCGAATTCCCTTTTCCTCCGACACCAGCCTTTTTGACGAACATGGCCGGCTGGTCCGGTTTTCCCGGTCCGATTCCAACGGGAGACCCGCACTCCGGATCGATTATCAATACGACGGACGCGGACTGAGAATCGGAGAGAGTTCGACCGGACAGCAGGAGCGGCCCCTGGGGAGCAAAACATACCGCTACGACGAATCCGGCCGGGTCGCCGCGGAAACCGATTTCGATCCGGACGGCACGACCAACCAGACGCGGTTTTTCTCCTACCGGGCAGACGGCACGAACCTGACGGAAGAAAAGTACGCGGACGGATCGGCGCGCACCGAACACCGCTACGACGGCGCCGGCAACCGGACCGAAACGACGGAATACCGGGCGGACGGAACAATCCAGCGGCGGATTGTCCGGAATTTTTCCACCAACAATCAGCTGACGGAAACCGTCTGGCAGGACGGGCGGGACCGGATGCTGTTCCGCGAAACCATGATCTACAGCGCGCCGGGCCGCCTGGTGGAACGGAGGGAATTCTCACCCGACGGGAAACTGACCGCCGTGCGCCAGTTTCAGTACGACGAAAACGGCCATCTTGCGGGCGAGCAGCTTTTCACGGCAGAAGGCGTCACGCTGGAGAAAAAGGAGCTGGTCCACGATGCGAAGGGCAACCTGGTCACGCTGACCGAACTCGGCGCGGATGGACGGACTCTGCGAAAAACCGGAATCAACTACGATACAACCGGGAACCCGGCCGACCGGACCGTCACGGAATACGTTTACCGGAATGGAAGGGAAACGGGTTACAGGGCCAAAAACACCGTGACGCGTTACGAATACTTTCCGGCGCGATGAATCGAGGCGCCGGTTTTCCGGTCAGTCCTGGACCAACCAGTCCTTGGCCTCTTCCGGGTTCGATTTGGGTTCGATCCTCATGCCCGAGAAACGGACAATCACGTCCAGAAGAACCCTCTTGACGCCGACCACGCCGATAATGGCCGCCTTTTTCACGAATCCCGTAGACGACCGGGCCGATTCCTTGAGGATCAGGAACATTTCCGGGTCCGAGTAACTGTTCGTCACATCGATCAGCTCCAGCAGGTCGTTACGCTTCAAGCCGAGTTCCAGTTCCGACACTTTCCGGACGCGTTCCCTGAGTTCTTCGGTGGTATTGATGTTGGAATAATCCACGTAAACAATGTCCCGGCCTTTGTGCTGAATCAGTCCGATCTGGTCCATATGTTCCTCCCGGAAGACCGGGTCACTGGAAGAATTATCGGTCAAAACGGGTCCGGAAGTCAATGCCCGGACGGATGCCGGATCATGTCTTCAACGGTTTCCTTCTTGCGGTAGGCCGTTCCCTGGAACAGGGCCACGGGTTTTTTTTCCGCGTCCGTCACCTCGATCAGATATGTCCCCAATTTCGGGTTCGAAGACACCTCGCGGGCCCAGGCCGTTAAAAGCCCCTCGCGGACCGCGCGGAAATAGGAAACCGTAATCTGGATGGCCATGGACACCTGGCCGCGGGTATTGCAGGCCACCGCGAAGGTCTCGTCCGCCAGGGCGAAAAGAGCGGCCCCGTGCAGGGACCCGAAACTGTTCAGGTGTTCCGGCCGAACGGTCATCTCGGCTTTTGCGCCGCCGTCCCCGAATTCCGTAACGCGTATCCCCATATGCGCGGCGAACGCGCTGCGGCCTATGAATTCTTCCATCACGCCCATAATTTGCCTCCCGCGGCCTGAAATTATTCCCCGTATATTTTATAATGAATCCGGGAGGGGTCAAGTGGTCCTTTTACCAAAGCTGTTTACCACCCTGAAAGGATACAGTTTCAGGCAATTCTGGACCGATCTGTCCGCGGGAACGATCGTGGGAATCGTGGCGCTGCCGCTGGCCATCGCGTTCGCCATCGCCTCGGGAGTTTCCCCGGAACGGGGTCTGGCCACGGCGGTCATAGCGGGCTTTCTCATTTCCTTTCTGGGCGGCAGCCGGGTTCAGATCGGCGGGCCTACGGGAGCGTTTGTCATTATCGTGGCCGGGATCGTGGCCAAGTACGGAATGGGGGGGCTTTTGGCGGCCACCGTCCTTGCCGGCATCCTCCTGATCGTCATGGGGTTCGCGAAACTGGGCCGCCTGATCAAGTACATCCCCTATCCCATCATCATCGGTTTTACGGCGGGAATCGCCCTGACCATATTCAGCTCACAGATCCCCGATTTCCTGGGTCTTTCCGCCGGAACCCTGCCGTCCCACTTTATCGACAAGTGGATCGTTATGGCCAGGCACATTGGCACCATTCGTCCGGAAGCGCTGGGTATCGGCCTGTTGTCTCTTTTCATTCTGGTGTTCTGGCCCAAGCTGTTTCCCCGTGTTCCGGCCTCTCTCGTCGCGATCGTGGCCGCCACGGTTCTCGTGCAGGTTTTTCACCTGAACATCGACACGATCGGGTCCAGGTTCGGCCACATTCCCTCCGGGCTGCCGGCGCCGCACCTGCCCGAGATCCCCTGGAAATCCCTTCCGAGCCTGGTCAGTCCGGCCGTCAGCATCGCGCTGCTCGCGGCCATTGAATCGCTTCTGTCCGCCGTCGCGGCCGACGGCATGATCGGCGGAAGACACCGGTCCAACATGGAACTCATCGCGCAGGGCGCGGCCAATATTGTGGCCCCGCTCTTCGGCGGCATCCCGGCCACCGGGGCCATTGCCCGAACCGCCACGAACGTGAAAAACGGCGGGCGGACGCCCGTGGCCGGCATTGTCCATGCCCTGGTGCTTTTTTTGATCGTCTCCTTTTTCGGAAAATGGGTCACGCTCATCCCGCTGCCCGCCCTCGCGGCCATCCTGATCACCGTGGCCGCGTCCATGAGCGAAACCGACGCCTTCGCGGCCGCCCTGAAAGGCCCCAAAAGCGACTCCGTGGTCATGATCGTCACCTTTGCCGTGACCGTGCTGGTGGACCTGACCGTGGCGATCGAGATCGGCATGGTCCTCGCCGCGTTCCTCTTCCTGAAAAAGATGGCGGACACGACCACCGTCCGCAGCCTGCGCGCCGAAAGCGACGAGGACGATCCGGCTGACCCGCCGCTGCGCGCGGTCAGACTGCCGCGGGACGTGGAACTGTACGAGATCACCGGGCCCTTCTTTTTCGGTTCCGTGGACAAGTTCCACGACACAATCAGCATGGGCGCCAGAAATCCGCGCGCGCTGATCCTGTTCATGAAGAACGTCCCCTATCTGGACGCGGGCGGCATCCACGCCCTGGACGAAATCCTGGCCAAATGCCGGCGCAAGAAAATCCGGCTGCTCATTGCCGGCCTCCAGAAACAGCCGGGTAAAGCCGTTGAACGGACGGATTTTATCAGGAAAGTGGGCAGGAAATGGCTGTTCCGCGACCTGAAGTCGGCCATCAAAGCTTCGGAAAGCGTTTAGCGCCAGCCGGCAACGGCATTCTGGAAATCCGGCCGCGCCGGAAAGGCCGTTACGGTTTCAGGGGAATGGAAGAGCGGATCGCGTCATAGATCCTGAGCGTCGCGTCCGACTTGTTGAGAGTATAGAAATGCAGTCCGCAGACTCCGCCACGGAGAAGTTCTTCGCACTGGCGGACGGCGTATTCCACGCCGATCTTTTCCGTTTCACCGGGCTTGCTTTCCGCGTCCTGGAGTTTTGAAACAAAATCAGCCGGGATTTCGGCCCCGCTCATGTCCGCCATCCGTTTGACCTGCCGGAAATTCGTGATCGGCATGATGCCGGGGATCAGGGGAATCCCGATCCCGTTTTTCCGGCACCGGTCCAGAAAATCGAAAAAATGCCGGTTCACGAAAAACAGCTGGCTGATCCCGAAATCCATGCCCGCATCCGCTTTCATTTTCAGGTGCCGCAGGTCGCTCTCCCAGTCCGGAGATTCCGGGTGTTTCTCGGGAAACACGGCCCCGCCAACGGAAAAAAAGCCGCCGTGGTGTTCGCGAATCAGGCGGATCAGGTCGCTGGAATGCGGAATTTCCCCGGCGGCGGGGTCTATGGTTGTCCCGGCGGGAGTGTCCCCCCGCAGCGCCAGGAGATTGCGGATGTCGCTTTGCCGGTAGGAATCCACGATTTCGAGAATTTCCCCGACCGTGTGGCCGACCGCCGCCAGGTGGGCCATGACGTTCAGTTTTTCCTCGCGGGCCACCCGGTTCACGATATTGCGCGTGCGTTCGCGCGTCCCGCCGCCGGCGCCGTACGTTACTGACACGAACGACGGGCGCAGTCCGCCCAGTTTCTTCAAATGGTCGAAGAGGTCCTTCTCGCCTTCCGGCGTTTTCGGGGGGAACAGCTCGAAGGACACGCTGAAATGATTTTGCAGGATCCCGGATATTTTCATTTACGACTCCACCCGTTTAACCGCGTCCGCGCCGGCGTCCCGGAGCGAAATCCGCACGCGGTCTGGAGCGAAGATCGCGTCGTATTCTCCGGCATCCAGGCCCTTCAGGTTCACGTCTCCCGTTCCGGAAACCGCCAGCGACAGAACAGGAAGTTTTTCCCCGGCCCGGTGCAGCTGCACCGTCTTTCCCGCCAGGACCGGTCCGAACAGACGGACCCGGAATTGGCCTCCGGCATCGCTCCAGACCTGGACTGTCACATCCGGTTCATGCAAAACAAACTCCACACCCCGGTCATCGCTCCTGTCCCCCGGACCCCGTGTGGCCACCCCGCACAAAGCTGACGGCACCCCGGATTGAGCCAATAACCCGGCCAGCCGGTTGCCATGCTCGCGGATCACCGAGACCAGTCCCGGCTTCCGGACACGGCCTCCCTGGTAAGTTTCGCTCCTGGCTTCCAGCCGGTTCAGATCCAGGGTCTCTTCCAGGCACCCGGGACACGCGCGCAGATGCTCTTCAATCCGGTCCGGCGTCCGGTGAGTTCCGTCCAGGTACCGGACCAGGTCGCTATCCGGAATCAATCCACAGCCGGTCATCCCGCCACCTCCGCCATCCGGCCTTCGGGGCCGTTCAGCATTTCCCATTTCAGCTTCTTCCGGGCCTGTTCCAGCGAACGCCGCGCCTGCACATGGTCCCGGAACAGTTTCCGGAACGCCTCGAATGCGGCACCGTCCTCCCGGTCCAGCGACCTGACCAGCCGGGCGCGCGTATTTTCCCAACGGGCTATCCGGGCCACCAGAGAATGAACCGGCCCCGTTTCTCCGGCGGAAGGATCCCGGCCGGACTTGTGCAGGCGGTACCGGAGTTCGGAGAGTTTCCGGTTGATCACGGAAACCTTTTCCGCCACGGAGCGTTTCTGCCCGATCTCCCTCTGGTTGGCGATCATCATCTCCTTCTGAACGGCCAGAATTTCCGCCAGGGACAGGCCTGTCAGGTCAGACAGGGCCAGGAGAGTATGGGCGTCCAGGGATTCCGGATTATAATAGAGGATCAAAAGACCCCGCGTTTCCGTGTCCAGGCGGGCAAGCCCCTGACGCAACCCGTCCAAAGCGTCCGAACCGTCTTCCGGCATGGCCAGAACCGCCAGGCTGTCCGTATCCACGCAGTCCAACGACTGTTCGAAAAGGGAACTGCGGTTCCGGCGTTTCAAAAAATTGAAGAACTGGTTCCGAAGAACGACGTTGAACCAGGTCTTGAAACGCAAATCGCCGGCCCGGGCGTCCTCCAGGGGAAAAGCCCGCATGACCGGTTCCAGACGCTCCAACATATCAAGGTAGAAATCCGAACATTCGTCCGGGCCCCGGCGGTAGCCCATCTTGGGGAAATGATAGATATAATTTTCCGTTTCCCTGCGGAACTGACCGATCAGGGCATCCTTTCCGTCACCCGGCCCGTCTTGATACCGCCCGATAACGTCCAGAATTACTGATTCATTGAGCGTCATTATTAACTCCAGCCAGCGTATTTTACCGGAAGACACGAAAAACATCAAAAAAGAGTTGAAAACAGGCCGTTCCTCTTGATTTTTAAGGCCGTTTTTCTTACAATCACAATGGAAGGGGAATGGGAAACCGGGCCGTAATCAACTCCCGATAATTCTTTTTCCTTGATAAAATCAAGGAAATTCCTTCCGTTCCGATATTCTAAACAAGAAATTATATCAGGAGAACCCTATGGCCGAAGAACCTGAAGATATCCAGGTAGAGACCGAGGAAAAACCTGAAGAAGCGCCTGCGACAACAGCGGGATTTTCAATCGGAAAACTGATTGAATGGCTGTTGTCCAACCTGATTCCGGTGATCGTGGCCGTGGTTCTTTCGACCATCATCGCTTTCATCCTGATCCGGACCAGCATTTCCAGGAAGAGCGACGAGGTTTACAAGACCGTGCGCCTGGCCCCCAAGCCGGAACCGCTCAGTATTTTTGGGCTGGAAGATTTCCGGATCAACACGGCGGACGTGGACGAATCGCATTTTGTGCGCATGAAACTGTCCCTGGGTTATAAAGGCGAAAACAAGAAGCTCGCCACGGAACTGCCCCAGAGAACCCAGCAGATCCGGGACATCATCATCAACCTGCTGAACTCCAAGGAAAAACAGGACATTGACGAACAGATCGAGAAAGAACGCCTGAAGGAAGAAATCAAGAAGGCGATCAACAACGTCCTGACCAGCGGAGAAGTGGAAGGCGTCTACTACGACGAGTTCGTAATCTCATAGCGTCCAGCGGGGTATCATCCGTATGACCGAGATCCTGTCTCAAGACGAAATAGACGCTTTGCTCACAGCGGTCTCCAGCGGAGAAACGTCGGCGCCCGAACCGGCGGCGCACGCCCCCCGGTCGGCCGGGGGCACGGGAGCGGTGTCCAAGCGCGAAAAAAAGCGCCTGAAAGTCTACGATTTCCGCCGCCCGGACAAATTCTCCAAGGACCAGATCCGCACCCTCCAGATGATGCACGAAACCTTCGCGCGTCTGACCACCACGTCCCTCTCCGCCCAGTTGCGGACTCTGGTGCACGTGCACGTGGTCTCCGTGGACCAGCTCACCTACGAGGAGTTCACCCGGTCCATTCCCTCCCCCACCACGCTGGGCATCATCAACATGGACCCCCTGAAGGGTTCCTCGGTCGTGGAACTGGACCCCAGCATCACGTTCGCCATCATTGACCGCCTGTTCGGCGGCAAGGGCGAATCCCTCAAGACCAACCGCGAACTCACGGATATCGAACTGTCGGTCATCGAAGGCATCATCGTGCGCCTGTTGGGCAACCTGCGGGAATCGTGGGCCAACGTGATCGACCTGAGGCCCCGCCTGGGCAATATCGAAACCAACCCCCAGTTCGCCCAGATCGTGCCCCCGAACAGCATGGTCGTTTTGACCACCTTCGACACCAAGGTCGGGGACGTGGAAGGCATGATGAATTTCTGCATCCCCTACATCACGATCGAACCCATCATCTCCAAGCTGTCCGCCCAGTACTGGTATTCGTCCATCCGCAAGGGCATCACGACGGAAAACCTGAACCTCATCAAGGAACAGATATCGGACGTCAAGATCGAAGTGGTGGCCAAACTCTCCGACATGGACCTCAAGTTCGACGAGATCGCCGCCATCCAGGTGGGCGACGTGGTCCGGCTGTCCGGGTCCGTGAAGAGCGACGTGGACATCATCATCGGGGACGGCGTCAAGTTCAAGGGCAAACCCGGCGTGGTCGGCAAACGCCGCGCCATCCAGGTCAGGGAAGTCCTCTCCACCATTACCGAGGACATGCTCCAGGACATCCTGATGGGAGAGGAAGAATAAAACCCTCCCGTTTTCATCAACCATTTTCCGGAAGATCCGATAATTAGTATTGAAATTCTCGAGGAGGACCCTCATGAGTGACGGCACTCTGTCCCAAGATGAAATTGACGCATTGTTGCAGGGTACCGACGAATTGATGACCGAGAGTCTGGGGAAAACCCCGGACGCCGGTTTCGGCGGCGGCAAAAGCGTTTCCGCGGAATCCCTCTCCGAGAACGACAAAATGGCTCTGGGAGAACTGGTCCGCGAGATCGGTCAGGCCCAGGCCACCGCGCTGTCCACGCTGACCGGCGTGAACTGCACCTTCAGTTCGCCCTTTATCGATTCCGGCCAGCTGGAAACGCTGAAACGCGACATCAAAGGCAAGGTCATCCAGGCCAAAGTGAACCTGACCGGAGCCGTGAACGGCGAATGGGCCTATGTGGTGCCGGAAAAAGGCGTCCTCTCCATCACGAACATCCTGATCGGCCAGGAGGACAACGCCGAAGTGACCGACCTCGTGAAGAACACGTTCGGCGAAGTCGTCACCCAGGTCAACGCTTCTCTCGTGAGCGTCCTCTCCGAAAAGCTGGGCAAGCAGATCTCCTCCGGCGGGCCCCAGATCGACTTTTTGAACGACGCCAAGGAAATCACCGTCACGGGCAGCCAGTACGTGGCCCGGTTGAATTACGTCTTCAATATCCAGGACAAGGGCAGCGTCAAGTTTTTCGTGTTCGTCACCCTGCCTCTGGCCCGCAGCATCGCGGTGGCCTACGGCGCGGCCAAGAGCATGATGGCCTCCCAGTCAGGCGGCGGCGCGCCGGTTCAGCGCTCCGGCATCCCCATCAAGACCGTCGGTTTTGAACCGCTCTCCGTGGGCGTCGCGTCCGAATCCATGGGCAATATCGCGCTCCTCCTGGACGTCCCGATGCGCGTGACCGTGGAATTGGGACGGACCAAAATGACCATCAAGGAAATCCTGGGTCTGGGCGAAGGGTCCATCATCGAACTGGACAAACTGGCCGGCGAACCGGTGGACATCCTCGTGAACGACAAACTGATCGCCCAGGGCGAAGTCGTGGTCATAGACGAAAACTTCGCGGTGCGCGTCACCAAGATCGTCAGCCCGATGGAGCGGATCTTCGAAAACCAGGGAGAAACCAAGTTCTGACAATCGATCCTCCGGAGTCAACACACCACGCGGC
>CAYMRH010000073.1:0-6535 GCA_964392785.1 uncultured Brevinematales bacterium
CTCCGCAAGCGCCTGGACAAAAACCTGGAATCCTACAACACCAATTCGGGAAAGCTCTACAGGATTTCCATATCCATGGGCGCGTCCCATTTCAATTACAACGAGTCCCGGACCATCGAGGAGCTGATGGTGGACGCCGACCACGCCCTGTACGAGCAGAAAAAAATCCGCAAAGCCCGTTCGGGAACACGCTGAAGCCGGTCTCCCTTCCATTTGAATTATCCCGGAACCTTCCTTACAATGAAAACGAATTTCCTGCGCGAAATCAACGGGGTTGAATTATGATCAGCTATGTGACGTCGGGCGAATCGCACGGACGGGGAATGTTTGTGTCGCTGACCGGTTTGCCGTCCAACCTGGCCGTGGATCCGGAACGGATCAACCGGGAACTAGCGCGCCGTCAGTCCGGTTACGGCCGGGGAGCGCGGATGAAAATCGAGACCGACCGGGCGGAGATCCTGTCCGGTGTCATGGACGGCAAAACCACGGGCGCTCCCGTCACCATAGCCGTGTGGAACGCGGATTACGAGAACTGGAAAAACAAAAAATCGGAAGCCGTCAAGAAACCCCGCCCGGGACACGCGGACCTGACCGGCGCTTACAAGTTCGGTCTGAAAGACGATATCCGCAGGGTGCTGGAGCGGTCCAGCGCACGGGAGACTGCGGCCCGGGTTGCGGCCGGCGCCCTGGTCCGCCAGATGCTGGACCAATTCGGGGTCGGGATCTTTTCCCACGTGGTCCGCTGGGGCGAGGTTTCCGTGGATACGGCCGGCATGGATTACGGTACGATCCGCAAAAAAGCCGAAAGTTCCGACCTCCGGTGCGCCTGTGACACGGCAACGGAAGACCGGATCCGTAAAATGATTGACCGGGTCAAAAGCGAAGGAAATACCGTGGGCGGAGTGGTGGAGGTTGTGATCGCGCCTGTTCCGCCGTTTTTGGGGAGTTACCAGACGGACTCCGAAAAGCTGGACGGCCGGATCGCCGCCACGGTCCTCGGGATCCAGGCGGTCAAGGGGGTCGAATTCGGACTGGGGTTCGGTTACGGTTCCCTGACCGGAAAAGACGTCCATGACGAGATCTTTTTTGATAGTCAGAACAATACCTACTACCGGAAAACCAACAATGCCGGCGGTATCGAAGGCGGTATGTCCAACGGGAACCCGATCGTTTTCCGGGCCGTCATGAAACCCATCCCCACGCTCATGACGCCCTTGCGGACGGTCCACCTGGACACGCATGAGAACGTGACCGCCGTGACCGAACGGTCTGACGTGACCGCCGTGGCGGCCTGCGGGGTCGTTCTGGAAAACGCCGTCGCCATCGATATCGCCAACGCTCTGCTGGCCCGTTACGGGGCGGACGACCTGGCGCTGGTCCGCAGGAATTTTGAATGCGACCCGTCGCTTTCGGATTTCCGCTGGCGGTAAACCATGCTGAAACTCAGTCCCAAAAAGCAGAAGGAATATTTCGAGCGCTGCTACAAGGCCGTGGACGGACTCTGGTTCATGAAAACGGAGGACCGCGCCGGTTTCCAGGCCGCTTTGGACGTGGACACGGAGGTCTGGACGGTCATGCCGAAAATCCAGGCGCGCCAGCTGAAGGCGCAATGCCGCGTCAAAGACCCGTTGAAAGCCCTGGAGGAATGCTTTACAGCCAAACTGGTTCTGGAAGGGTTCCGTTTGAAGGGCAAACCCGTCAGGGATTCCGACGGCCTGACCGTGACGGTTGCGGAATGTCCCTGGATGGCGCTATTAAAAAAATCCGGCCGCGAGCACCTGGCGGACAAGATCGGGAGCCGGATCTGTTCCACGGAGTATTCGGTCTGGGCCGGGGAATTCCTGCCGGGCCTGAAATTCGATATGGGTTCCCGCATCTGCCGCGGCGGTGTCTCCTGCGTCCTGAATTTCCGGAAATCCTGAACCGGGTTTACGCGCCGCGGAGCGCCTCTTCAAAGAGAAACACCTGTTCGACGACCAGTCTTCCGTCCCGGACCGTCCCGCCGATCACGTAGAGACTCCCCGTTTTCATGATCGTTCCGAACCGCTGCAGGGCCGCCGGGAAAAACACCGCTTCCGCGGCGCCTGTCCGGTCGCTGAAATGACCCGTGGCCATGGGCTTGCCCGACCGCGTTTTAGACGGTTTCCATTTGAAGAGATATCCCGCAAACGCCCCGGAAGACAGTTCGCCGATGTCCTCGAATTTTTGATAACGGTGTTCCTTTAAAAATTCCAGATGGTCATCCAGAGGGTGCCGGGTCAGCTGGACGTCCGTGGCCTCCATTTCCATGAGGAACTTGTCGTCCTTTTCCCGTTCCCGTTCCGGACAGGACTTGAGGAAATGCTCCACGGTCGGGCCGCCGTCCTCATCGCCGAAGAGGCTTTTGTCTTCCGCCGGGTTTTTCCCCTTGCGGGTCAATCCCGACGCGTACTTGGCGATATCCGTGTGAACGCAGAGCATTTCGCTTCGGGAGTTTCCGAACACGTCAAAAGCCCCGGCCTTGATCAGGAATTCAACGGATTTGACCGTCAGTCCTTTCGGTTTCATCCGTACGGTAAAATCCACCAGGTCGCGGAACGCACCCTTTCGTTTTCTTTCCCGGACAATTTCCACGGCCAGTGTCTGGCCCACGTATTTCACGATGGACAGCGCGCAGCGGATATGACCGTCCTCCCGGCGGAACGCGGCAGAGCTGGAATTGATGTCGATCGGGAGGAGTTTCCAACCCCAGGAGGACGGGCCGGAATGAAATTTGACGTCCATGAGCATGCGGTTCAGGCGGGAGGAGGAATCCAGGTTGTTGTTCAGCGACGCCAGCATGAATTCCATGGGATGATGGAGTTTCAGCCAGGCGCCGTGATAGGCGTTCAGGGCGTAGGCCAGGGAATGGGACTTGTTGAAACTGTAACTCCCGAAATCCACCAGCAGGCCGAACAGCTGGTTGGCCGTAGCGTCGTCAATCCGGTTGTCCCGGCAACCCCTTAAAAATTCCTCCCGGAGTCCTACGATCAGGGAGTTGTCCCGTCTGGCCAGGGCCTTGCGCAGAAGGTCGGACCGTTCCCAGCTCATGTCCGCGTAATCGTGCGCCAGCAGCAGGATCTGTTCCTGGTAGATGAAGAGCCCGAAGGAATCCGCCGTCACCACCAGGTAGGGATGGTCCTTGAGATTGTGTTCCGCCAGGCTCTGTTCGCTGCGTTCGTGGCGGGCGTGACGGCGAACGTATTCCTCCGTCATGCCGGCCCGAATGGGTCCCGGGCGGTAGAGCGCGATGACGTCGGACAGTTCCAGAAGCGAGCGGGGTTTCACGCTGCGCAGGAGGTTTTTCATCCCGCCGCCCTCCAGCTGGAACACGGCCGTGGTGTCGCCGGCGGACAGGAAATCGTATGTGGCGGGGTCTTCCGGAGGTACGGATTCAATCCCGGCCAGTCTCATGGCGTCGGACAAGACGGACAGAAACCGGAGGCCCAGAATATCGAACTTCACGAAACCGGTGTCTTCCAGGTCGTCCGCGGTGATCTGGGCCACCACCTCGCCGTTCCGGGAGTATTCCAGGGAGGCGTGGCGTTTCACGCCTGACGGAATGACCAGGGTCCCGCCGGAGTGAACGGTGGAATGGGCCGCGGTGCCTTCAATGGCGGACACGATTTCCAGAAAAGACCGCAGTTCAGGGTCGGACCCCAGTTCCAGGAACTTTTCGTCGCTTTTCAGGAGGGTTTTCAGCGAAAGGTCCCGGCCGGCAGGCAGAATGGACAGAAGACGTTCCATTTTGGGCCGTTTCAATTTGAAGGTTTTTGAGATTTCCCGGACCACGGACCGCGCCATAAGCCGGTCCACGGCGGCCAACCGGGCCACGTTGCGGCGTCCGTATTTCGTGGCGATGAAGGAAAAGACGAATTTCCGTTTCTTCCAGCACACGTCCAGATCCACGTCCGGCAGTTCCCGCCGGCCGGGATTGAGGAAACGCTCGAACAGCAGATTGAAACGGACGGGATCGATGCGCGTGACGCCCAGAAGGTGGAGAATGAGCGAAGACACGGCCGAACCGCGGCCGGGACCGAAGGGGATTTTTTTCTGGCGCATGTAGCGGGTCATGTCGTACACCAGAAGGAAATAATCCGGGAGTCCCAGCTTCTGCACGATCCCCAGTTCGTATTCCAGTCGTTTGCGGTAATCCGGGCCGGCGCCGGATTTTTCCAGGCGGCGTTCGCAGATCGAACGGAGCTTTTCGTGGGGTTCCCTGAAAAAGCGCGGAATCTTGAACGATTTGATGTCAAAGTCCGTTTCAATCCGTTCAAAAAGCGTTTCCGCGTTTTTCACGTAATCCGGGTGGTTTTTGAAGATTACGGGCCATTCGGCGGAAGCACGGAGGGCATAAACGCATTCCGTGTCGATCGGGAGGCCTTTTTCCGTGCGCGCGTGGCTTTTTTCCCGGTAACCGTTCAGATAGGCGAATGCGTCCCGGTCCGCCGGCAGGTAGCGCGACTCGCACGTGGCCAACCCGTTCAATCCGAAACGGCCGATCATCTCCACGACCTGCTTGAGAATGGGGACTTTTTTCTGTCCGCAGTAATTCGCCTCAACGAACAGGTTTTCCCCGAAAGCCGCGCGGTAGGCGTGAACGGCTTGATCCAGAACGGCCGGCCGGTCCCGGTTGAAATACAGCTCCGACTCCAGAAGCACGGCCAGGCCCTCCCGGTAGGGATGGACGGCGTCCAGGGGCAGGGTGAAGGAGGACGTTTTATGATGGACCTGATGGGCCAGCGTGTTGATCCGGAACAGGTTCTGCAATCCGGCGTTGTTGAGCGCGATCAGGAGAACCGGGTAATGGCCCCGGCCGCCGGAAACACCCCGCACGAATATTTCCAGCCCGTACACCGGACGGATGCCGTGCGACCTGCACAGTTTGGTGAGGCGGTAAAAGGAATAGGTGGAAAGGGTGTCCGTCACGCAGCAGCCCGGAAACCCGGACTCCGCGGTGTGCCGGACAAGGTCCTCCACGGACAAGAGCGAGGACAAAAACGAAAATTCGCTGTGGTTGTGAAAATTGATGAACCGCATTCTGTCAGTCGATCAGCCGCCTGATCTGCGAACCGGCCGCCTTGACGAACGAGTCCAGCACCCCTTTTTCGGTGGCCGACGTGGCGCTTTGACGGATGTTCCTGGCCGTCAGCACTTCCCCGCTTTGCGTGTCCACCATCTGGAGGGACAGGGTATAGACGCCGGCGTATCGGTCTATATCCGCGTTGAATGCGGGACGCTGATCGGCGCTCACGATCAGGACCAAAACGCGGCTCACGCCCCCGGACGCCAGCTGTCTCAGGGCGGACGAGCGGGCTTCCGCGATTTCCGCCAGCGGAATGCCGCCCGGGAATTTTACGACCTTGTAACCTTTCGCGATCACGGCGGACTGGGCTTCCGATGACAGCGCCGGCAGGGGGCTGTAGGAACCCCCGCTTTCCGCGGTCATGGAAACGACGGTGGTCGGGATGCCGCGTTTCACGGACGAAACGGTACGGAATTCGGACGTCGCGAAGATCTTTTCGCCCCGGTCCATCAGCGTGGTGTAGTGTTTTTTGGCTTCCGGACCCGCGTCCAGAATTTCCTGGAAATCCAGGGAAAGCCGGGCGGTGAGGAGGGTGGACGCGTTCGCTTCGTTCAGGCGGGTAATCCTGCAAACCACGCTTCCGTTTTTATCGGATACGGCCGTCTGGGTATGCTCTCCGGAGTTGTTCCGGACCACGAACCGGACCTTGGCGCCGGGAACAGGGCGACGCCCCTGTTCCGTGGCGTAGAGGACGTTAAAAACAAAATCCCCGCCGGATGAAATATCCAGGGAACGGGGGTTTTCTCCGGGTTCGATCAGGACGCGGGAGAGGGCCTGACCGGCTTCGTTCATGTAGATCGGGAATTCTTCCGCGCGTTCCTTGACCTTGACGGAACTGATGGCGGCTGACACGTAGGCGTTGACGGCGTCCAGCGCCCGGCCCGAGGCCAGCTGCTGTTCCGCCCTGCGCAGGTTGTCGTCCACCAGCGCCAGTTTTCTGCGGAGTTCGGATACGATCCGCGAGCGTTCGCTTTCAAAGGCCTTTCGGCTTATCCGGGCCAGGACCCAGACTTTCCGTACGGACAATCCCGCGTCCTGGGTTATTTCCGTATGCTGGTCCGCGATCTCGATGCCGCTCAGACGCACGGCGCTGGTCGATTTGACGTTTTCGCGGTAATTCCGTCGCAGTTCCTCGTCGCCGGAGAGGCTTCCGGAAGTGGTGAAAATCCTTTCCACCTCGGTTTCCTCGAACAGGGCGTTCGCAATTTTTCCCTTGGCGTTCGCCAGGGCCTTGTCGCGGACTTGCTCCAGTTCGCCCACGTCTTCGGCGTACCCCACAAAATCCAGGACGTCGCCGGTTGTGGAAGAGGGTTTTGCTGTCCAGGCCGGGCCGCCTCGCGGTGCGGACGGGTTATCCCGGACGGAAGCCGAAGACGGGCTTCCGCAGGAAAAAAGAATGCTGTGCCGGAAGGCATCGGCCCCTTCGGCCGT
>CAYMRH010000073.1:6545-8806 GCA_964392785.1 uncultured Brevinematales bacterium
TCCGCAGGAAAAAAGAATCAACAGGACGGGAACGAAAGAAATAAGAACGGAAAAACGCCTCATAACAGGCCCCCTGGCGGCGCCATGGCCGCGTTGAAATTATACGAAATATACCATTTAATTTCAACGATTACAAGAAGAAAGGGTTTTCGGAACGCTCTTAGCGTCTCCGGAACGTTTCGGAAGGGGTTTTTACGCCCACAATGGCGTTCTTTTGGGCAAAATAGATCTGGTTTGTCGCGTTGCCCAGCACCAGGTCGGCCACCCAGATGTCCTGGTAGGATTTTTCGCCCACCTTCAGGCTGGGAAGCTTTTTCACGAATGTCAGAGACATGGATTCTCCCAAAACAACCGGAGCTCCGATTTTCGGCGAACGGGGAAAAACCAGGGGCCGTGCTTCAAACGAGCGGCCGGTGTGTTCGTCGCTTAATTCGCTCAATAGGATATCTCCCGTGGGCAGGACGGCGAACCTGAGCGTATAACTGAGCGTCTGGTGTTCCAGCGAGATCCGCAGGTTCCAGTCCAGATCGAAAGATTGAGGGTCGGGATCTTCGGGAATCGTAATGCGCGTGGTCACCTGCAGGGTGTTTCCGCGGTCGGACACCAGGGAAAACGAATACCCGGGAGTGAACGGAAAAAAATAGACGTCCGGAAACGACAGGGCCATTACCGCCGAGGCCGGCAGAAGGACGGAGAGGACTGTTGCCCTAGTGATGCGCCAGAGGAGGTGCGTCATTGTGTTCGTCTTCTCCCGCGTCATCGTGTTCAAAGTGGGCCGGTTCCAGGGATATGGACGCCAGCTTCCCGGCAAAGTCGGAACGGTCGGCGAACAGGGTGCTGTATCTTTCGTAAACCTGGCGGACCTTCTCGTTCTCGCCCAGTTCGGAATAGAATTTTCCGTACAGCGCGACAACGCGGGGGTCGTTGGGGTATTTGCCCAGGAATTCCTGGCAGAGTTCCACGCCCTCTTCGAACAGTTTCTGGTAGAGCAGGACCTTGATCAGGCCCATCATGGAGTATTTGTTGGTTCCGCCGGAGAGAACCTGCTGGTAAATCTGCTTGGCTTCGTCCACTTTCCCGATCTTGAGATAGCAGTCTCCCAACCGGGTCATGATCCGGTCGTTGTTGGGTTCCTTGGAAAGGATTTTTTTCCAGTACTTGATGGCGTCCCGGAAACGGCGCTTGCCGCGAAGGGAATCGGCGATCCCGTAGAGGGCGTAGAAATTGTTGCGGTCAATTTCCAGGGCTTTCTGGTAGAAGTCAATGGCCTTGTCGTACTGGTTCCAGGTCCGGTAAATGTTCCCGACCATGGTCAGGATGTTGATGAATTTGGGGTTGATGTCCAGGAGCTGTTTCCAGTACTCCAGCGCCTTGTTGTATTTCTTGCCCTTGTAGTACAGATCCCCCAACCCCATGAGCGCGAACTTGTTTTTGCCGTTCAGTTCCAGGGACATGAGGTAATATTTTTCCGCGTTGAGGAAATCGCCTTTTTTGCGGTGGGCGTCAGCGATGCGGGTCACGATCAGGTGGTCGTTCGGGTCGATCTTCAGGATCTCGAACCAGTATTCCATGGCCTTGTCCCAGTCTTTCAGGCCGCGGTAGCTGTCCGCCATACCGGTCAGGGCTCTCTTGTTGTTCCTGGATAGCTTCAGGACTTCCAGAAAGTAGGGGATGGCCTCTTCAAAATAAAGCTGTTCGCGGAGGCAATCGCCCATGGCCTGCAGGGCGTCCGTCTGGATATCCGTTTCCAGGTCTTTATTCTTGCGGACTTCCGCCACGACGGCGGTCAGGATCTTTTCCGCTTCCTCGTAATCCTGGGATTTCAGGAATTGTCTGGCGCGATCGATGTCCTGTCTGAGTTCGGACATGTTCACTCCCCCTTGGATGGTCGAGTTCAGTCAATCCAGCGGATCAGCCCCGTCTCGTGCTTATGGGACAGGTGGCTGTTGCCCGGAATGACCCGGACCGTGTATTCGTAACGCCCGCCGTTGACAGGTTTCATGCTTCCCGAATAACGGAAACGGCCGTTTCCGAGGTCTTCGGTCATGTCCATCCTGTCGCTGAGGAAATCGGCTATCACGTTGCCTTTTTCATCCACTTTCCGGTAATAAATTTCCACCTGCACGTCTTCGGGCCGCAAAGCGCCCAGTTTCACAACCGCGTTGACCGCAAAACCGGTTGTCAGGGACGCTTCCCCGGAGTCGCCGGAATCCGTGACGGAATCCGGTTCTACCGCAACCTGGTTCCAATGGCTCCGGACC
>CAYMRH010000074.1:0-874 GCA_964392785.1 uncultured Brevinematales bacterium
TGGCGTCGTTCGTGGTCATCAACACCATGATGATGTCCGTGTTCGAACGGACGCGCGAGATCGGCACGCTGAAGGCGATGGGCATGACCGACCGGGAGATTTTCATCAATTTCCTGTATGAAGGCGCCATGATCGGGGCCATCGGCGGTCTGATCGGCGGCCTGACCGGTTATGCCCTGGTGCTGTACTTCCGCTGGACAGGTCTGGACCTGCGATTTGCCATGAGCGGGATGGACATGCCCGTGGATTATATCATGCGGCCGTCCATCAGTCCCGATATCCTTGTTGTGACCATCCTCCTGTCCATCCTGATTCCGATGCTTTCGACCATCATCCCGGCCCGCCGGGCCTGGAAACTCATGCCCTCCGAAGCCCTCCGGAAACTCTGAAGAGTCAGTCCGCCGATGAACGGTTTTTTTGATTTATTTGACCGGTTGTGATTATGATGAACGCGGAAATGAAACGGTCAGGACAGGTTGCCCGAGTTCGGAGGAACGGATGAAATACAGCCGCGTGGCCTTGAACGACGGGGGGTTGGAGTACCGGATTCAGGGCGGGTTCCAGGTTTTTTTCTGGGACCGGCTCATGAAGAGCATTGAGAACGACGTGCTGACCGCAGAGGCGGCCTATTTCCAGTTTGACCTGTCCGGAACATCGTGGATCGATTCCATGGCCGTGAGCATCCTGGTCCGGACGGGAAAATACAACGCGGAGCGCGGCCGGAAACTGTCTGTTAAAAACCCGACCGATTCAGTTCGGGACATCCTGAAAACGGCCGAACTGAATTTCATTGAGTATGTCTGAGGCGGCCTCATGATCCCCGAACGGTTTCGCGTGATCCGGCCCGAGGCGGTCCGGGCCAGCGTTTTTGAAC
>CAYMRH010000074.1:884-7400 GCA_964392785.1 uncultured Brevinematales bacterium
AGGACTGGTTCCTTGTCACGGGCGGAACCATGCAGTCGTTCAATTTCATGACGGCCAGTTGGGGCGGGTTCGGGCATCTCTGGGACCGGAACGTCTGCTTCATATATGTCCGTCCCAGCCGTTATACCTTCGAATTTCTGAAAAAAAACCGGAATTTCACCCTGTCTTTTTTCGAGGAAGTTTACCGGGACAAACTGGATCTTTGCGGGAGCTATTCCGGGCGTGATACGGACAAGGTCAAAATGACCGGTTTTACACCCGTGGAAAGCGATGCGGGATCGGTATTCTTCAAGGAAGCCCGGCTTGTGTTTTTCTGCCGGAAGATCTATCACCAGGACCTGGATCCCGCGAATTTCGCTGACGACACCATCATGAAGGCCTATCCCGAAGGGGATTATCACCGGCTTTACGCGGGCGAGATCCAGGGGTGTATTGCCCGGTAGAAGGTCTTTGCGGTTCAGTTTCCGGGCACTTCCGATCGATAATATCTTGTTAAAGGCTGTAAAAGGCGGGTCTTTTTGACATGAAGAAGCGTATCAGCGTTCACGTGACCCTGATTTTCCTGATCGTGATCGGTGCCGCGATTCTGTTCAATCTGGTCCTGATGCACGTGACCAATTCCGAATTTATCGGCAAGGGGATCATTTACAGGCTTGAGAACGCCGTTTACACGGTCCACCAGACGATGGATCTTTCCGACGTGAACCGTTTTTCCCCGACCTCCCAGAAATCCAGAAGTTACCGGGACCGCTGGATGCAGCTGCGCGGAATACTGCAATACAACGGGCTCACTCATCTGTACGTGATGGTGACCAACGCCACCGGCCGTTTCGCATTTGTTTACGCCACCGCCGACAATCCGGATGTGCGCGTTGTTCGGGGCAATGACGGGAAGGAACTATACCTGGATGCGACCACCGGAGAACCGAGGACCGTGAGTCCGGGCGTGCTGGAAACCGACGTGTTTCTGAAAGAATATCTCAAACCGCCGCCCGAACTGATCGGGATCCTGAAAGTGAAAACGGACCGGCCCGTCCGGTCGGCGTTTTACCGCGACGAATTCGGGGAGTTCCGTTCCGTTTTTCTTCCCGTTTACGACGATTCCGGAGGGTTGGTCTGTGTGATCGGCGCCGATTACGACCAGAAAACGTTTTTCTCGGCGCTCAGCACCCTGATTGTCGCCAACGTCCTGAGCATCCTGATTCTGGTCGGGATCGGGTTTTTTTTCCGGCAGTATTTTCTCCGGCGTTTCGTCCGTCCGCTGGAGGAGATCGGCAAAGGGGTGCGGCTGGCCGCGAACCGCGTCCTGAACTACCGCATCCGCGTCGAAACCGACGACGAACTGGGCGAACTGGCGCGGAATCTCAACCTCATGAACGAAAAACTGGGCGAAAGTTTCCAGAAGATCGAGGAATACAACAAGAAGCTCATGGAAGAGCTTTTTGAGGACCGCCTGACCGGGCTGCCCAACCGGAGAAAATTTTTTGACGACCTGCAGAGATTCCGGGACCCCGTTATTATCATGATCAACATCGACTCCTTCCACGAGATCAACGACTTCTACGGCTCCGAAACGGGGGATTTCATTCTGGTGGAAATGGCCCGCCGGCTCAAGTCCCTCTGCCTGGGTTCCTACTATCATCTTTACAAGATGAGCGCGGATCAGTACAGCATTGTGGTGGACGAGGAGATGGGCCGCTCCGGGATGGAGATTCTGGGTATTTATTTTTCCGAAGGGGTGATGGACTACCCCTTCATCTACAACCGGGAAACGGAAATCTTCGTGTCCATATCCATCGGCATCGGGCGGCTGAACAAATCCGGGTTCGACCAGAATTCCCGCCGGTACCGCATGGCTCTCGCGAACGCGGACCGGGCGCTCAAACAGGCCCGGACGCTCAAGAAGAAATTCGTGGTGTTCAACGAGGAGCTGGAGGCGAACAAGGAGTACCAGAACAACATCGAGTGGTCCCGCAAAATCAAAAAAGCCATCCGCGAGGACCGGATCGTTCCCTATTTCCAGCCCATCATCAACAACCGGACGGGCGCCATCGAAAAGTACGAGTGCCTGGTCCGCCTGGTGGACGAGGACGGAAAGATCGTCCTCCCGTATTACTTTTTGGGGGTCGCCAAGTCCGCCCGGCTGTACCGGTATATCACGAAAATCATGGTGGACAAGACGTTTTCGTTTTTCAGTCGCAACAACTTCGAGTTCTCGCTGAACCTGTCCGTTGAGGACATCATGGACGAGAAAACCGTGGCTTACATACTGGGAAAATTGAACGAATACGACGGGATCGGGAACCGGGTGGTGTTCGAGTTCCTGGAGACCGAGAATATCGAGGAGTACGCCGAGGTCAAGGAGTTCGTGGACCGGGTCCGCGCCAAGGGCTGCCGGATCGCCATCGACGACTTCGGCACCGGGTATTCCAACTTCGCGCACATCGTGCACCTGAACGTGGATTACATCAAGATCGATTCCTCTCTGATCAAGAACATCAACCAGGACCGCAACTCCCTCATCATCACCAAAACCATCGCGAATTTCGCGCGGGAACTGGGAATGAAGACCATATCCGAGTTCGTCCATTGCAAGGAAGTGTTCGAGGAATGCGTCAAGCTGGACATTGACTTTTCACAGGGTTTTTACCTGGGCGAACCGCGGGCCGTGCTGGCGGACGGCGTCCGCAAAGACGGTTGACCGTTCTCCCGGCCGGGCGTTGATTCAGCGTCCGATCCGGAATACGTTCGAAAGAATCTGGTATTTCACTCCCATGTTCCAGAACGTGTAACCCATGTCTATGGATTCCTCCACACCCCGAACCTGGTTGGCGACATATTCGGGCCCGTAGTAATCGCGGTCGTATTTCAGGTAATTCATTTTAAAGGCCTGGATATAGGGCCGGATCACCGGGGTTTTCCGCCCGAAATACCAGCACCTCAGGCTTCCGTAGTAATAGATGCGCCAGGTCCTCTTTTCGAACGGCTCGAAGAGCATGAAATTCCTGTCAAAATGCGACGGATAATACATGGGGCAGATCGCGTCCACGTAATGACGGAACATCTCCACGTCCTGCCCCGTCCGGGCGCCCGTCCTCCACCAGCCGTTCGCCCCGTAAATGTCTATCGAAACGGGCGCCGGGATGTTCTCGCGAGCGTATTTGAGGAACGAGAGGATGGCGCTTTCGCGGTCCATGCCCTCTTCGCGGTGGGAGTAGAAGGTGTCATCCAGATTGTCTCCGTCCGTGGTGAAACGGACGTAATCGAACTGGATCTCGTCAAAGCCCCGCCGGATCAGTTCGCGCGCAATTTCCACGTTGTATTCCCAGACGGTCTCGGAATAGGGATCCACCCAGTATTCGCCGATCAGTTTGACCTTGCCGTCTTTCTGGCGTTTTCGGCCCTGCCAGGGTTTTCCGGTGGAACGGCTTTTGACGGCATAACGCCCGTTGTCGTAACGGTAAATGATCCGGTCCTGAAACAGCACCAGGCGCGCCACCAGATAGACGCCCCGGGATTTCATATCTGCCGTGAACTCGTCCAGGTCTATGGGATTGCCGGTTTCGCCCATCTGCTTTAAAAGCGGGCTTTGGGGAACGAAACGGAGTTTTCCCCAGTCGTCCTTCATGTCGATCACGAGCATGTCCAGACCGGCCGCCTTCATGAGACCGGTGAGACTGTTCCGGTTCTGTCGGTTCCTGAAAAAACCCGCCATGGCGTAAAGCCCCTTGCGGTTGGCGGCCGCCCGGGTCGTGGGACGGTGGACCGCCTCCTGGTTCATCCAGAGTTCCGACAGGCTGAAATCCGTGCGGGAATCCGTGACCTGCGCGACGCACAGGACCCGCTCTCCGTCCGGAAGCCGGCGCAGGATGTTGTCCAGGTGCGGAACGGGTTTTGTGACGGCGCCGGTATGACGGGCGTTGTCAGTCTGATAGGCGCGGGTGACCCGGACGCCGTTCGTGCCCACGGAAAGAATATCCGTGCCGTCCGCGAAAAGGCTTTCCACCAGGTCGAAAGCGTTCGCGTCGGAATACACGGTTTTCCAGGACCCGGCGGACCGGTCCAGTCTGTATAGGGCGGGAGAGAAATTGTTGGCCGCGAACAGTTCCACGCGTCCGCCGTCCCGCACGGCAAGAATGTCCGAAATTTCCTCCAGGCTGACGCTGAGTTTTTTCAGTCCGGTGTTCAGTCCGGTCCAGCCGCCGTTACGGGTCAGGTTTTTCCGAAAAATTCCCAGGAAAGGATGCCCCATCAGGACGTGTGTTTCGGGGTCGCTGTAGATGGCGACGGACTTGATCCCCGACGCGATGGTGGGGTTGGGGAGAAAACGCCAGGACAGCCCGGAGTTCCGGCTCACAAAAACGCCGTCCTTGGTGCAGGTGACCAGATTGGACGGATTGGACGGGTCCGCTTTCAGGTCTTTCAGGTCCTGAAACGGCCGGATAAAACTTTTTTTTCCGTCGCGGTAGAGTTTAACGACTTTCCGGGCCAGTCCTTCGGACCGGAGTGAAAATTGCTTCAGGTCGTGCGTCCAGAAAACGCCTTCGGAAGTCAGTAGAAAAATCCCGCCGGAAACCGTGACGATCTTTTTCACCTCGCCGCCGTTCCAGATTTTCGTCAGGCGGCCGTCCGGTTCCACGCGATACAGGCCCTGTTCGGTGCCGGCCAGAAAAAAATCGCGCGGCAGGGAGTGGAACAGCAGGGGAATGAGTATCAGAACCGAAGCCGTCAGAAAACGCGCAATCAACATCATGAGATCTCCTGAAAACGGCCATTATTTTAGGTTTATCCGCGTTTTTTCTCAAATCAAACCGTGTTTTATTGAAAAAACATGTGAATTTCTGTAAAATTATGCCGAAAATGAATGTGGGAAGGGTTTTCAGAGGGATATGAATCGATTCTGGCTCGGGCTGGCGTGCCTTCTTCTTGCGCCGCTTTTTCTGTTTTCTCTTGTCAGGGAGAACGTATCCGTTTATCTTGTGGAAAACGGAAACCAGTACGACGTTTACGCGGACAACTTCAATCACTGCCCCATGCAGGTGCTGGTCCGTTTCCGGTCTCCCGCCGTCAGGCCGAATACAGATCTTCCCTATTATGCGGTGATCTCCGCCCGGGAAAAAGGCCGCTACCTGTTCAGCATCTTCAACCGCTTTGTGACCGAGAAGGATTTGAAACTGGATTTTGAAACGACCATAGGTGACCCGAACGCCGTCATCGAAAATCCGGATTATCCCTATGTTTTTCCTTTCGAAGAAGGAACCCAGCGCCGTGTCAGTCAGGGTTACAATGGGCGTTATTCACACAGGGGGTGGCAGCGTTATTCCCTGGATTTCGGGATGCCGATCGGCACGCCGGTCTGCGCCGTACGGGACGGCATGATCGTGGACGTGAAACAGGACTCCGGGAAAAGCGGCCGGGCCCGCCGGTATTCCCAGCACGCGAATTACATCACGCTCTCGCACGGGGACGGGACTTATTCCCAGTACGTGCATCTGGATAAGTTCGGCAGCCTGGTGGAAGTGGGGACGAAAGTGACGCAGGGCCAGGTGATCGGACTGAGCGGCAATACCGGCCGGTCCAAGGGCCCCCACCTTCATTTCATGGTTTTCATACCGGTCTATATGAAACGGCAAACCATTCCAACGAAATTTACCGACCGTTTCGGCAACCTGTTCGAAGCGAAGTCCAAGCGTTATTACGTGTCCCAGCGGCTGAATCCCGGCGTGCCGGTCGCGTCGGCTCCGCTGGTGTCCACCAACGCCAATCTGGGAACGCCCAACGGTATCCGGACGGACGAAACAGGAAACCTGGGCGGTTTCTAAGACGTTACGAACAATCCTGTCCTGTTATTTCCTGCGCCGATCGGATTTGCGTTTTTTCCCTGCGGGAACCTGTGCCCGCGGGTTGTGACCGGTTTTTCCGGCTTCGCGCGTTTCCCGCCGGGCCGGTTGGGTCAGCATTTCCTTCTGGACTCTCTTCTTTGCCAGATTTTTTTCCACGAACACCGGACGGCCGGAAAACGGGTCCGCGCCGGTGCAATACATGAGCGTGGACCAGGTGGACGGCGTGGGCGTGAAGATCTGGACCTGTTCGGGACGGAGTTTCAGCTCGCGGGAAATCCATTCCGCCGTTTTTTTCATGTCCGTTTCGGCACAGCCGGGGTGTGCCGCGATGAAATAATAGGTCAGGAACTGCCGTTTGCCTGCCCGGCGGCTGAACCGTTCAAAGGCGGCTTTGAATTCCAGGAGCGGTCCGGTCCCGGGTTTGTTCATCAGGGACAGCACGCGGTCTTCCGAATGCTCCGGGGCCAGTTTGATCTGTCCGGACACGTGGTGTTCCGCGATCTCCCGAAGGTAGTCCATGCCGCTTGTCCGGTCCGCCAGGACCAGGTCGTGCCGGATCCCGGACGCCACGAAAACTTTCTTGACACCGGGGACCTGCCGGGCCAACCGGAGCAGTTTGATCTGGCCGCCGTGGGAAACGTCCAGGTTTTGACACACCGTATTTCCGGCGCAG
>CAYMRH010000074.1:7410-8053 GCA_964392785.1 uncultured Brevinematales bacterium
CCGGCAGTGGCGTCCTTCGGGCATGTTCCGGCATTTCATCCCGAACATGTTGGCCGTTGGCCCTCCCATATCCAGGATGTATCCCTTGAACCCGGGCAGACCGGTTATCATCCTGATTTCGTCCACCACGGATTCCGGACTCCGGCTCTGGACCGTGCGCCCCTGGTGGGCCGTGATGGAACAGAAATTGCATTCCCCGAAACAGCCCCGATGAGTGGCCACGGAAAACCGGATGGTGTCCAGGGCCCGGACCGGTCCTTCGGTTTTATGCAGGGGATGGGCGTTCCGTTCGTAGGGCAGTTCAAAGACCCGGTCCAGGTCCCGGCCGGTCAGGGGAAAGGCGGGAGGGTTCTGCACGAGATATCGCGAATCCTGGCGCTGGACAAGCCCGCGGGAGCCGTAAGGGTCGCTGTTCTCGTAGAACAGGCGGAACATGTCCGTAAAAGCGGACTGGTCCCGGGACACCTCTTCATAGGACGGCAGTTCGAGATAGCCTTCCGGCGGCACGGGCCAGGCATAACAGATACCCCGGACGCCTTTCCAGTCCCCGCGCGCGGACAACCGCGACGCGAGTTCCAGCACGGAGCGTTCGCCCATGCCGTAAACCAGGATGTCGGCCTTTGCGTCCAAAAGGATCGAACGC
>CAYMRH010000075.1:0-8028 GCA_964392785.1 uncultured Brevinematales bacterium
ACCCGTTCGTAACGGCACTATCCTGATCAAAAAGGGGGACAATATGAAGAAAGTTCTGATCGCGCTGGCGCTGGTTTCGGTATTCGCTTCGTTCCGGCCCGGTTACGCCGAAAACCAGTATTTTGAAGCCCGTTTGGGTTCCCTGTTCCCCTGGTCCATCCAGCCGGGATTCCTGGGCGAAGTGGCCTACGGCTTCCGCATTGACCGGATGGTTTCCATCAACGTGTCCGCGGATTACTACATGACCGCGTTCACCACCTCCACCAACGCCGCGCCGGACACCGGAATCCAGACACAGGGCCTGTCCAGCGAACTCACGGCTAACCTGATCGCGTTCCTGCTAAACGCAAGGATCGACATTCCTGTCATTTGGTGGGATATTGTCCAGCCCTACGCGCAGGTGGGCGTGGGATATGAAGTCATGGTCAACGCCTACAGAAGCAGCGGGACCAACAACACTTATGTCTTTGGCGGCTTCGGGATGAAACTGGGCGCCGGGACCAGGATCCGGCTGGGAGAAAGGACTTTCCTGACGGTGGACCTGGGCTACAACTTCTGCACCGTGAGCCGCAGCAGAACCACCACGGACACCGTGATCGTGGGCGAGCGGATCGACGTGAGCGGGTTTTCGCTCATGGGCGGGATCAGTTTCCAGCTCTGATCCTAATCCAGCTGGCTTTTGGAGAGGTGAAAATCCACCGGGTCCGTTTTGCCGTCTTTCAGGCCAGAATCGTTCCAGGTAATTTTCATGTTTGATGCCGGCCAGACGTCCGCATCCCGGATAATGAAGATCACGCGGCCGTCTTCTTTCTGGGTGGCGACCAGATAGCAGTTCGGGTGCTGGCGGTGAAGCTGAACGGACAGGACGTTGAAAAACTTCGTGTTCACGAACAGGAAATAATCCGATTCCTTCCGGTCGAACGGAAGTTCCAGCTTGTTCTCTTTCATGATCTGTTCGATATAATCCCTGAGTTCAATATGCTCCACGGACTTCATTCCCTCGTTCAGGTAAAAAAAAGTGGTCCGGATTTTCCCGCCGTATTTCCCCATGTCCTCCAGGGACTTCCGGACGGATTCCTTCAGGATTTTCGAACCGTTTTCCGACAGCTGAAGTTTTTTCTCGATCATGAGACTCTCCTGATCATGCCGACGGCAGATTATAGCCCGGATCGCTCCAATAATCCAGCCCCGCCCACCGGAAATATCAGGACAGGCGACCCGAAATTCCTTTGAATAATCCAGCTTTTTCATTATAATATTGAAAACAATCGGCATCATGGAGAGTCCCTTGGATATCGACATTCAGGACGAACCGATCCAGGAAACCCCCCGCCCGGATAAGGGCCGGAAACCGGTCCCAAGCGTCCGGACCGTGATGAAGGACGAAGACCGCTTCCGCCTGGCCGTCCGGCTGTTCCGGGGCAAGGACCGCCTGAAACGCTATCCCGATATCGTGGAGCTCCTCCGCCCGTATGTGGAAAACCGGCCAGACCATCTGACCGCGATGAAACTGCTGGCCTACGCGCTGGTGGAAACGGGCGCGACACGCGACGCGGTCCATTATTACCGCAAAGTCCTTTCCGCCAACAAGAACGATACGGAAGCCCTGAACGCCTCGGCGTTCCTGGAACTGGAAACCGGCAACGCGGAAGACGCCGTCCAGATGCTCCTGGACGCCGTGTACGTGGACGAGCGCGACGAACGGCTCAAGGCCAACCTGGAAAAACTCCGCAATATCCGCGACCCGAAACTTTTTTTCTCCATGACCCGTCCGTCGGATTTTCTCTTCTATAACCTGCCCGAGGAAAATTCGTTTGACCGCTTCCGGTCCGCCGCGTTGGACGGAGTCGGGCGCCTGGCGCTCTCCAAAACCGGCCGCGTACTGCTCCTGATCTCCGGGATTGCCGTTCTGGGAGCCCTCCTGTATTTCTTCTACCCCGCGATCCGGACGCTGGCCGAGGACTACCGGCTCCGCCGCGGCCTGGGCGCACACTACCGCCGCATCTCCATCCGGGACATCGATAAACTGGTGGAAGACCGCGTGAAGTATTCCATCAAGCTGACCGAAGAGCAGATCCAGCGCAAATTCGCGATGATCCGGGAAGCCCTGGAAGCCCGGCAGCGCAACCGCGCGCTCATGCTGGTCAACGAACTGCTCCACTCCAACGCGAGCGAACTCATCAAGGAACGCGTCCGCATGCTCCAGGGTTTTGTCCAGAACCCCGATCCGCGCGAAATCGATTTTACCCCTGACATTCGGGAAGTGGTCAAGCTCCCGTTCCTGTACGAGGGCGTGGCCGTGCGCTGGTCCGGGACCGTCGCCAACCTGGAATTCAAGGGCCGCGACGAAACGGCGTTCGACCTCCTGATCAACTTCGTGGACCGGGCCACCGTGGACGGAATCGCGGAAATCCACTTCAAGGGCTTCCGGAAAGTCAGCAGCGGTCAGAAAGCGGCCGTTTTCGGCGTGATCACGGGACTCACGCTGGACAACCGCGTGATTGTCCGCGGGCTGGAGATCCAGGACCTGGGCCGGTAATTTTCTCCATGGCGGATTTCTTCATCGAAAACTACGGCTGCCAGATGAACGCCGCGGAAGCCGATTCCATCCGGTCCCTTCTGGCCGAAAACGGCCACCGGGAAGCCCTCCGCGCGGAAGCCGCGGACCTGATCCTCATCAACACCTGCAGCGTCCGGACCACCGCCGAGGACCGTGTCCGCGGCCGGCTGGGTTTTTACCGGGCCCTGAAAGCGAAATCTGAAAAAAAGATCCGCCTGGTCGTCATGGGCTGCATGTCGCAGAACCTGGGCCGTTCGCTTTGTGAGGAGTATTCCGGGCTGGTGGACGCGGTCTGGGGCACTTATCACAAGGACACCGTCCTGGAATACATCGCGAATCTGGACAAACCGAGGGACAGTCTGGACCAGACGGAATACCGGTTTCTCCCTCCCCGGCCCGAAAAAAAATACCCCTTCCGGGCTTTTGTCCCGATCTCGCACGGTTGCGAAAATTTCTGCAGTTACTGCATCGTACCGGCCGTCCGCGGCCCGGAAATCCACCGCCCGGCGGAAGACATTCTCCGCTGGGTCCGGGACCTGGCGGAACGGGGCGTGGTGGAAGTGACCCTGTTGGGCCAGAACGTCAACTCCTGGCGTGAAAACGGCCTGGGTTTTCCGGAACTCCTGGACAGGATCGCGCGGGAAACGGGCATTCCCCGGTTGTCCTTTCTCACATCGCACCCCAAGGACCTGTCGGACAATCTCCTGGGCGCCGTCCGGGACAACAATAACGTCATGAAATCCCTCCACCTGCCCATGCAGTCGGGAAACAACCGGATCCTCTCCCTCATGAACCGGAAGTACGCCGTGGAACGGTACCTGGAGATCGCCCGGAAAGCCCTGTCCATACCGGGATTGACCCTGTCCACGGACATCATCGCCGGATTTCCCGGGGAATCGGAAAGCGAGTTCGAGGACACACTGCAAGCGGTGCGGACCGTCCGTTTTCACCAGGCGTTCATGTACTATTACAACGTCCGGCCCGGAACCGCGGCCGCCCGGATGGAGGACACCGTGCCCGTGCCGGTCAAGAAGGAACGCCTCGCGCGACTGATCGATCTCCAGAACGCCATCACCCGCGAACGGCTTGCGGAACAGGCCGGACGCCCTGAAAGTTTTCTGGCCGAATCGGTCAGCCGCAAAAACAGGGGCGAAGTGGCGGGACGGACACACAACGGCCTCATGATGTTCGTGGCGGGAAACCGGGAGATGATCGGGAAAATCCACCCCGTGGAAGTGACGGGCGCAAGCGGGAACGGCCTCACGGGCCGGGTTCGGGTCAGTCCGTGTCGCAGATAATCCTGAGTTTCAGCGCGGCCGCGTGGGTGCCGTTCAAGGCCAGCCAGCTCCGGAAGTGGAAATACAGCGCCACCAGAATCAGATAAACCAGAACGTTCGGGCCCGGAATGACGGACAAGAGGACCGCGAACGGCAGAATCACCGCCTCCCCGATCACGAACAGTAGCCGCTTCACCCTTTGGCGCCCCAGCCAGACCATGAACGCCCGGCGCACGTGTTTTTCGTCCATGCCGGTCGCGCAGCGGATTTCCAGCGTATGCCGTTTCAATTCCGAGAGGACCTTTTCCTTTGACAGCGCGGCGATGATCCCGGGAAAACGCTTCTTGACCGCGGCGATGCCCTTTTGGATCAGTTCGCTTTTGGATGCGAGTTCGGGAAAGCGGGCAATTTCCAGGCGCATGCGGAGAAGAGAACGGACTTCAAAAACCACGGCATCCATAACGGGAGAGGATAACGGCCGGCGCCAGGATTTGCAAACGGACGCGCGCCGCTAGTAGGCGCCAGGGGTGTTCACGTTATTGGAAGGGTCGTACCACGCCTTGAGAAGCTCCCGCCATGTTTGCACTGTGCCGTCCGTGTCGGTATCGCAGAAATCCAGCCGGCCGTAATAGTAGCCGGGAGCCCCCCACCATGTCTGGGTGTCCTCCGCCGTGTACCACCACTGGAACCAGAAATGGGATTGCGTCCCGGAGGCGGTTTTCAGCGGATGCGCGGCGTTCTCAGTATAGGTCAGGTTGCCGCGGGAGAAAAACCAGGACAACCCCCTCTTCACGGAACTTCCCGGCCCGTAGTAATAGGTCTGGCCGTAACCGTTACCGCCGTAGGCCAGGATCACGGCGGAAGACAGCGTGTTGATGACGGACGCTGCCGCCGCCTGAAGCGGGGCGGAAAAACCGTAGCCCGTATCCAGAACGATCCGGTTGCAGAAATCGTACAGGTCGTAATGCGGCACATCTATGGAAGCGGCCGTACTGCTGTTGAAATAATTGACGGTCACTTCCCTGATGGATTCCAGGATCTCCTTCTTGCCCTCCGTATGCATGGCGGCCGCCAGCGCGTCAATACCGGTTTTCAACGCCGGCATATGGGACAGATCCACCGCGGAAAGAGTATCCCCCCTGTTGTGATTCCGGCTTTCGTGCCACTCCCGGTATCCTTCAACAAAAAGCGAGGCGAATGTTTCCGCCGTGATCGCGGATACGCCGCGGGAGCCGGCCAGTTGCCCGAACGCGTATTGGTAGTCCCAGCCGTCAGCGTCCTCGAGCCGCATGGACGCCACCATCACGTCCGCCACGCCGCGGAATTCATAAGCGACTTCCGCCAAACCCATGAAACAGGCGTCAAAGCCGATCATGTCGATTTTGGGCATGACGGCGTTGGCCGTTTCCGCTATGGTCTGGCGGATCTGGTCTATATAGAGGGCGTTCGTATCACTGGTCCAATCCTGGCACATGCTCCGGGCCCCGGTACCGTGGTCCCACATAATGAGAGAGTATTTTTTGGCAGTAAAATTATCCCGCACATATTCCAGAAAAAAACGGAAAACGTTGGTGTGGCCCAAGTTTTCTTCCACCAGGGAGCTCTGCAGATAACCCCGCCCGGATCCGACCCTGTCCAGGCGTTCGGAGGCGAAATAAGCCATGTCCGGATCGGGCAGGATTCGGTACAAGCGGGTGCCGGTCCAGTCCCCGCCGCCCTGCTCCGTGGGCATGGACGTGTAACCGGGAATCCGGTCAATGATCACGATTACGGCCAGTTTGTTCAGAACCTCCCGGCCGCCGGCGTTGACGGCGTCCAGAATGCCCGCTTCCATCTCGTTAAAATCCAGAAGCCCGTTGTATTCCAGGTTGTTGTCAGCGCACAGGTACACCATGACCGTCCAATCGTACCAGTTCGTGTTGGTGGTCACGGTCACGGTCACCGTATTGGTCGGACTGGTGACACCGCCGAAATTTCTGGCAAAGGCCCGGACCGTGTGCGGGCCGTTGGTTACCCCGGGATAATTGGTGGACCATCGGGTCAATCCCGTGGCTTTGTGGAAACCGCCGCCGTCCAGTTCCACGTAAACCCCGGACAGCCCGTAACTGTCGGCGGCCGTACCCGCTATGGACAGATAGGGCCCGTAAGCGGTATCGCCATTCTGATGGGATTGGATGGAAACAGACGGTTTGGGCATGATTCCCGGATCCAATGTGCAGGACACCAAAAAACACGATAAACACAGCGCGATCAGCAGGAATCCGGTTCTGAGCATTCCCTTTTCTCCGTAGGGCCTTATTATACAATAATACTATGGATTTGACACTTTTCGGAACAATGCGGTGATTATTATTCATTTCCAATCACGCCCCGGACCAAATGCTGACATTTCAGCAATCCTGATTTCGTTCTACCGGTTCAATGCCGTTTGAGTCAGGGTGGGGACTCGACTTCCGTTTCTTTCAGACTCCATTGCCAGTGTTGAAGCCGTAACAGATTGACACTGGAAAATATTTGATTGAAAAAAGAGCGCAACTGATATCATTCGGAGGTTGTTATGCCATTCGTCATCCAATAATTGATCCTCAATTTTTTAACGAAATTGACAATTCCTATAAAATATTGGAAAATATCGGTTCAAATCTGCAGGGGGACATATGGCGAAAGACAACGGACTTCACATTGACGAAAGCATGATCGACACCGTTCTGGCGGACGATATCAATTTCCAGGGAACGATGAAATTCACCAAATCCCTTATGGTCAAAGGCCGCTTTGAAGGCCAGATTGACGCGACGGGCCACCTGATCATCGGTCCCAACGCGACCGTGGCCGCTTCCATCAAGGCCGGAGTGATCACCAATTACGGGCAGATCAACGGGAACGTGGAAGCTTACGAACGCCTGGAATTGTTCAACAACGCGAGACTCTCCGGAGACGTGAAAGCCCCGGAACTCATCATTGAAAGCGGCTGTCTCTTCAACGGAAACTGCACCATGACGGGGGACAAAAAGGCCACCCCCCAGCAGTCGTCCCAGCCCTCAAACCAGCCGGCGGCCGGTTCCGGCCAGCAGCAACAGCAGTTTCAGAAAAGGTAAAAATGACCTTGAACCGAAAACCCGGTTTCCTTTACGGAGACCGGGTTTTTTCATGATCGGGCAAAGCGGATCAGAGCAGACCGGTTTTTTTCAGTATCAGCCGGAAATCCGCCGGAATGGGCGCTTCTATCAATACCGCCGTATGCCGGAAAGGACAGTCGTAGGAAATCTTCCATGCGTGCAGCATCTGCCGCCCCACGGATTTCTGAATGGAGTCGTCCGCGTCAACGGAACCGTATTCCTTGTCGCCCAGAACGGGAAAACCGATTTCCTTCAAATGGATACGGATCTGGTGTTTCCGGCCCGTTTCGATATCCACGCGAAAATACGTGTGACCCTTTTTCTTCCGGATCACCTGAAAATCTGACCGGGCGCTTTTGCCTTCGATCCGGTTGAAATACCGCCGGCTGCCAAACGGGGCCTCGCCCGAGGCGATGGCCAGGTAAGTTTTCTTCACCCCGAGTTTGTCCCAGAGATCCACGAAACGTTCGTAGGCGGGCTGGTTCCTGGCGTAGAGAATGGCGCCGGAGGTTTCCCTGTCCAGACGGTGGATGGCCCGAAGGCCCGGGATTTTCGCTTCCCGGCGCAGAACGCTTTCCAGGGACGCGCCGCCCCGGTCCGACACCACTCCGGCGGGTTTGTTGACCGCGATCACGAATTCGTCCTCGTACAGGACCGTAAATTCCTTTGCCGGGGAAGTCACACCGCGGACTTGCTGGTCCGCCACTTCCACATAGTCTCCCTTGCGCAGAAGATGCGTCGCGATCCAGACGCGCCGGTCGTTCACGTACACGTTCCGGGAATCGACCAATTCCTTGGCCTTGGATTTTGAAATCTTGAGTTCAACGGAGAGGAATGTCTTGAGTTCGGCGGGACCGCGGACCAGCCAGCGTTTCATCGCGGGATTATTGCGGTTCGTTTTTGCCCTCGAAACCGAGCGCGAGTCCCGCGATGACCGTGGAAAGACCGGCCAGGATGGTGAGAACGGTCATGAAAGCCAGAAGCCCGTCGTAATTGGTGGTGATAAACGAGGCCATAAAGAAACCCGTATACATGACCAGGACACCAATGATCACCAGGGCCCAATTCTGTT
>CAYMRH010000076.1:0-5507 GCA_964392785.1 uncultured Brevinematales bacterium
CCACGTTGGACAGGCCGCGTTTTGGCAATTCAGCCAGGGTGTATTGGCCGGAATACCCGGGGTCCACGACAACAAACGGGACCGGGTTCAGCGTATGGGCCGTCCTGACTTCCTTCTTCCCGTTTTTCTCCGTGAACATTTCATCGGCGTTTCCGTGGTCGGCGGTGATGAGCGCAACGCCGCCCAGTTCCGTTACGGTCTGGATCAGGCGGGCCACGCAGGCGTCCACCGTCTGGACCGCCTCGATCGCCGCTTCCATGACGCCCGTGTGGCCCACCATGTCCCCGTTCGCGAGATTGAGCCGGCCGAACCGGTATTGCCCGGATTTGAGAAGACCGATGGTCTGTTCGGTGATCTCCAGGGCCTTCATTTTAGGCGCCTTGTCGAACTGGATCTTGTCCGACGGGATCTCGATGTATTTTTCCAGCTTCTCGCTGATGTATCCGGATTTGTTCCCGTTCCAGAAATAGCTCACGTGTCCGTATTTCTGCGTTTCGGATATGGCAAAACTCGTGACGCCGCTGGCGCAGAGGTAATCGCCCAGCGTGCGGTCGATCGTGGGCGGGGTGACGAGGAAGTTTTTGGGCAGTTCCAGGTCCCCGTCGTACTGCATCATGCCGGAGTAAAAAACGTCCGGACGCCGGACGCGGTCAAAACCGGAAAATTCGTCGTTTTCGAACGCCATGGAGATTTCAATGGCGCGGTCTCCGCGGAAATTGAAGAATACGACGCTGTCGCCGTCCTCGATGGTCCCGACGGGTTTTCCGTTGGCGGCAATGACAAACGGGGGCAGGTACTGGTCCGTGATTTTCGGGTCCTCGGCGTAATAGGTTTCAACGGCCGCGCGCGCGGAATCGAACTGGCGCCCCACGCCCAGGACGTGGGCGTCCCAGCCGCGTTTGACGACGCTCCAGTCGGCAAAATACCGGTCCATGGTGGTGACCATGCGGCCGCCGCCGGAAGCGATCCGGTAGGCGTTGCCGTTCGCTGACAATTCGTTCAAAACGTTTTCAATCTGACCGATGTAGGTCAGGGCGGACTTTTCCGGCACGTCGCGGCCGTCCAGGAGCGGGTGCAGACGGACCCGTTTGATTCCGCTTTCGGCGGCCTTCCGGAGAATCGCTGTCAACTGGCCGATATGCGAATGGACGTTGCCGTCCGATAACAGGCCGATCAGATGGAAGGTCCCGCCGGAAAGGCAGCGGGACAGGATGGTTTTCCAGGTTTGTGTACCGAAGATGGCGCCGTCGGCAATGGCCTGATTGACCCGTTTGGCGCCCTGGGCGAAAACGCGGCCGGCCCCGAGGGCGTTGTGACCCACTTCGCTGTTGCCCATATCCTCGTCCGAAGGCAGGCCCACGGCGGTTCCGTGCGCCTGGAGGGTGGTAAAAAGAGGGCTTTTAAAGAGCTTGTCCAGGGTCGGTTTTTTGGCCATGAAAACGGCGTTGCCGGGATGATCCTTGCCTATGCCGATTCCGTCCATGATGATCAGGAGGAGCGGCCCGGGCCGTCCCCGGAAATTCGGAAGTTTTTTTAACGCAAGATCCATGGCTCCCTCCCGGCATGAAAACTGGCGTTTATTTTATATCAGGACTTTGTTTTACTCAAAAAACCTGTTTTTCATAACCCGTTTTGTAAAAACCCCGCTTGAAAGCCGATAAGCCCCGCTTTCGGGATGTATGGCTGTCCGGACAACAGTTCAGGCGCCCGTGATCCGATAACTGTAAGGCCGATATGACAAAACAACGGTGCCGCCGCCCATGATCCGGAGAAATTTTTACCGCGCGCTGACTGATGAAGAGCTGTTCGCGATGATCAAGGCCGACAAGAAAGCCGAGGCGGAATTCTACCGGCGTTATAAATTCAAGGTCAAGGCCATTCTCAAGAACTACAAGTTGAACACGCTGGAACGGGAAGACCTGATCCAGGAAGGCATGATCGGTCTGTTCCAGGCCATAGCCACCTATGATCCGGCCAAAGGGGCGCAGTTTTCCACGTATTCAGGCGTCGTGATCCGCAACCGGATTCTGAACGCGTTGAACGACCTCTGGAAGCATAAAAAAAAGATCGACGAGCAGAAGGACGTGGACGATCTGGTGGCGCGTGACAACCCGGAAACGGACACGATCAAGACCGAACAGGTGCAGAGTTTTGAAAAAGCCCTGAAACTTTTTGACGGAATCGAGCGAAAAGTGCTGGCCGGTTACCTGAACAACAGGAGTTACCGCGACATCGCGCAGGATCTTGCCATAACGACCAAAAAAGTCGATAATATCCTGATGAAAATCAAGGCGAAACTGACGACCCTGGTCCGGGACCCGCAGCCGCCCAGACGGCACCCGGGCAGGCGTTCCAAGGAGTCACGCAGATGAGGATCCATCCGCCAGCGGTTTCATTCTCCCTCGGGATCATCGGTTTTGCCGGTATGTTTGTTGCGGGGGTGTGGTGCAGCGCGACGGGTTTCGGAAAACCGGCTCTGGACCTGGCGTCTTCCCTGTACGCGAACATTGTCCGTTTTTCGTTCGATCCTTCGCTGTCGTTTTTCGGGAACTTTGGGGCCAACATCCTGTCCGTGTTCCTCCTGTCCGTGTTTACCGGCATAGACGGACTGGTTGTCGGTTACCTGGGCGGCACCCTTTATAACGCCTTCTGCCCGAGGGAACAGGGGAAATGACCGCGATCTTCAACACCCTGATCGGATTGCCCGGCCGCGTATTCAGGGGCATCACGGGAAAGATCAAGTATTACGGCGGGCTGGCTTCGCTCATCCTGTATTCCATCGTCAATTACATAACGGACCCCAAAGGCCGTTCGCGGATCAACCGCGTCATCATCATGCAGATCTATTTCACCGGCACCATGGCCATCAAGATCATCGGGCTGGTGGCGCTGGCCCTGGGCGCCATTACCGTGTTGCAGCTTTTTACCCAGCTGTCCAAGGTGGGCGCGATGGAATTTATGGGGAAAATCCTGAACATCGTGATCGTCAGGGAATTGGGGCCCATCATCACGGCCTTTATCGTGATCAGCCGGTCCGGAACGGCCATTGCCGCGGAAATCGGCACGATGATGGTGAACGACGAGATCAACGCCATGGAGATGCTGGGTATCAACGCCCTGAAGTTCATCGTGTTTCCCCGCATAGCCGGGATGGTCATCGCGCTCGTGCTCCTGACAGTTTATTTCAACGCGATCGGCATCATCGGCGGTTTCATTGTGGGTCGTTTGTACGCGGACCTGACATTCGACCTGTTCGCCACCTACGTGCTCAATTCGATCACGATCCTGGATCTGTTGGCCAGCATCATCAAGGCGGCGGTGTTCGGGGTCCTGATTTCCGTCATCTCCATCTATCACGGTTTCCAGGCCTTCGTGTCCACGCAGATTCCGCAGGTCACCACCCGGGCCGTGATGAGTTCCATCTTCGCGCTGTTCGCGGCGGACATCGTGATGACCGTGGTCACTTACATCTAGGAGCGCCGGAATGGGCGATATTGTCCTGAAAAACGTGACGCTCAAGATTGACCAGTCCGTGATCGTGAACGGCGTGTCCGAGACCGTTTCCGACGGGGAACTCTACGGCCTGATCGGTCCGGCCGGATCCGGAAAAACGACGCTTCTCAAAATCATCGCGGGACTGGCCATGGCCGACTCGGGCAGCCTTCACGTCAAGGGTGAGAACGTCTTTCATTTTTCCCAGAAACACATGCTGGATTATCACACCGTCTGCGGTTTCGTTTTCCAGAACGCGGCCCTGGTTTCCAATATGTCCATCTACGAGAACCTGTCCCTGTATTACAATTATCACACCAGGAAAACGGACAAGGAAATCTACGAAATCATCAAGCCCTATCTGGACTACGTGGGTTTCCAGGACGACCTGTCCGTCCGTCCCAGCCTGCTCTCATCCGGGGAAAAAATGCTGGTCGGCATAGTCCGGGCCATCTCCCACGGACCCGAATTCATTTTCTGGGACAATCCGCTGGCCATCCTGGACCCGGCGGGGCAAAGGCGCGTCAAGCAGATCATCCTGGACATGAAGAAAAAAGGGAAGACCATGATCCTGGTCACCAACGACTATGATTTCGCCCTGTCGGTCTCGGACCGAGTGGGGATCATGGACAAGGGAAAGATCCTGGAAAGCGGGACGCCCGCGGAGATCCGGAATTCCAGATTGAAGGCCACCCGCGCGGTGCTGGCAACGTAACTTAAGGAGTCCGTCATGCCGTTCACGTTCAAAAACGCACAGAAGGCCGTGGCCGTATTCTCGATTCTTGGCGTATTCCTGCTTCTGGCCACGTTGATCCTGATCGGCCGGGGCAGCGATATTTTCACGTTCAAGGATTATTACACAACCGAGTTCAACGAGGGTTACGGACTGTCCCCGGGCCAGACCATCAAGTACAAGGGAATGACGGTGGGGAAAATCCGCTCCATGGCCCTTTCCACGAACGAAGACAAGATTCGCGTGATCGTGTGGTTCAATTCCGACTACAGGTACCTGATTCGGCAGGACAGCGTCCTCAAAGTCCAGGCGGCCCTTCTGGGGGGCGCTTCTCTCGTGCTGTTGCCGGCCGTGGACAAGAATTCGCCGCAGCTTCTGCCCGGCAGCCTGATCCTCTCCTCCGATATGGACAAAGGACAGGAACTCATGGTCAAACTGGCCGAAATCGGTCCGAAGAAAGGCGACCTGACCGACAAGGTGAAGGACATCCTGGATTACGTTTCTGAACTGCGCCCCGTCATCAACAATACCCTGTTGAACGTGCGGGATTCCACGGGAAGCCTCAAGACCATTCTGGAAAGCCTGAAAGGCGGGGAGAAAACGGCCGTTTCCGAAAAGGTGATCGCATCGCTGGACAACGTCAAGGTCATGACCCGGAATTTCAAGGAATTGTCCGAGGAAATCATGTCCCGCGACAATACGATCGGAGCGATCGTGCGCGACCGGAAGGGACTGTACAAGAAAATTGACAATATGATCGATTCGGTAGATACTTCCCTCAAGAACGTCAAAACCATCAGTGAGAAATTCCGTGATACTCCCGAGGACGTCAAGGCGCTGACGGTCCTGTTGCGGGAAAACCTGATCGAGCTCCGCAAGGTTCTGGTGAACGTCAAGAACTTCTTCGGCGGGGAAAAAGAAGCCGATAAAAACATCAAATCCGGGGACAGGAACTGACCATGAAGCGATTCCTCGCGATACCGGCCGTCGCCGCGCTCCTGCTGACGCTTGTGTCCTGCGGCTCGAAAAATCCCACCGTTCGCGACACGGTCAAGAAAAAGGTTTCCGATAACCGCACCATTGGCGTGGAGGAATTCAAGAAGGGCAATTATTCGTCGGCCCGGTTGTTTCTGGAACAGGCCCTGAAGGACGCGTATTCCGTTGACAGCGTCGAAGGGATGGTGAGCGCGCTCCAGAACCTGGCGGAAGTCCACCTCAAATTGGGAAACTTTGCGGACGCGTCCAACGCCGTATTCCGCGCCAGGGAACTGAACGACCGCGA
>CAYMRH010000076.1:5517-5985 GCA_964392785.1 uncultured Brevinematales bacterium
CTTTACCATCCAAAGTCTGCTTCTTTTGGTCTGCAAATATTTTGACCGGATCAACCGGACGGATCTTTCGCTTCAGTTCTTCGAACAAGCCCTGCAGACCGCCAAAAAGGACGAGGACCGCGCCCTGGTCCAGAACAGCATCGGAATCGTGAAGATCCGTCAGGGACTTCTGGATGAAGCGGAGAGCTGGGTCAGAAAGTCCCTGGGTGTCAACGAGTCCAAAAAAATCCATAACACGCTGGCGGACAACTACTTCAATCTGGGGGAAATCTACGACAAAAAGGGCGATACCCGGAACGCATTGTCCAATTATCAGCTGGCGCTCAGGCATGACAAGATTTCGGAAAAATCGGACGGAATCATCGAGGACCTGAAAAGGATCGGGCCGATGCATCAGAAACTGGGGGATTCTCCGGCCGCCGTTTACTATTACCAGCGGGCTTTGAACGCGTCCGAGGCCATGGGTTA
>CAYMRH010000076.1:5995-7689 GCA_964392785.1 uncultured Brevinematales bacterium
CGTATCGTTATAATTGATTAATGACGTGGTATCATGTAAAATGTCCGGAAAACGATTGGGCCGTATCCTGAAAGGTGAGATAACCGGATCATCGGGGTGACATGACCAGGCATAAAACCGGGGGCTTAAGGCCCACCATTGGATTCATGCTGAGTTCGTTCCACCAGCGTTACGGAAATCAGCTTTGGCCAGGAGTATTTGACGTGACCCGGGACAAGGACGTCAATCTTCTGGTTTTTCCGGGCGAAGCCCTGTATTCACCTTACGGTTTCGAGTACCAGCACAACCTGATCTACGATTTCATCAACGCGCACAATATCGACGCTTTGGTCATGGCCTCGGGAACGCTCTGTAACTACCTGAGCAAAAAGGAAGTGGAAAACTTCTACAGCCGGTTTTCCTTCCTGCCCATGGTCAGCATCGGCATCCGGATGGAAGGCATTCCCAGCGTGACCGTGGACAACAAAAGCGGCATGCGCAGCGCCGTAAACCACCTGATCGAGCAGCACCGCTTCAGAAAAATCGCCTTTGTCCGGGGGCCCGTGAACAACCAGGAGGCGGAGGACCGTTTTCTGGCTTACACGGAAGCGCTTTCCGAACACAAAATCCCGCTGGACCAGAACCTGATCGCGACCGGTAATTTCGCGCCTTCGTCGGGCGCGGAAGCCATCCAGTTCCTGCTGGACAAGAAGCGCGCGGAGTTCGACGCCGTGGTCGCGGCGAACGACGATATGGCCATAGGCGTTCTGGACGAACTCACGGCGCGCGGCATCAGCGTGCCCAAGGACATGGCCGTGGTCGGGTTCGACGACATCGAGGAAATCCAGTACCATACCACACCGCTCACCACCGTGCGCCAGTCGCTCTATGAACAGGCCGCCAAAGCCACCGAAATCGCGATCGACATGATCGAGGGCAAGGACGTCCCGGAAACGGTGGTCCTGCCGGCCAAAGTCGTGGTGCGGACGTCCTGCGGCTGTTTTTCCCAGTCCATCATGCTCTTTGACAGCGACGCGGTCAAACCCCCGGCGGTCCGGGACCGTGAAAAACTGGTCCGGAAAATCCTGACGCAGATTGCCGTCGTATCCGCGGACGAAAAAAAATACTCCGCCTGGACGGGCCAGCTGCTGGACGAACTGTCCGGGGAAGAAATCGCCCAAAGGACGGCGGACCATTTCCTCAGGAAACTGAACCACATCCTGAGCGAGGAAATCAAGAGCGACGCGGATATTTCCGTCTGGCAGAACATCCTGACCATGATCCGGGGTTTCGTGATCGCCGCGCTGCCGGCCGGTTCGGAATCCGCCCGTTTGGGCGAGGAGCTCTTCGAGAAAGCCCGGATCCTGGTGGGCGAAAAAATGGAACTGGAACAGGCCTTGAGGCGGGTGCGGATGGACCGCAATTTCCAGTACATGATGACGGGAGTGATCCAGAAACTGATTTCCACGCTGTATGTCGAGGAACTCATGGACACGGTCGCCTCGGAACTTCCCCATCTGGGCATCCGCAGCTGCTACGTGTGTCTCTACCAGGCCGAACTCCAGCGCAAGAAAGACGACCACGAATGGGAACTCCCCGAATGGTCGGAGCTGTCCATGGCGTACGACGAAACGGGCCGGCTCAAGATTGCCGCCGACAAGCGTTATTTTTATTCCAAGAACCTCGTGCCCGACGGCATTCTGCCCGTCAAGAGG
>CAYMRH010000077.1:0-7564 GCA_964392785.1 uncultured Brevinematales bacterium
TTTTGTTCTCCAGCTCCACCAGTTTCTTCATCTCGTCAAAGAAAATGCTGTCGATCACTTCCACCCAAACCTCGAGGGTATCGATGTTTTTCTGCCGGTCCACGACAATCTGGTAATGTGGGGCCACACCTTCCACTTCCAGGAGGACTTCCTCGATCTGCGAGGGGAAGACGTTCACGCCGCGGACGATCAGCATGTCGTCGGTCCGGCCCATGATTCTGCGGATGCGCCGGGTGGTGCGACCGCATTTGCATTTGCCGGAATCGACGATGGACAGGTCTCGCGTGCGGTAACGCAGGAGCGGCAGGGCTTCCTTGTCCAGGGGCGTGATCACCAGTTCCCCCTTGCCGTCCTCGGGCGCCCATTCGCCCGTCACCGGGTCGATGACTTCCACGATAAAGGAATCCTCGTTGACATGCATCCCGGTCTTCTCCAGGCATTCACCCGCCACTCCGGGACCGATCAGCTCGGACATGCCGTAGTTGTCCGTCGCGACGATATTGAGGCCTCTTTCTATCTCGCGCCGGATGGATTCACTCCAGGGCTCCGCGCCGAACAGCCCGTATTTGAGCTTGAGATCGCGTTTGGGATCCAGGCCCATTTCCCGGACCACGTCGATGATGTGCAGCGCGTAGGACGGCGTGCAGACCAGCACGGTGGCGCCGAAATCCCTCATGAGCTGGATCTGGCGCTGCGTGTTTCCGCTGGAGGCCGGGACAATGGTCACACCGATTTTCTCCAGCCCGTAATGCAGCCCGAAACCGCCGGTAAAAAGACCGTAACCGAACGCGATCTGCGCCACGTCGTGCCGGGTCACCCCGCCGGCTGAAGCCAGCCGAGCCACCAGCTCGCTCCACAGTTCCAGGTCGTTTTTCGTGTATCCCACAACGGTGGATTTGCCCGTCGTCCCGCTGGAAGCGTGGATCCGGACCACGTCGGAAAGAGGTTTCGCGAACAGTCCGAAGGGATAATTGCCCCTCAGATCGTCCTTGGTGGTGAAAGGCAGTTTCCGGATATCTTCCAGGGTTTTGATGGATGACGGGGTGACGCCGGAAGCGTCCAGTTTGTCCCTGTAAAAAGGAACGTTCTCGTAAACTGTCCGGACCAGCCGCCTGAGTTTTTTCAGCTGGAGAACCGACAATCTCCCGCGCGGCATCGTTTCCATTTTCCGGTTCCAGATCGGCATATATCCACCCCTGTCTGCGGGCGTACCAAAACAGCAGCCGGAACAGTTTAAGAGATCACGGATTATTTTTCAAATGTGGAAGGAAAACCGCTTGCAGAAAACCCCGCTATGCGGAAATACCCGACACAGCGCCGCTGGCAATCGCGAATCCCGTTGACGGGCCCCGATAGAGTCCTACCTGTTTTTTGAACCCGACTCTTCCTTCTGCTTTTTGAGGATTTGGGCGAGCTTTTCCACGGTTTCCGTGTTGCCGCGGGACGAGACGAGAAACAGAAGCTGCTTCAGGTCAAAGTCGTTCATTTCGTAGGAATCGGCAGCCTCTTTGCGGGCCGCTTCTTTCTTCGCCTCTTCCTGGAGCGCAGCCTGAAGCCGTTCGGCCTTTTTGATCTGTTCGGCTTCAACGTCCGTGCTGACCCTTTTTTCGGGTAAGGGCATCTGAGGCCCCAAGCCGTTTAATATCATAAATTCCCTCCTTGGAATTTATTTAACCGGATGATTTTCCGGTTTACTATATATATCGAATTAATTGTCAGTTTACTTTAAAGGCGCTTTTCCCTTCCATTTGTCAAACACCCTGAAAAAGCATGAAAAAGCATTAAAAATAAAGGTTTGCCGGGTTATGTAGCCTGCTTTTTCAAGTCATGTTTCAACGCTTTTTTGGACGGGTAGAAACGACCTGATTTTTCTGGTATTGAACCATATTTTTATCCGTCAGGGCTCTGATTGTCCGCGACAGGTCTATTTTACTGTCATAATTGTAATTCAGGAACAAGTCCAGAAATTCCTCCAGGTTTTTCGTGTTCCTCTTTTTCGAATAGACGTTGAAAGCGGCTTTCACTTCATCGAAACCGGGTTTCCTGGCGCCATAACCGGCCCGGGCGGCTTTTTCGCGGACTTTATTGAATCTCTGTATGGCCGGCAGGCCCTTGGGAATACCGTCGAACGGGGTTTTCCTGTTGGCGTTTTTCTTTTCGGACCTTTTGATCATTTCCCAGTTCTCGATGATCCTGTCCACGCTTCTTTCGTCCAGCTCCCCGAAGACATGGGGGTGACGCCGCACCAGTTTGTCCGAGATCCCGTTGACGGCGTCCTCCACCCGGAGACGGCCTTCCTGTTCGGCGACATAGGCGGTGAACAAAACCAGAAAAAACAGGTCGCCCAGTTCTTCGGCCAGATCCTCGTTGTCGCCCTTCTCGATCGCTTCCACGACCTCGTACGCCTCTTCGATGATATTGGGAACCAGGGACTCCGTTTTCTGTTCCAGGTCCCAGGGACAGCCGTTCTCCCCCCGCAACTTTCTGATGATCGCGTACAAGCGGTCTATCTGCTCCATTCCGTCGTCCTCTTCACTTCCTTTTTTTCAGGACCACTTTTTTTCTGGGCGAAGTTCCGCCGGCGGCGGCCCGCGCCGTCAAAGACGGCCCTCCGGACAGCCTTTCCAGGATGAAATTCTTCCGGTAACGGTTCTTGACCTCGTTTAAAATGCCGTTCACGTAATGCGAAGCCTTTTCGTCGCTATATTTGTCGGACAGCTCGTTCGCCTCGGAGATCACCACTTCAATGGGAATTTCCTGCTGGTAAAGGAGCGAATAGATGGAGATGCGGAGAATCGCGCGGTCCACCGCGTGCATTCTTTCAAAAGTCCATTTGACAAGATGCGCTTTGAGAACCGGGTCGATCCGCTCCAGGTTGCAGACGGCCCCCTGAAGCAGCTCCCAGGCAAAACGGAAGGTTTCCTCGCGCTGTTCGGACGGCACGGCGAACAACTGGCCGTCTTCGTCGGAAAACTCGGTCATTTCGCAGAACCAGCGGAAATCCAGGACCTCCTTCAGGGGGAGACCCCCGACATCGGACGCAAAGAGCGCAATCAACGCGAGTTCGCGGCCGATTTCACGGACTCCCACCGGATGGGAGGATTCGTCCTTCACCCGATTCAGCCCTTGACCTGCTGGTAGAGGTTCGCCATCTCCACGGCGGACAGAACGGCGTCATACCCTTTGTTGCCGCTTTTGGTTCCGGCCCGGTCTATGGCCTGCTCCATGTCGTCCGCCGTGATCAGGCCGTAGATCACCGGCACTTTGCCTTCAGCGGACATTTCCATGATCGCCTTCGCGGAGTTGGAAGCCACGTACTCGAAGTGGGGCGTCTGGCCGCGGATGATCACTCCCAAGCAGACAACCGCGCTGTATTTTCCCGCACCGAGGAGCTTTCGGGCCAGGCCGGCGATCTCGTAACTGCCGGGCACCTTGTAAACGTCCATCAGGGCGGAGTCCCCTTCCAGCTGCTCGAAGGCGTTTTGAGCGCCTTCCAGAAGCTTGTCCCCGATGAACGAATTGAACTTGGAAAGCACGATGGCCATTTTCATGCCCTTGGCGGACAGTTTACCTTCGAACAAATTCATTGTAGGCTCCTTCGTAGTTTTTATCGAGCAGCGAAACCGTGATTTCGCCGGAAGCGATCTGCTCGGTCACGAACTGGCGGAAGATTTCGTTGACCCGGTCCTCCCGGAGTTTCCGTTCTATGATGGGACGGGCCGCCTCAAAGTTCATGCGGCTTTCCATTTTCCGGTCGATCAATTTGACGATGAGATAGGTGGCCCGTTCCGAACCCTGCAGTACGATGGGGGCCGGGCCGTAAACGGTCCCTTTTCTCATCGTGACCATGCCCTTGGGGCCGCGGATGGGCTGGCTGGCCAGCGCGATCCCCAGCACCTCGTTGGGGAGCCCGGAGCGGATCAATTCGTAAACGTTTTTCATTCCCGTCCGGCCGCTGAACGGGGTCACGGAAAACCTGCCGCCCGCTTTGTTCAGGACGGCCTGGACGTCGTTTGTTTTCCTGAGCTCGACTATCAGGGTGTCCAGCGACTTCTCAAACCGCTCCAGTTCGTCCAGGCTGGACGTGGCGGGTTGGGACACGCCGATCACGGCCACGTCAATGGAAGGCGGTTCGATCAGCGACGCCCGGTTCTTGTTGTAGAAATCCCTCATCTTTTTCTCGGGAATGTCCTCCCCGATCTTGAACTTGAGATCGTTGTTGAACGAAAGAATGGAACGGATGACCTGGTTCTTCTTGTAGTTGATGCGGATCAGGTCCAGGTAATCCCGGTAAAAAGCCCGCGCATCGCCGGCCGACTGTTGGTTGGTCAGGGATTCCAGGTAGCTGTTCAATTCGATTTCCGAGATCATGATGTTCTCGTTCTGGTCGGCCAGGTCGATCAGGCCGTAAGCGTAGATCAGCTCGTGGAACGCCGCTTTCAGGTCCGACTTCTTGACCCCGGTGTTGATCTGCAGGAAATCGTTCATGCGGCGGATATCATGGGCCGTGATGGCGTAACGCCCCACGCTGGCCGCGATCGAATTCACAATGGCCGCATGCGCGAATCCCGCCGACAGGAGAACGGCCGCCAACATCATTCTGACAATCATTTTCACTCCTTCCTCATTCAGACAGTCTGGGTTTTATTCAACCGGACCTCGCGGAATTCCACCGGACGACCCAGAATCCGGGTGGCCAGGTCGTTCAGCTTGTCCGATGTGTCCGTCGCGTAGAAACTGTATCCGGCGGCCGTCTGTCCCGGCGCCCGCAGGTGCCGTTCGTCCAGGATCTTCTCCAGGCTCCTGGCCACGGCGGATGCGGAATCGACGAGCGTCACGCCGGGCAGAACGGCGGTGATCTCGTCCCGGATCAGCGGGTAATGTGTGCAGCCGAGTATGAGCGTGTCTTCCTGTGTGTTCCGGAAACCGCCCAGATATTCCTCAACCACCAGACGGGTGGCCGCGTGACCCAGAAAATTCTCCTCGATCAGCGGCACCAGAAGCGGGCAGGGTTTCTGCCGGACGGCCACACGGGCGTCCAGTTTCCGGATGGTGTCGGAATACACACCGCTTTTTATGGTGCGGTTTGTCCCGATCACCCCCACCCGTCCGTTCCGGGTGGCCGCCACGGCCCCAATGGCCGCCGGTTCGATGACGCCGATCACCGGCAGGGTATAGCGTGACTGCAGGTATTCCAGCGCCACGGAAGAGGCCGTGTTGCAGGCCACAACCAGCACCTTGACGTCGTGGTCAAGCAGGAATTCCGTATTGTCAACGGAGTATTGCCGCACGATCTCCGCGGATTTGTCCCCGTACGGCAGGTTGGCCGTATCGCCCAGGTAAATCACCTCTTCCCCGGGTAACAGCGACATGATTTCACGGGCGACGGTCAGGCCGCCCACACCGGAGTCGAAAATACCGATCGGTTTTTCGTTCATAGACCCTATGCTTTGTCCTGCTCGTCCTCGAGTTTCATCAGGATGTAATTCATGCTGTCCACCAGGGCCTGCCAGCTCGCCTCGATGATGTTGCCCGACACGCCCACGGTGCCCCATTCGTAACCGTTGTAGCGGAAACTGATCAGCACCCTGGTTAAGGCCGCGGTCCCCGCCTTGGGATTCAGGATCCGGACCTTGTAGTCCGTGAGCTGGATGTTTTTCACGACCGGGTAGAAGACGGACAGGGCGTTTTTCAGGGCGGTATCCAGCGCGTTCACGGGACCGTCGCCCTCCGCAACGGTCAGTTCCTCCAAGTCACCCACCTTGACCTTGACGGTCGCCTCGATGATGGATTTGTCCTGCTGGACGTGTACGAACGTCTTGAAGGAGTCGACCGTGAACCGCTCCTTGAACTGACCCGAAGTTTTGCGGGCCAGCAGTTCGAACGACGCGTCCGCGCCCTCGAACTCGTACCCCGAGTTTTCCAGGTCCTTGATCTGGGTGACCAGCGACGGCACAAACTGTTTCAGGAGCTTGATCCCGAGTTCCTTGGCCTTTTCGAGGATATTGGACTTGCCGGACTGCTCGGAAACGAGAATGCGCCGCTTGTTGCCGACCTGGGCGGGATTGATATGCTCGTAAGTGATCGTGTTTTTCTCCACGGCGTTCACGTGAACGCCCGCCTTGTGTGCGAACGCGCTCAGTCCCGTATAGGGCTGTTTTGTTTCCGGAGGAAGATTGGCGATCTCGTAAACGTAGTGCGACAGGTCCGACAGTTTTTTCATGCGCTCGGCGTCCACATGGGCGAAGGTGTGCCCCATCTTGAACGCCAGGTTCGGCATGATGGAGATCAGGTTGGCGTTTCCGCATCGTTCCCCGATCCCGTTGACGGTGCCCTGGACGTGAGTGGCGCCCTGATTCACGGCCTCCAGGGAGTTTGCCACGGCGCAGTCGCTGTCGTTATGGACGTGGATGCCGATCGGACCCTTCATCTCCTTTTTCACCCGGGAGACAATTTTCGCGATCAACTGGGGGATCATGCCGCCGTTTGTGTCACAGAGCACCAAAGCGTCCGCGCCGGCCTCTTCGGCGGCCCTGAGCGCCTTGAGGGCGTAATCCGGGTTGGCCTGAAAACCGTCAAAGAAATGCTCCGCGTCGAAGAAGACTTCCTTGCCGTTGTCCTTGAGGTATTTTACAGAATCCGAGATCATGGCAATATTTTCGTCCAGCGAGATCCGGAACACGTCCGTCACATGCAGGTCCCAGGATTTCCCGAAGATCGTGACCACCGGGGTCTTCGTGGCCAGCAGGTCCTTGATATTCGGGTCGTCAGCCACCCTGTGTTTCGCATGCCGGGTCATGCCGAACGCGGCGACTTTGGAGTTTTTCAGCTCGATCTTCTGCAATTCATCGAAAAACGCCTTGTCCTTGGGGTTGGAGGACGGCCAGCCGCATTCGATGTAATCGATCCCGAACATATCGAGCTTTTTGGCAATGGCGATCATATCATTGAGAGAGAAATTTATGCCCTCCGCCTGTTTTCCGTCGCGGAGGGTGGTGTCGTACAGAACGATATTCGCCATAACATACCCCCCGGACCGCTCCAGTGCCGTTCGGGCGCTGGTCCAACGATCCGAAATAGATAAAATTATAATGATTAATTTTTTACCTGTCAATAATATAGGACTCGGATGGCCTTGAGAAACCGAAAACAGGAGGATGAAGGCACCGTATTTGCAACGGCCAATGCTCGGATTGCAACTCGATGTTCTCGGTGTAAACTCCGGTATCGGCAAGGCAAGGATGCCGAAAGCCGATAATAGCAAAAATGCGGTGAAATTTAAATGCAACAGATGACAGCAGCATCGAGAGGAAAAAATTGACACCTTTTTAATGATTTTAGGATATTCCGGCAGGCATTATTGCGAGTTTTGAATTGCAGCGTTAAAATATCTCCGAATATTTACTGAAAAGTGATCCACCCAAGGCGGATCAAGAAAGGTGACGGTCTTGCCAGCCTAAGGCTGGCCCGCCTCGGGCGGGAAAACCGTAAGCATTAAATGATATTACCCGGAGGAGTGACCGAGTGGTCGAAGGTGACGGTCTTGAAAACCGTTGTCCGGCAA
>CAYMRH010000078.1:0-7398 GCA_964392785.1 uncultured Brevinematales bacterium
TCGAAAAGGCCATGAACAGCATGAATTCGTGATGCCTCCCGCCCGGCACAAATCGCTGAAAACCCCCGGTCAGAATCCCAACACGGGTCCCGTTGTCCGTTCGTTTCTGGACGCCCTGACCCGTTATCAGATGGTGTCTCCCGGCGACCGGGTCCTGGTGGCCCTGTCCGGCGGCGCGGATTCCGTGGCCCTCCTGCACCTGTTCCTGTCCGTTCGCCGCAAACTGGATATCTCCGTCGCGGCCTGTCACGTGAATCACGGTCTTCGCGGCCGCGAAAGCGGGCGGGACGAAAAATTTGTCAGCGATCTCTGCGCGGCGCGGGGTGTCCCGCTTTCCGTCAGACGGATTGATCCGGAGGCGTATGCCCGACGCGAGCGCGTTTCGGTGGAAATGGCCTCGAGAACGCTGCGTTACGAAGCCCTGGAAAAAGCGGGGGCCGAACTGTCCTGCAGCCGGATCGCGACCGCCCACCATCTGGACGACCTGGCTGAATCGGTCCTGCTGCGCGTCCTCAAGGGGACGGGTCTTTCCGCGATGGCGGCGGTGCCTCTGGACCGGGGCGCGGTGATCCGGCCGCTTCTGTTCTGCGGGAAAAGCGACCTGGAAAAGTATCTGAGACGGCTGGGGTGCGGGTGGGTCACGGACCGCTCCAACCGAAAAAGCGATCCGGAGAGGAATTATCTCCGGTTGAAAGTCCTCCCCCTCCTGAACCGACGGTTCCCGGCTTTCCGGAAAAAACTGGCGGAACTTTACGAAACAGCCCGGGAGGAGGAGCGGTTCTGGGACTTCCAGACCGGCCTGTTGAAAAAGTTCGTGACCGGGGATTCCCGCGGTCTTGTGATCGATAAAAGCGTTTTCCGGAGCGGCGTTTCCCGCGCCGTGCTCAGGCGGTTTTTCCGGGACCTGCTGATGGAATACGGGCTGGGGCGCGTTTCCTCCCTGTCCGGACTGGTTGACAGGCTGATCGGGGAAGGGCGGCGCTCTGACGGAAACCGGACCCTGTTCTCGTCGCGGTCTGTCAGGATTCTTTCCTCTTATAACAGGATTCTGGTGGGGGGAAAAGGGCAAAATTTCCCGAAAGGGACGAAATATGCTAAACTGAGGGACGGGTGCGCCGTCAACTATAACGGACGGGTCCTGCGGTTTGAAAGGATTTCTCAGGCCCTTGCCGCGGAACTGACCGGCCGGACGGATGACGGACAAGCCGTGTTCTGTTCGGGTCAACTGGCAGCAGTCAGCGTCCGTTCCAGGGAGAACGGTGATTTTCTCCGGATCCGGGGCGGCCGGAAGAAGAAAATCAAGGACCTGTTCATGGACCGGAAAATCCCGGTTCCCGACCGGGAAGCGGCGGTTGTTCTGGTCGCGGAAGGCCGTGAGGCGGTGGCGGTTTACGTCCCGGGCGCGGGGTTTCGCGTTTCCGAAGCGTTTTACGTCCGGCCCGGTGTCGGGGCGGGCCCCTGCTGGAGGGTGACGGTTTCCAGTGATAACCGGCGGGATTGATGATCGTCAGGGAATATATATCCGAATCCGAGATTGCCCGGCGGGTGGCGGAAGTGGCCCGGGAGATCGAGAACGCGATCGGAAACGACGAGGCCGTTTTCGTGGCCAACCTCAAGGGCAGCGTGGTGTTTTTCTCGGACCTGATCCGCCGGATCGGCAGCCGGAGGATCTCCCTGGATTTCGTTTCCACGGAAAGTTACGCCGGTACCCAGACCACCGGGGTCGTGAAGATCACGCGTGACCTTTCCCTTCCGGTGGGCGGTAAACGCGTGGTGCTGGTCGAGGACATCGTGGATACCGGTTTGACGCTGGCCAAGCTGGTTAAGTATATTCAGGAAAGGCACCACCCGGCTGAAATCCGGGTTTGCGCCCTTCTCGACAAGCCGTCCAGGAGAAAAACGGAAGTCACGGTGGATCACACCGGTTTCCGGGTGGAAAACGCTTTCCTGGTGGGCTACGGCATGGATCACGAGGAACGCTACCGGAATCTGCCATATATCGGCGTTTTAATAGAAGAGACCGAACAGGTTCCCGAACCGTAAAAGGAGATCAGAATGGCGAACAACCGATTGAAGAATAAAAAACCGGTCCTGCCCGTGGACGACGACCGGCAGGGGCGGTATTTCGGCATCTTTCTTCTCATCCTGCTGTCCGTCATCCTGTTCCTGGTTTTTTCCAATCGGCCCAACCTGACCGTTCTCACCTATACTTCGTTCCTGAAACACCTGAAGGCGGACAGTCTGTCCAGCGTGGTGATCCAGGGCCAGGTGGTCCACGGGGAATTCAAGGAAGCCATCGGGGGCGTCAAGGAATTCAAGACCGTTCTGCCCCTGGACGACCGCGAACTCCTGCCGCTTCTGAAAACCCACAACGTGGAGGTGACCGGCAAGGAAGTCCGGGAGTCGGGTTCCGGCACCATCTGGTGGATTTTGGGGATCTCGGCCGTCATGTTCATTGTCTGGATCTTCATCCTGCGCGGCATGCAGGGCGGGGACCCCGGCAAGGCGGTGTCGTTTGGCCGCAGCAAGGCCCGTCTGAACTAGGAAATCTACAGCAAGATGAAGTTTAACGACGTGGCCGGCTGCGAGGAAGCCAAACAGGATTTGCAGGAAGTGGTGGAATTCCTGAAGAACCCGAAAAAGTTCAGCAGCATCGGCGCGCGCATTCCCAAGGGCGTCCTGCTGGTGGGCGCTCCGGGTACGGGTAAAACCCTGCTGGCCAAGGCCGTGGCGGGAGAGGCGGACGTACCGTTTTTCTCGGTGAGCGGTTCCGAGTTCGTGGAAATGTTCGTGGGCGTGGGAGCAGCCCGGGTCCGGGACTTGTTCGCCCAGGGCCGCAAAAACGCGCCCTGCATCATTTTTGTAGACGAACTGGACGCCGTGGGCCGGTCGCGCGGTACGGGCGTGGGCGGGTCCCACGACGAGCGCGAACAGACATTGAACCAGATCCTGGTGGAAATGGACGGTTTCGATTCCTCCGAAGGCCTGATCATACTGGCCGCCACCAACCGGCCGGACATCCTGGACGTGGCGTTATTGCGGCCCGGCCGGTTCGACCGCGAGATCGTGGTGGACAAGCCGGACGTGAAGGCGCGCGAGGAGATCCTGAAGATCCACACCCGCAACGTGCCGGTGGAGGAGGGGGTCCAGCTTTCCATTATCGCGCGCGGAACGCCGGGCTTTACGGGCGCGGATCTGGAAAACCTGGTGAACGAGGCGGCGCTCAAGGCCGCCCGCGACAACAAGAAAAAAGTGGCGCTGGACGACTTCGAGTTCGCCAAGGACAAGGTCATGATGGGGCCGGAGCGCCGCAGCGCGGTGCTGACCGAGGAAGACAAGGTGACCACGGCGTTTCACGAGGCCGGCCACGCGATCCTCGGGCATATCCTGCCGTTGGTGGACCCGGTGCACAAGGTGACCATCATCCCGCGCGGACGGGCCCTGGGGCTCACGGCCTACCTGCCGGTGGACGAGAAAAAAGGTTACGTGAAACAGCAACTCTTGGAAATGATCATGGTGGCGCTGGGCGGCCGGGCCGCGGAGGAAATCAAGTTCGGAAAGGAATGGATCTCCTCCGGCGCGGCGAGCGACATTGACCGGGTCACGAAAACGGTGAACGCCATGGTCTGCGAGTGGGGCATGAGCGACGCCCTGGGGCCGGTGACTTACGGCGAGAAGGAAGGGCCGGTGTTCCTGGGCAAGGACCTGATCGCCCGCAAGAATTTCAGCGAAAAGATCCACGAGGTGATCGACGAGGAAGTGCACACGATCATCGCCAACGCCTACGAACGGGCCAAAAAACTGCTCAAGGACAACGTAAAAAAACTGGACCTTCTGGCCGACGAACTTCTCGAAAAGGAAGTGCTGAACGCCGAGGAGCTGGCCCGGGTGCTGGGGGACAACGACAAGAAACGGTTCCCGATCCTGGACGTTCTCGGGAAAAAACCGCGCGAGGAGAAGAAACAGGCGGAAAAAGCCGCCGATAAAAAAAGCGACGCCGCTCCGAAAGACAAAGGAGAGTGACCATGGCCGAAAGACCGAAGATCAATTTCCTGACATACGCCTGGATGCTGTTTCAGACGGGCCTGATATCGCTCGGCAAGGCGGAGGACCCGATATCGAAAACCAAGAAATTTGACCTGGAAGAAGCCAAAAGCATCATCGAGCTCATGGAACTGCTCGAGGAAAAGACAAAAGGCAACCTCACCGACGACGAGCAGAAAACCCTGCGCATGACGCTGGATTCGCTCCGGATGGGTTTTGTGGAAGCATCCAAAAATCCGCCGCCGGAAGCCGCCCAGGACGCTCCGAAGCAGGACAGCGGCAAAAAAGACGAGGGCGGTCTTGAAGTCAATTGAGAATGTCCTGAAGGGCGTCCGCAGGGAGATCGCCAAGGTCATCGTGGGCCAGGATGCCGTTATTGAACGCCTGCTCGTGGCCGTCATGGGCGGGGGGCATGCCATTCTGGAAGGCGTTCCGGGCCTTGCCAAAACCCTGCTTATTCATGCCCTGGCCCGCACGCTGGACCTGACCTTCAACCGCATCCAGTTCACGCCGGACCTGGTCCCCTCCGACGTGACAGGCACGGACATCATATCCCCCAATGCGTCCGGACAGGCCAAGGATTTCCGCTTTATTCCCGGCCCCGTTTTTTCCAATATTGTCCTGGCGGATGAAATCAACCGGACGCCTCCCAAGACCCAGTCCGCCCTTCTGCAGGCCATGCAGGAGAAACGGGTCACGGTCCTGGGTGAAACTCACCGCCTTCCCGACCCGTTCTTTGTTTTTGCCACCCAAAATCCGATAGAATATGAGGGGACATACCCCCTGCCGGAAGCGCAGCTGGACCGGTTTTTTATCCAGGTCCTGATCGGTTATCCGGACGAGCAGGAAGAGCTCCGGATTATCGATTCCGACGCGGATTCGATCGAAAAGGTGAAACCGGTTCTGGAGAAAAGGGAAATCCTTTCCATCCAGAAGGCGGTCCGGGAGACCCCTGTTTCGGAACGGGTCAAACGCTACGCCGTCCAGCTGGCGCGGGCAACCCGCCCCGCAACGTCCCGGATCGCGATTGTCCGCGAGCATGTCCGCTGGGGCGTGGGTCCCCGCGCCACGCAAATGCTGGTCCGGGCCGCCCAGGCCCGCTCGGTGCTGCGGGGGGCGAAATTCGCGGACAAGACGGACGTGGACGCGATGCTGGTTTCCGTGTTCCGGCACCGGCTGATCCTGGACCCGGGCACCGCGTCGGGAGAAGGCGCGACGGCGGAACAGGTTTTAAACGAGGTCAAAAAGACCATCGAGGCGAAACTATGAAAACACAAACCGCGTTCATCCTGGCGGCGGCGATCACGGCCGCCGTTCCTGCGGCGATACTGGGCGCCAAAACTCTCTGGCAGGAGGGGTCCAGCGTTTACCGCATGACCGTCAAGACGGGCGACATTGTCCGGATCCGGTTCACGGAAAAAACCATCCTGAAATACAAAATTGAACAGAAACAGAACCAGCACCAGTTGACCCGCGGACGCCAGGGCGGCGGCGAGCTTTTCAGTTTCTTTCCCGACGCGGAAGTGTCCGAAAACGACACGATCCGCAACCAGAACGCCGTGACCGTGAACAGCGAAAACCGTTTTGTGATTCCGGCGAAAGTGACCCGCGTGGACGGCCCGCTGGTTTCCGTGTCCGGCGTCAATTCCAGCGTCCTGAACGGGGAAAATTTCAAGATCGCCTTTTCCGGAGAATTTGACGTCTCGTCCCTTCTGTCCGACCGCTCCGTATTGTCCACCGACGTGTTCAACCTGGATTTCCGGGTGACGCAGGAGCCGCCCGTGAACGAGGCGGTGTTCTCGGAAGACGACCTGGTGTTCCGGACCAATTATACCGAACTGACCACGAACGCGACCGTGACGGGCGGCGTGACAAACTGGACCGTCGCCACGAACATGAGTTCCATCCGGCTGGAGCTGGCCGGGATCCGCGACTCCAAGAAAAAACAGATCCTGGCGAACTACCTCAATTCCGTCATCCAGTCCCTTTTCCACTAGGCCCCCGCATGCCTCCCAAGAACGTGCTGGACAGGATCCGTTCCCCGAAAGACCTGCGGCGACTGGACCTGCAGCAGCTCCGGACTCTGGCGGAGGATATCCGCCTTTTTTTGATTGACCGGGTGACGCGCACGGGAGGCCACCTGTCCCCGAACCTGGGCGTGGTGGAACTCACCATCGCCCTGCACCGCGTGTTCAACGCGCCGGAAGACACGCTGATCTGGGACGTGGGGCACCAGTCCTACGTCCATAAAATCCTGACCGGAAGAAAAAAAGACTTTGACCGCTTGAGGCAGAAGGAAGGGCTCTGCGGGTTTCCCATGCCGGGTGAAAGCCGGTATGACGTGATTCACGCCGGGCACAGTTCCACGTCCCTCTCCATCGCCGCCGGCATGGCGCGCGGCAAACGCCTGCGGGGCGAATTCACGGACACGGTGGCCGTGATCGGCGACGGCGCGTTCACGGCCGGCATGGTTTACGAGGCCCTCAACCACATCTCCCACGAGGAACTGCCGGTGATCGTGGTGTTGAACGACAACGGCATGTCCATTTCCCCGAACGTGGGCGGGATCGCCAAGATTTTCCGGGAGCTGGAGCTGTCCCGTTCCTACCTGCATTTCAAGATGAGCGTGGAAAAAATCCTGCGCAAAACCGTGCCGGTGATCGGGGTGAAGATCATCGGCCTCCTGTACCGCCTGAAGGGCGCGCTGAAATCCCTCTTCATGCCCCGGAATATTTTCGAGGACATGGGGATCAGTTATTTCGGTCCCGTGGACGGCCACGACCTGAAAAAACTGCTTCACGTGTTCGGGGAGATCCGCGGCATTGACAGGCCCATCCTCATTCACGCGATCACCGTCAAAGGCAAGGGTTACCAGCCGTCGGAGGACAATCCCGGTCAGTATCACGGAATCAGCGCCGTGGCGGAAAATCCGGATTCCAGCCTGCCGGTGTCGTCCCGGAAACCCGGGTATTCCGACGTGTTCGGCGAAACGCTGGTCCGCATCGCGAAGAAGGACCGGAAAGTGTTCGCGATCACCGCCGCCATGCCCAGCGGGACCGGTTTGAAGGCGTTTGCCGAAAAATTCCCGGACCGGTTCGCGGACGTGGGAATAGCCGAACAGCACGCCGTGGATTTCGCCCTGGGGCTTTGGCTCAAGGGTTTCAAGCCTGTCGTGGCCGTCTATTCCACTTTTCTCCAGAGGGCTTTTGACCAGCTGATCCACGATATCGGGATCGCGAAGGCCGGAGTGCTGTTCTGCCTGGACCGGGCCGGACTGGTGCCCGGGGACGGGGCAACCCATCAGGGTATTTTTGACATATCCTACCTGCGCATGATTCCCGGGTTTTCCATCCT
>CAYMRH010000079.1:0-3201 GCA_964392785.1 uncultured Brevinematales bacterium
TCCGTGACCGGCGAGACCATTCTCCAGCTCATGAAAGAACTGAACCAGATCGAAAAAACCACCTTCATCTTTTCCACGCACGACCCCGATGTCCTCAAATACGCCAAGGAAATCGTGCGCATCAAGGACGGACTCGTGACCGGCAAAGAAGAGTGCCGGGTTTAACGGGGGCCTTCCATGAAACTCATCTGGAAAATCGCCTGGAGGAACATCCTCCGTCATAAGGGCAAGAGCGTCATTATCGGGATCATCCTCTTTCTCGGTTCGTTCGTCATGACCGCGGGCAACGCCGTTCTCTCCGGCATGAGCGAGGGTTTGCAGAAACACATTGTGGAAAGCGTGACCGGGGATCTGGTGATCGTGTCCACCAATCAGAAAGAGGACAACGTCCTGACCTCGAGCTTTTCCCTCAAGGCCATCGAACCGATTTTCGCCTACACCAACATCCGTGAAGTGCTGAAAAAAACGGACGGTGTGGAGAAATTCATGCCCATCGGCAACGGGCTGGTCAGTCTGCTGAACGAGGCGGGCGACATGGGTTTCGGGTACGTTTACGCGGTGGACATCGGCCAGTACAGAACAATGTTTCCTGACAACATCGCGCTGGTGGAGGGCCGGGCCCTCTCCGAAGGGGAACGGGGCGTGATGGTCAATATCGGCGCGCGGGAAAACATATACCGGCAACAGCGCTACTGGGCCGTGCCGGTGGGTCAGACGGTGGTGGAATCCAACCTGATGGCGGACGCCTGGACAAACAGGGCGGATCTGGACGCGCGTTCCAACCTGGTTTTCATGGGCTTGTCGGGAGACATGTCCCAGCTGGACATCCGTTCACCCATCGTGGGGATTTTCAAGTTCCGCTATCTGAATGACTTCTGGCCGCTGATTCTGACGGACATTGAATCCTTCCGCGAAACGCTCGGTTACCTCACCGCCGCCCAGAAAACGGTGCGGATATCCGCTGAAAAGGAAAAATACCTGAACCTGGACGATTCCAGCCTGGACGATCTCTTTTCCGCCGGTTCCATCGAGACCGCGGCCACCCCCGGGAGCGATTACGACCTGAGAAAATTGACGCGGCGTTCCGGGTCCCAAAAACTGGATGCCGGTGTGGACGTCGATACCGGCGCTTACACGGCCGTCCTGGTCAAACTCAAGGACAGCCGGGACTGGAAAAAGGCCCAGGAAAACCTGACAGCCGCTCTCCGAGCGGCCGGAACGGACGGACGGGTCCTTCACTGGAAAAAGGCGGCCGGACAGATTGGCGACTTTTCCACCGTGATCAAAGGGGCCCTGAACGGGTTTGTGGTGTTCATTTTCTTCGTGGCCATCATCATCATCATGAATACGCTGGCCATGGCGGCCATGGAACGCACCAACGAGATCGGCATGATGAGGGCCGTGGGCGCAAAGAAGGGTTTTATCGCCTCCATGTTCTCCGTGGAGACCGCCATGCTCTCGGCCGTTTTCGGGGGGCTGGGCATGGTGACGGGGGCCGTCGTGTCGGCCGTGGTGGCCGCGTTTCAGATCACGGCCAAGGACAACAATATTCTCCAGCTTTTATTCGGCGGGGACAGTTTTCACCCCATGCTGACGGCCCCGGACATCCTCTTGGGCGTTGTCCAGCTGGGCTTGGTGACGGGATTCGCCATGCTGTACCCCATATTCATCGCGCGGCGGATCACGCCTCTCGACGCCATTTCCCGGGATTAGGGAAGGGGATGCCATGAAAAACATCATTTTCAAGATCAGCCTCAGGAACCTCCTGCGCCAGAAACGGCGCAATATCCTCCTGGGTGTCGCCATCGCGTTCGGCATGTCCATTCTGGTCATCGCCAATTCCTTTTCCCACGGGATCTCCGACCTGCTGCTGAACCGTTTGGTCATTTTCATCACGGGCCATGTGCGGGTGTCCTGGGCGGAACGCGGACGGTTCCAGAACAGCGTAATGAGGGACATGGACCGCTTTATAACCGTAATCACCAACACGCTGGACAACGTGAAAGAAATCCGCGAAGGCATTGTTACGTTCGGGCGGCTGGTGGGCAACGGCCGGGCGGACCAGGCGTCCGTCATCGGCGTCCCGGCAGACGCGGAATTCCTGGAATACTACAACGGCGAAAAAGTGGAAGGCAACGTTTACGATTATACCAACGCGTCCGTGGAAAACCCGGTCCTGATGAGCGCGAAAACCGCCAAGGACCTGAACGTGAAGGTGGGCGACAAACTGAATTTCCGGACACAGACCGTTTCCGGCCAGCAGCAGACGGGCCGGCTCACGCTGGTCGCCACGTTCAAAACCAGCGGGATTTTCGAATCCATGGCCGTTTATACCCCGCTGGACCGCCTCAAGGCGACATTGGGATACCGGCCTTACGAAACCGGCCCCCTGCAGATCGTCTTTGAAAAAATGAACAATCCGCGAATGGCCTTGATACAGGCGGAAAAACTTTACAAAGCCCTCACGCCCGGACTGGCCCATATCCGCGGCAGGACTACCGGGCCGGCCGGCGCGGCGGAAACGGTCACGTTCGGGTATTTCACGAACGCGGACACCCTGGCCGTGCTGACCAACACCCTCGGGATCGGCGGCAGGCAACTGGCTCAGAATACCAACCGGGATTCCGCCTTGATCAGCCGCCCCCTGGCCCTGAAAACAGGGGCGGCAACGGGAGCCGAAATCCGGACGGTTTACGACCTCAAGTTCGAGCCGGGCAAAATGACCAACCGTTACAGGGTGGCCGGGATTTTTGATCCCGACCCGTCCATGGACCGCTACTCCCTTCTGATCAACGAAAATCATTTCTACAGGGACTATTACGACAACCTTCCCAAAAACGGACCTCAGGAGCAGGCCGGTCTTCCCGGCACGAACGCCGCTCTCTACGCGGCCCTGTCCCCGGAATGGAAACTTCTTCCCCGGACGGCCACCAGCCAGGAATTCCAGCGCAAGATGCAGGATACCCGGAAGCAGAAGTGGGCCGGGGCCGCGGTGGACGTGAGCACCATGTTCGAGGTGGCCAGTTTTGTCATCCAGCTGGAAGGCGCGCTCAACATGATTACGGTCATTGCCGTGATCATCCTGTTCTTCATCATCCTGATCGGGGTGGTCAACACCCTGCGCATGACGGTCCGGGAACGGACGCGCGAGATCGGCACCGTGCGGGCGGTGGGAATGCAGAGCAGGGACGTGAGGAACAC
>CAYMRH010000079.1:3211-7378 GCA_964392785.1 uncultured Brevinematales bacterium
TCATTCTGGAAGTGGTGTTCCTGACGCTGTTCGCCTGCCTGGCCGGGATCGTCCTGGGCCTGACCGCCATGGGGCTATTGTCCCTGATCAAGATCAATACGGACAGCGTATTGTCCATCCTTCTTCTGAACCGGAGCCTGCATTTTGTGCCCAAGGTTTCCAGCATCCTTTCCAATCTGATCGTGATCATCCTGATAGCCGCCGCCACGGCGTATTTCCCATCCCGGCGGGCCGCCCGGATGAAAGCCGCAGACGCATTAAGGCATTATGAATAACCGCATAGGAGAAAATCCGTTTATGAAAACAACCAAAATTCTCTGCATTTCCATGGTAGTCGGGTTTCTGACTACTCTCAATTTATGGTCTTTACCCAGGGTGGCGGACCTGATCAAAACCCAAGACACCCTTTTTGAGCTGAAAAGCGATATGACCGCCCGGGTTTCGATCACCCAGCGGAAAGCCAACCAGGGCGACAAGGTTTACGAATCCATCTACTACCGCCGCGACCGGGACGACGCCTTTCTGATCGTCATGATCGCTCCGGAAAGCGACAAGGGCAACGGCTACCTGCGGGTGGGGGACAACTTCTGGATGTACCGCGTGAACACGCGCACGTTCCAGCACGTGAACCGGGACGAATCCATCAGCGGGACGGACGTGAGAAGCGGGGACCTGGAACGGCGCAAGTTTTCAGAACTCTACGGCCCCGCCCTGGACTCCGGCGGCAAGGAAATCATTTCCGAGGAAAAACTGGGCCAGATCCCGGTTTATCGATATGAAATCAAGGCCAAAGAAAAGGACGTCACCTATCCCAAACAGATCCTCTGGGTCCGCAAGGACAACTTCCTGCCCCTGAAAACGCAGTCGTTTTCCCTGTCCGGAACGCTCATGCAGTCGGCATATTTTCTCCAGTACACCCAGGTGGAGGGAAAATACATCCCGATCAAGCAGATGTTCGTGGACGAATTCGAGAAGGGAAACCGCTCCGTGATGGATATTTCCGGAATTTCGCTGAAAAAACTGGATAACGCCATCTTCACCAAGGCCTACCTGGAAAATCTCAGTAAATAACAGGGGTTGAATATGAAAATTGCCGCCATCCTCTTTTTCTGCCTGTTTCCGTTGACCGCCCTGACGGCCCAGGACATAGACGAAAACGCCCTCTTCGGCTCCCCCGCGGAAAACATTGTCGGATCCGAAAAGGTCATGAACGACGCGATCGCGTCCAATTCCCAGAATCAGGGTTTGACCATATCCGGCCGCGTGAAAAGCGACAACGGTTATACCCTCTCGCGGAAATTCATCACCAACTGGTCCACGAACGCGGACAGCAATCTCTTCAACTCCTCCCTATCCGGCAACCTCCTGGTGGACATCCGCCTGCGCCAGGGCATCAAGGCGTTCGCCAACGTGGAATTGGGCTATTATCCCTTGGGCCAGCTCGTTCCCCACTATTACACGGAATACGATACTAACGGATTTCCGTTAAGCAACCGGATATTGGTGGACACCAACTATACCACACTCGTCCTTAAGTAAATTTTCGTGGACGCGAACATTGCCCGCGCGGTCTATATCCGGGCCGGCAAGCAAGTGCTCCAATGGGGCAAGGCCTATTTCTGGAACCCCAGCGACCTGATCAACATCCAGCGCAAGAGCTTTCTGGACATGACGGCGTTCCGGGAGGGTAGTTCCGGCGTAAAAGTGACCGTCCCGTTCGGCACCGTGTTCAACATTTACGGCTATTGGGACATTACGAAAATCACGGATGTGGCAGATTCCGGCGTGGCCGGGAAAGCGGAATTCCTCCTGGGCGGCACGGAAATTTCCCTTTCCGCCTGGGCCAAAAAGGGTTTTTACCCCGTTTACGCCCTGGATTTTTCCTCCCGGATCTGGACCATCGACATCCGGGGTGAGGCGAGTTTTTCCTACGGCGATAACGCAAGAAAGATTCTTTCGAACGTCACTTTTGTAACGAATATCTTTCCGGTCATCGGCCAGGAACACAATATCTGGGTCCCGAGGGTCAGCTTCGGTTTCACCAAGAGTTTCGATTTCCTGGAAGTGAGCGACCGCATCAGCTTCACGGGCGAAATCTTCTGGAACGGCGGCGGGTATTACGATCCCGAAATCCTGAACGACACCATGCGGCAGGCCGTGCTGCTTAACCCGCTCACAGGATTGTACCAGCCCAACTGGCTTTCCGCGTATTACTTTGCCGTCTTTGCGTCCGTGGCGCAGTTCCTGATCACGGACCTGACGTTCAGTTTCAACGCCATCGTGAACGCCGTGGACTGGTCTTCCGCGCTTTCTGCCGGTTTGACCTGGACCCCGGTTTACGATTTTTCCGTGGGGTTCACGCTCACCGGTTACGCCGGGGACACGAACCGGGAATACACCGTGGGCGGAAGCGCCCTGTCGGCGGGACTGACGGCCACGCTTGCGTTTTAAATTCCATTCAGGAGGTCCGTCATGACGGTCAAACGGCTCATCGCCATCGCCATCATTTTCATCGGCGCCCTGGCCGGGTGGATGATTCTGGGCGTGTCGAACCTGATGCGGACCACCGATACCACCACCCGGCTCTCATCCGAGATCCGGACCCTCTATGGCGGCGCGGTCAGCATCAACCAGCCGGCCGTGACCTACGACCGGACGGTCGTGGCTGCCGTTACCAACGACAGCGGGAAGGTGACCGTCCAGCCCCAGCGCATGTCCTACGAGGTGCCGCTGGAAAGTTCCGACATCCAGGTCAACCTGAAAGTGGATTACCGCCGGAAGGGCGTGTTGTGGTTCCCGACCTACCGCCAGGACCTGGTGAGCGTTTACGGGTTTTCCAATCCCTTCAACCGGCCTGAAACCCTGTACTTTTTCGCGACCTTGGACAACTCCGAAGCGGTGTACGATGACGTCCATCTTCGCGTGAACGGCCGGGAATGGGGGGATATCCGGCCGCTCCTGAAACGGTCCCGGATCCCACTCGTCGCCGCCCCTGGCCAGACTTTCCGCGTGGAACTGTCCTACAAGACCACCGGGCTGGAGACGTGGTTCTACAACATCACGCCCGCCTACAGCGAGATCGGGGAAATCAACAATTTCCGGCTCGTCCTGTCAACCGATTTCAAGGGCATCGATTTCCCCAGCGGAACCATGTCCCCCGTAAAGAAAGAGGAGACCAAAACCGGGTGGGACCTGACCTGGGAATTCCGGAAGACCATTACCGGCAAGGACATCGGACTCATCATCCCGAACCGTCTGAATCCCGGCGAGATCGCGAGCCGCGTCACGTTCTTTGCCCCGGTCTCGCTCCTCTTTTACCTCTTCCTGCTGGTCGTGCTGTCGGTGGTGTTCAAGACGGAAATCCACCCCATGAATTACCTCTTTCTCGCCGGCGCATTTTTCGCCTTTCACCTCATCTTTTCCTATTTTTCCGACCACCTGAACATCTACCTGACGTTCGCCATCGCGTCCGCCACGTCCATCCTTCTCGTGTCCAGCTATCTCCGGATCTTTACTCCGACGAAATTCGCGTTCGTGTACTCGCCGATCGCCCAGTTGGTTTACCTGGTCGCGTTCGCTTTCTCGTTTTTCTTCAAGGGAACGACAGGGATGATCCTGACCGTCGTTTCAGTCCTGACCCTCTTTCTGGTGATGCAGATCACGGGGCGGATCGATTGGGCAGAAGTGTTCCGGGCCGGGGCAAAAAAGCCGCCGGATAGGGTCGTTTAGACAGGATAAAAAAAGAAGGGGCCGGAAAATCCGGCCCCTGTTTTTTTTGCGTCAGGTTCTGTTATTTTTTTCTGCCCGCGTAAGAACTGTCCAGGAATTTGTTCAGGGCTTCCACCAGGTCCTGGAGTTCGTCTTTCTTTCTCAGTTTGAACTCCAGCGTCTTGATGTCGATCTGCCCCTTGGAGGCCTGTTCCAGGGTCTTCTTGATGCGGTAAACCGGGCCGGCCATCTTGTGGGAAATAAAGAGCCCGAAAACGATGATGAGGCCGATATACAGCGCGCTCATGACAACCATGGGCCACATGGACAATTCAAAAATATTGCGGCCTTTCTGCATGTCGAACACCTTGTAGTAGGGCACGTTCGGGTCCTTCGTAATATCGCTTTCAAAGGCCTTGGAATCCTTCACCTGGTAAAACAGGTTCTGCTTGTATCTTT
>CAYMRH010000080.1:0-7000 GCA_964392785.1 uncultured Brevinematales bacterium
GATTTTACCGGGACTGGGCATGAAATTCATGTGGGGGTCCTCGGCGTTGATCCGGCATTCAATGGCATGGCCGGTGAATTTCACGTCGTCCTGGGTGAAAGACAGTTTCTCCCCCATCGCGACGAGGATCTGCTCCTTGACAATGTCAACGCTGGTCACCAGTTCCGTGACGGGGTGTTCCACCTGGATCCGGGTGTTCACTTCCATGAAGTAGAATTTCCCGTCCACGTCGTAGAGAAATTCCATTGTCCCCACGCCCACGTAGCCCACTTTCTTGACGCCCTTGAGGCAGGCCTCGCCCATTTGGGCCCGGATTTCCGGGGTTAGACGGGGGCTGGGGGCTTCCTCGATCAGTTTCTGGTGCCGGCGCTGGATGGAGCAGTCCCGCTCCCCCAGGTGCACGGCGTTTCCGAACCTGTCCGCGATGAACTGAAACTCGATGTGGCGGGGGTTCTGGAGGTATTTCTCAACGTAAACGTCCGGGTTGCCGAAAGCGGATTTGGCCTCGCCCTGGGCGATGGGAATGATGTTCACGAGTTCGTCGTCGGACCAGGCCACGCGCATGCCTTTCCCGCCGCCTCCGGCCACGGCCTTGACGATCACGGGATAGGAAACCTGCTTGGCGAAAGCAACGGCTTCCTCGGGGTTATGGATGATGCCGGTCCCCGGCGTCACGGGCACGCCTACGTCCAGCATGGTTTGCCGGGCCATGGCCTTGTGCCCCATCCTGTCGATCACGTCCGGATTGGGCCCGATGAACGTGATTTTATGGTCGGAGCAGATCTTGGAAAATTTGGAATTCTCGGCCAGAAAACCGTAGCCGGGATGGATGGCGTCCGCCCCGGTGATTTCCGCCGCGCTGATGATGGACATGATGTTGAGGTAACTGTCCTTGGACAGCGCGGGCCCCACGCACACGTCCTGGTCGGAAAGCTTGGCGTGCAGACAGTCTTCGTCGGCTTCCGAATGAACGGTCACGGTGGATAGTCCCAGTTCCTTGGCGGCCCGGATCACGCGGACGGCGATCTCCCCGCGGTTGGCGATCAGAATTTTCTTAAACATATTGTTTCCTCACTACTGGATCTCGAACCGCATGAGCGGCTGGCCGTATTCCACGGGCTGGCCTTCTTCCACCAGCACTTCTTTCAGTTTGCCGGGCTTTTCCGCCTTCAGGTCCTGGAGAACTCCCAGGACACGCACGTGCCCCACGGTGTCTCCCGCCTTGACCACGTCCCGGAGTTTCAGGTAGTTCTCTCCGGTTTTCGGGTTCAGCCTGATAAAGAAGCCCACCCAGCCGGATTTCAGCTCGCAGAGATCCTGCTGCGGCGCGGAGGCCTGCGGAGCGGTCGGCGCCTCGGTTGGCCGGATTTCCGGGACGGATCCGCTGAAGCGCGGCGCGCCGGAATCCCCGGATATGGTCAGGGAAATTTTTTCATCCCCGTTGCGGATTTCCACGGTCCCGATGTCCTCGCCCTGGAAAACCTGGTAAACTTTCCGGATTTCTTTCACCTGGATCACGGCATTATCCCCCTACTTCACCCGTTCAATATAGCGGTCGTCCCGCGTGTCTATTTTGATCTTTTCCCCGACCGTGACAAACAGCGGGACCTGGATCACGGCGCCGGTTTCTACCGTGGCCGGTTTTGATCCCCCGCTGGCCGTGTCGCCGCGCAGTCCCGGGTCGGTCTCGGTGACTTCGAGCTCGACGAACATGGGCGGTTCCACGCCGATGATCTCTTCCTCGAAGATATCGAGTTTGCATTTCATCTCGTTTTTCAGGAAACGGGCCGCGTCTCCCACCGCGTGTTCGGTCACGTGGTACTGTTCGTAGCTTTCCAGGTCCATGAACACGAAATCGGCCCCCTCCTTGTAGAGGAGCTGGACGTCCTTGGTGTCCACGTAAACGTCTTCCAGGGGTTCGCCCGCGCGGAAGGTCTTTTCCACGACGGTGTCCTTGCGGACGTTGCGGAGTTTGGTGCGGACAATGGCTCCGCCCTTGCCGGGTTTGTGGTGCTGGAACCACATGACGGAATACAGTTCGTTTCCGTCCAGTTTCAGGACCATCCCTTTGCGGAGATCGTTGGATGTGGTCATGGATCCTCCGGGATCTTGTTTTTACAGTTCCGTGCCCGCGCCGGTCAGGATTTCGCAACCGTCTTTCCGGACCACCACCAGGTTTTCCAGACGGATGCCTCCCTCGCCGGGCAGGTAGATCCCGGGTTCTACGGTAAAGACCATCCCGTCCTGGAGTTCAGCGTCGCCGGCCGGCGAAACGGACGGCAGTTCGTGGATCTCGATCCCGACGCCGTGTCCGGTGGAGTGCAGGAACTGGAACTCATAACCGGCCTCCCGGATCACGTCTGCCGCGGCCTGGTGCACCGCGCAGGCCCGGATTCCGGGCCGGATCACCGATTGGGCCTGAAAAAGAGCGTCCTGGACAACTCCGTGGATCTCCCTGATTTTCGGGCTGGTTATTTTACCAAAATTATAGCATCTTGTAAAGTCAGAACAATAGCCGTTTTTCACGATGCCGAAGTCGAACATGACGATTTCGTTTTTCCGGACCTTTTTCTCCGCCGCCGCGCCGTGCGGAAGCGAAGACCGGTCGCCGGACGCCACGATCGTTTCAAACGCCATCCGGGACGCGCCTTTCTTCTTGAGGTAGTATTCCAGTTCCGCGGCGATCTCCAGTTCCGTCATTCCCTCACGGATCATCCGGACAACGTAGTGATAACCCAGCTCGGTGATCATGAGGTTCTGACGGATGGTTTCGACTTCCAGTTCGTCCTTGCACGCCCGCAGGTTTCTGACGGTATCGTCCTGTTCCAGGCGGAGGGAATCCCGGTACTGACCCAGAACGGATTCGGCCCAGTCCAGGGTCACGATTTTCCTGTCCAGACGCAGCGTCTTCACGCCGTGACCCGACAGGATGTCCTCCAGGATCTTTTCCTGCTTGCGTCCGCCCCGGACGTCCTCGATCGCGACAGGAATACGGGCTTCCCGGCGGGCCTGTTCCGTGTATCGGCCGTCCGTGATGAAATAAGTTTCCTGATGGGTGAGAATGACTGAGGAATCCTCTCCGGTGAAACCGGTCAGGTAAAAAACGTCCGCGCAGCGGTTCAGATAGAGGGCTTCCCCCGGCGGGAGCAAAGCCCGGACTTTTCTGAGCCGCAACTCGTGGTAATTAGTCAAGGGCTTTCCCCAGGAGTTTCTTCTGGTTGGACAGAATGGACTCCTGGTTTCTCAGGTCGGATTCATAGCCCCGGATGTCGGCGTCAATGCCCGACAGGAAAGTTTCGTTGGGCCGGTACACGTTCTGGTAGATCCCCATCAGAACCTGGTACTTTTTGTTGATTTCGCCGATCAGCCTGTCCAGTTCGCGGATCTCCAGGGCCAGCTGTTTTTCCTCCGGGCTGGTCTCTTGGGGCGTTTCTTCCACCAGGACCATCTGGTTCGTTACGTTGAAAACGTTGGTGACGGCCACCGGCGTCACGGGGACGATCACCGGCGCGGGTTCCGCAACGGGGGGTTTGGGTTTTGGCAGTTCCGCGACCGCGTTCGTGGGAACGCCCATGTTTTCCTTATAGTTGATCCGGAAACTCTGTTCGGACACGATGTCGTTCGATACGGCGCCCTGCACGGCCGTCGCCTTGACGATCACCTTGAACGTGCCGCCGATCGTGCCGCTGGTCAGGTTCCACAGGGCCGTTTTGGTGTCGGACGGGTTGATCTTCACGAAATTCACGATATTGGTTTCCCCGGCGGGCAATGTGAAACCCCTGGGGACCGTCAGCTCCAGTAATAGACCGTCCAGAACGTTTTGGGACTGGTTCGCAAACTGGGCGCTCACGGGAACGGGCGGTTGGCCGGGATCATTCGGCACGGATAACGACAACAGCATGTCCTTATCCGTAAAAAAACCCGCCCCAAACATGCCCAGGGACGTGGACACGATCATGTTCTGGTCGCTGTCCAATTCCATGGGGTCGTAATAGAGCGCGACGGCGCTGTCATATTCCGGCGTGGCAAGCCGGCGGAAATCCCGGTTCCCGTCCAGGGGAAAATCCCACGGATGATCGTAAAACTTGTCCCACGCCGCAAACACGATCCGGCTCGGCCGGGTGTTCCCGGAACCCGAGAGGGATCCCTGGACACGGACCACGGGGTTCGCGTTGTCGTCGAAAGCGGACCAGGTGGAGGGCACCTTGTCCAGCACGAACTGCGTTTCCCTGTCGATCGTGCCCTGCCCCGGCGTTCCGAACGACCGGGGTTTGACTCCGCCCAGAAGAACGTCCAGGAGGATCCGGACCCCGATCTTTCTCTTGCGGCCCGACTTGTTGCTCATTTTATAAGTGATGAGAAACGTGTCCTCCAAACCGGTGCTCACGCCCCGGGTCAAGGTCAGTTCCTGGGCCACCAGGATGCCGCTGTATTCCCAGCCGGTCACGATTTTTTTTCCGTCGATATACGGCCGCTTGATGTAATTGCCGCGGTCGCTCCCGAAAATCACGGTTTCCCCGTCTATGGACAAAGTGGTGAACGACGTGAGGGGTGTTTTAGCGTACAGAATCGTTTTTCTGTCGTCCTGGGAAATGCCGGGGTCCCCCGCCACGGTTTCCGCCGTGAACCGGGCGGTCGCGTCATCCGCGCCGATCTTGATGTAGTCGTTGGAGATTTCCACAAAACGGCCGTGAAAGGGGGCCGTCAGCGCGAACAGAAAGACAGAGGCGATCAGTGTCCGCATCATATCAGTACTCCGTCCTGTTTCGGGATTTCAGGGCTTTCAGAAGCTCCACTTTTTCTGACTTGATGTCCAGGAGTCGTTGCTTGATTTTGAGAAGCGAAGACATTTTTTCCAGAAGGTCCTTCTCCCGGGCCATTTTTTCCCGCTTCTGGGCCGCGGTTTCCGCCTCGCCCCCCCGGGCGGAGGATTTCATGCCCGCGCGGTCCTGTTCGGCGATCAGCCTTTCCAGGGAATCGACGGACGCGCGGACGTCGTAAGCCAGCGAGCTGCTCGGAAATTTCTGGAGGATCAGCTGGTAAGCGGACAAAGCGGGCTGGTAATCCCGCAGGCCGATGAACCCCTTGGCCATCCAGTAGTAGGCGTTGTCCGCGAACGCGTCCGCGTTCTGGTAACGCGTCAGGTAGTCCTTGAGGATTTCCACGCCCTGCTGGTAACGGCCGTCCACGACCAGCGTCCGCCCCAGTTTGTAGAGCGCCTTGGAGTAGATTTCCTCGTTGTAGTATTTGTCCGTCACGGTGCGGTAATACCGGACGGCCTGTTCGTTTTTCTGCCGGATAAACTGGATATCCCCCAGGAAGTAATAGGCCTTGGCGCGGTAGTCCTTCACGTTAAACTCCCGGCTTTCCCCGGCTTCCGCGACCGCCAGGAAATGCTTTTCCGACGCGTCCAGGTCGCTGTTCGCCAGGGCCATCACGCCCTGCATGTACCGTTTCCGAACCTCGCCTTCGTCCGCGTCCGCGAACGCCGTGAGGCAGGAACCGAAAACCAGGACGGCCATGATGAGGCTTTTCATAGGGAACCCCTTCCGCGAGCTGTATCCGACAGCGTCATTTTATTTCTTCCGTTCCAGAAAATCAATCAGACCGTCCAGCGCCAGTGCGTAGGACGCCGGGCCGAAACCGCACACCACGCCCACGGCAATGTCGGACAGATAGGACTTGTGCCGGAATTCCTCGCGCGCGACAATATTGGACAGAGGGACTTCCACGAAGGGGATCCGGACGCTCAGGACGGCGTCCCGGACGGCTATGGACGTGTGCGTCAGGGCCCCGGCGTTCAGGAGCATTCCGGACGCCGCCCTGCCTTCCTGCTGGATGAAGGACACGATGGCTCCCTCGTCGTTGGACTGCAGGGAGCGGACGCTGCGGTTTTTCTCACGGGCCCTGTCCGTTACGGACCGGACAATCTCGTCCAGCGTCAGGGTACCGTATATGTCTTTTTCCCGCGTTCCCAGCATGTTCAGGTTGGGTCCGTTCACGAGCAGGATGGTCTGGTCCATATCCGTTCCCCTCAAATTCCGGCGTTGGTCAGAAAGAGCGCGTAAGACGGCTTCTTGATCACGGTCACGGTCTGCGTGCCGTCTACCACCACCACGTTTTCGCCGGCGGCGAGCGGGTCCGTGGTATAGACCCGGCAGTTCAGGAGAGAATACATGCGCGCGATGGTCCTGACCGACCGGGGAGAAAGCCCGGAAACGACAATGACGTTCTGGTCGTCCGGTCCGTCGTTCACGAATTTGGAGATAAACTGGTAATCCGTCTGTTCCCGGTACAGCAGGATGAGATTCAGGTTCCGGAAACGGCCAAAGAAGAAACCGCTTTTTGACAGTTCGTAGCTCTGCCCGCCCGCCGTGAAGTCAAACAGGGGCAAAAAGACGGTGGCGGACAACAGCTTCCGGTTTCTCCGGCAGAATATGCGGATCTCCTCCTCCGTCACGTTGGTGCGTTCGGAGGTCAGGACCAGGAAACTGGGCCTTGTGTCCGGATCAATATCCGCGTTCCGGGACGCGATCAGGAACCGGAAGGCGTAATCGTTTCCGTAGGGCAGCGTGCTGATGGAACTGACGGGCCAGTCCTCGCCGTCTCCGGTTTTGATCAGAAACTGGTAAACCGCGCTTTCCTCCAGACCGTTGAATTTCATCCTGTGCGCCATGACGGGTTCGCGGTCCTGCCGTTCCCAGTCAATGTCGCCCACCATGCTGAACTGCACGCGTGTTTCCACGGGTTTTTCCGTGAAAAAGTTGATGGAAACGGCAGAAAGCGAGTGGTTCTCCGGCCAGAAAAACGGACCGAATGAATGATTTTCCGGTTGCGCCGGAAGCGGTTCAGGTTCCGTAATTTTGACGGTTTGGACGGCTTTGGAGCAGGAAAAAGCCAGAATGAGAATACAGGCCGCGGCGGCGGATAAACGCATCGGAAACCCTCAAATAAGCTGTTTATTTTATCGGACGGCGGGCCGGAGAGGTGAACTAAATCG
>CAYMRH010000081.1:0-6540 GCA_964392785.1 uncultured Brevinematales bacterium
AAGGATTTTCCTGTTGCTCGTTCTATTCCTGGCGGCGTGCTCGAACCAGCCCGATAACCAATCCGGAGGCGGCTCAACCCCCAGCGCCACCCGACTGACCATTGTGAATTCCTCGTCGTACTTTCTGGAGCTGGTCTGCTGGTATGACAACTCGGGAACGGCGTATTATTTTTGCCCGGACTCAATTTGGGATTCCGGGATATCCATGAACGTGGGAGGGTTGGGGGCCGGTCACAGTTACAGCCGGGAAGTGCTGGCGGGAACAAGCTGTATATACTTCTACTTTGTGAACGTCAACACCCGTTACCGGACTAGCGCTTCAGTGTCGGTCAGCGCCGGGACATCACAGACATTCACGATTTACAATTCCACAGGCGTGATAGGATTGTCCGTACTCCCGAAAGTGGAATACGCGACGGCCGCAAAGGCGGGATTAAATATCCCGGAGTGACGGTGTCCGGAGTTACAGCCGCACTTCGCCTTTGCTGTCCCGGATGTGGGCAACGAGTTTCCCGTATTCGGGATTGCGCGACAGGATGTCCGGCGGTCCCAGGATGATGAGGTGGGACCGCGCGCGGGTAATGGCCACGTTGAGCTTGCGGTCCACCCGGCCGTCCGGCGTGAAGGACTGCAGGGACCGGAACTGCACGGGGCTGTTCAGGGGCAGGGACAGGATGATCACGTCCCGCTGGGAGCCCTGGAAGCGTTCCACCGTGTCGATGGCGACCAGGTCCTGCAGTTCGGGGGGAATGTCCCCCATGCGGAGGATGTTCGCGATCTGCGCGCGGTAGGGCGTGATGACGCCCACGGTCCTGTCGGTGAACGCGGTTCCGTACACGCGGCTCACGGCGCGGACAAAGCCGCCCGCCAGGCGGGCCTGGTCGGAATTGATGCGGGGCCGGGTTCCGGTTGCCGTGGGCACGAACAGAACGCGGGAGGCGGCCAGCGCCTTCTCGAACGGGTCCGCGGACGCGCCGGAAAACAGCGTGATCGGGCCCTTCTGATCCTCGCGCGCGGTTTCCAGAACGCCCCCGTAGAATTCCCGGTTCGGGAACGCGGCAATGTGCTCGTGCATGCGTCCCTGGCGCGTGAGCGTGCATACGCAGTCCCAGTTTTTATTCTGCGCGTTGCGCACCAGACGGCCAAAGAGGGATTCCGAAAGGTCCGCAAAGCCCGCCTTTTTCAATTCCGCGTCCGCCACCGCGGTGTGTTCCGTCGGCTGGAGCACCACGGCGGGGAGCTGTTTTTCGTCCCCGATCAGGATGAAGCGTTCGAACCGCGTGAGCAGACCCGCGAGATAGGGTTCCAGGAGCTGGGACGCCTCGTCCACGATGACCGTGCGGAAGTTTTTCAAACCCAGCAGTTCCTGGTTCTGAAGGAACGACGAAACGGTGGAAAGAAACACCCGCGTGGAGAGGACCCGGGAGCGGACCTCCTCCAGGGAGGCCCCGCGGACCACGGAACGCCAGTTTTCGTCGTCGCCGCTGTCCACGCGCCCCAGGTGGATGAAGGGGATCCGGGCGTTTCTCAGGCAGCCCCCGATCTCCTCCACGGCGCGGTTGGTGTAGGCCAGCACCACGAAGTTTTCGTCAGTGTTCTGCGCGAGGTTCTTCGCGATACCCGCTAGGAGCACGGTGGTCTTGCCCGTTCCGGGCGGGCCCTGGACCAGGCAGTAATCCCGAGCGGAGAGGGCTTTTTCCAGCGCCGCATCGGCTGACGGTTCCCCCGTGCCGGCGATCCGGAATCCGGGCGGTCCGAACGAGGGGCGGGATACGCCCAAGAGACGGGACCGGAGGTCCCGGGGCGCGGAGAGAAACCGGAAAAGCGACTGATACATGGACCGGTAGGAGGTTTCGATCAGATCGTGCTCGAGCGTCCAGAGCGTTCCGGAGCGGAAGGCCTCCTGCTCCGCCTGCCGGTGGCGCAGCCGCACGGCCACCCGGTCGGGACGGACGTCCGTAACGGTGCATTTGAGAACCTGGCAGTGGCGGGGTGAGAGCGGCGCGTCCCGGGAGCCGGACGGGTAGAGGAGGGCAATGTCTCCCTTCCGAAAATCCGAAACGGGATTGGAAAACATGTCGCAGGCCAGGGTGATCGTGAAGTCCGCGGTGACGGATTCCACGGTCAGGTTTTCCAGAACGCCGTAGGAGGAGCGTTTTTCGTCCCGCGTGGATTTCCAGAGCGACGCGAAACCGGAAGGGCCCTCGGGCTGGGAGTTGCCGGTCTTGGCCGCGCGCTGTTCGCGAGCCGTGAAGGCCGTGAACGCGCGGAAGTAAGCGGACTCGAGCGCGTCCGCGTCCCGGCGGGCGGTTAAAAACTCCCGGCGGAAGGGATCGTGGATCTTGCCGGCTTCCGGCCATTGTTCAGGCGAAAGACCGTCCAGCGCAGAGAGGTCCCCGGCAGACATTCTGAAGAGCGCGGACACGATGCGGTTGCGCAGGAGCATGAGGTCCTGGCGGGCGGCCGGAGAATCCGCGTTCATGCGCAGGAACTGGGTTGAAGGCGGGCAGGCGGAGTAGAGGATGAAATCCGTCCCGCTGCGGTCCGGGAAGGCGGACTCCACCAGGAGCCGGTAGCCCTCGGCCTGCATGCGGTGGTTGGGCCACACGGGCCAGCGGTCCGATTCCGGCGGCTTGCCGCTTTTCAGTTCCACTATGTCCCGGCGGGAGGGCGTGCCGCGGTCCTGCGCCAGGAAGTCCAGCCGGCCCTGCATCCCGTACCGGGGAGAAATGAACGCGGGCTCCACGTGCGCGGACCATTCCGACCGGGGGTATTCCCGGGTGAATTTCAGGATGGTGGGGTTCTGGAGACGGGCGCGCGTCCTGATGTCTTCCAGAGTTTCTGGCCGGAACGCGCCGCCGGGGCCGCAGACCACGGACAGGCAGGAGAGCGCGTGCTCGCGCAGGCCGTCCGCGATGATCTCGTCCGCGGTTTTTTTGTTGTAATGGAGGATGAGCTCGTCCAGGAGCCGGTTGGCCAGAAGCCCCACCGTGGCCGCGGCCGACGGCTCCTTGGGTTTGAAGAGGTTCAGCAGGGAGATCTGCGGGAACGCGCCGTTCACCTGGAAACATTCCGCGAGTTCGGAAACGTCCATGAGGTAGTCCGGGTCCAGGACCGCCACCGAGTCCGTGGCGCGCGCGCTGTAGAGCGAATCGCGTCCGGGAACTTTCTGCAAATTGAAAAAATGGATTCTGGCGTATTTCCACACCAGGTCCGCCAGCAGAATGAAGCGGGAGCCGGGGTTGGCGCCCTGCCGCGCGTTGTCCCAGAGCGTGACGGCTATCTCGCCCAGTTCGTCCGTGTCGCACAACAGCAGCGCGTTCGGGGACGCTTTGTCCGTCTGGCGCCGCACGTCCAGCACCGTGGCCTCCAGGAAGGGGATGATTTCCCGCGGCGGCGGGTCCCAGCCGGGAATGCCGGAGGGTTTCGCGTCCCCGGCGGCGCTCTCCAGGCCGGCCGGCGGCTTTTGACCCGTGAAGTGCGCCACCACGTCCAGCGCGGCCCGCAGGCAGGAGCGGTATGCGTCGTCCCCGGTTTTGAATTCCAGGTCGTGCACCGCGCGGTTGCAGTAGCGGCGCAGGCGGTGGGCGGCGTCCTGGATCTCCCGCGGGGTGTCCGGATATTTTTTTCCGAACACGTAGATCATGCGGTCGTTCAGGTCGGAGAGGTAGGTTTTTTCGCCGCGCGTCAGTTCGAAGAAAAGATGGCGCACGGCCTCCCGGAAGCGGATCAGCTTGTCCTTTTGCGGAAGGTCGGAGAGGCCGTGGGCCTCGGCGATCTTGGCGTAGAGGTAGTCGGCCAGCTCCTTTTCCGCTGCGGGCATGGTCCTCCGGTAAAAGATCAGGTTGGGGATATGGTAGTGACGAGCCAGGCAAATGTCAAAGGCGCGCCGGCCGCCCATCGGCTTAGTTCTCCTCGGCCATCCGGCCTGTGGCCGGACGCTCGGAGAACGGGATTTGAATTAAATGAATTCCCGAGGCCGTTCCCCGTGTCTCGACAAGCTTGGTTCCTGAGCTTGCCGAAGGACGCCAACCGAGCGCGAGGCGAGCTTAGCGAGCCGAGTGGCCGAGGCGATGCCCTGACGGTTCGACGCGGCTCACCGCGGCGGCCGGGTCGAAGGGGGCGGCCGAGGAGAACAACTGCGCAGCAAGTTGAAGGGGGCGTCCGTGGAGTCAGTCAACGCTCCCTGACAATACCTGTTCCGAGCGGGGCCGGGAGCTCGGGCAAACGCCCTTTGCCAGTATCGCAAAACGCACACCGGAGTTGCTCCTGGTGGAATACAGAATATTATTATATTCATAAATAATTTTATGCCGGTAATGGGAAAGCGGGAACGGGGCATTGAAAAAAAGCCGTTTTTAAAGGGAATTTCCTTTGGCCGGCCATACTGGCACGGAGGTTGCAATAAGGACATAGGGAGGCCGGTATGAAAGCGAAGTTATTGCAGATCACTGCCGCGGCCCTGATCACGGCGGCCACGGCCCAGGCCGCGTTCGGGGAATCCGTGACCGAACGGTTTTTGGGGATCACCATCAAAGGTTCGCCGGAATTCGTGTCTATGGTGAAGCGCGTTTATGAGATCGGCATGAAACTGCCGGGGAGCGTGAACATTCACGGGACGCACATGTCCTGGAGCAGCTTCCTGAATTATCCCGAACTCAAGTATATTATCGAATTTTATCCCGAGATGTCCGGCCGGGACCTGATGGAAGACCCGGACCACAGTATGGCTTATTATGCCGGCTATTACGACTATAATCACCTGGATACCGTGTTTGTCCGCCGCGGAATGGAGCACCAGTTCACGATCCTGATCCACGAGATTGTGCACCTGGTGGCCCTGCACGAACTCTGGGAAAAGATTATTTCCCTGACCAGAGAGACCCAAGAATACTTCGCCGAACAGGCGGAGATTGACTTTGCCATTGCCTGTGCAACATATATGGAAAATAACCCCGAGTTGGCGAAAAAAGGACGCCGCGGAGGAGCGGACCGGCTCACGGGCAAAATCCAAACGGGCGCGAAGAACGGACGGAACGGGACCGCAGGCGCACCGGGGAGGAACCCATGACCATAAGCGAATACCGGGGCCCTGAATTTTTAAGGTTTCCGGATTTTGCGAAAAAACTGCCGCTGGAATACCGGGACGTGACGGCCGTGGTGTTCCGCACGCGGCAGACGGAAAACGGGGAGGAATTCTGGCTGGGGTTCCTGCCCTACGGGGAATTCATTTTTCATATCCGCGGTTTTTCTCCGGACGTGACTTTTGCGGGTTTGCCCATTGAGCGCGTTTATCACGAGCCGTACAGGACCTTTCTTTACCTGAGTGAACCCTCCAACCTGCGGATGGAAGGCAGCGCGGGGGTGGGAAAACTGAGCGTTAGCGCAACGGAGGGAGCGGAAGGCCCCTCAGGGCCCGGCGGGCGCTGAAAAACCCGGGGAGGCGTTATGAGACGGTTGGTTGTTCCGGTTTTTCTGACCCTCCTGTGTTCCCTGGCCGCGTTCGGCGACACGGGCTGGTGGGGGGAGATCAAGATTATCGGTTCGTCTGACGAGATCGGGCGGATCCAGACGGCCCTGTGGACCATTGAGAACAACACAACCCCGCTGAGCCAAAGATGGAAGCGCCTGATGTTCGGAGGGAACGTGAAGAGGATTGTCGTTTATAGGCGATCGAACTTTCGGAAATATTTTGGATCCGGTGGTTCGTACGATCTTTATGCCGGTTTCTTTTCCCCATCGACACCCCATACCATCTATATAAAATCCGATCACGTGATCGATTCCGATCTGGAACATGTCGAGAATACCCTGATCCACGAAGCCGTCCACATGGCGGCCTACCTGCGGCCCGACCGGTACTCATTCAATTACGGCACGGAATACGCGGTCAAGAACTACGCGGACCAGTACGAGTCCAGGACCTATACCGCCTCCACCGGCACCACGGGGAGCGGAAACGTGTCCGGCAACCGGCCGTTGGAGAATACCTTCCTCACGGTGGACTGGTGCAAATTTTCCTGGAACACCCTTTACGGCACGGATATGGAATTGTTGTCCCTGAACGTGATCTGGAAGTTCGGTTCCGCGTTTTTGTTCGGGCTGGGCACGGCGGCCGTGAGGGAATTTGAGATACCCGTGGAAAGTTACGGGAGCGGCACCTCCGGCGGCGACTGGGGTTCAAGCCGGGGCAGCGGGACAGGCCTGGTGTGGGAAAAAAGCGATGTCCTGAGGTCAGTGCTTCCGCTGCGGGCCATGATCTACCTGTTCCTGAACCCTTCGGCGAACGTGAGGGCGGACCTGGTCCTGCTGGCGGAATTCCCGGTGCTGAACTACGCGCTGGACGAAGTGCCCGATTACGCGCTGGCGGAACTCCAGTTCCGGTTCTGCCTGGTGGCGGGCTGGCTGTCCTTTCCCCTGACGCTGGCGGCCGGGTTTTTCACGGCGCCGGCGGCCGTCTGGAAAGACGGCATGAACGACTACCGGACGCCCGGCGCGACGGGATTTTACTTTTCCGCCAGCGTGGCGTGGGGGGTGTAT
>CAYMRH010000082.1:0-6243 GCA_964392785.1 uncultured Brevinematales bacterium
GGTTGGTCAGGGACAGCGCGAGCAGTTCCACGGCGCGGGGAAGATCGTCCTCGTGAAGCGTCAATTCCACGGAAGAATAGTTCGCGTTCGCGCCGCCGGAAAAAGACGCCCCGAGGTCGGACAGGGCGTTTTTCAGGACGATCTGCGGCCCGCCCTCGAACACCATCTGCCAGGTCAGGTCCGCCTGCGCGGGGGATTTCTGGTGGAGCGTTCCGGCGCGGATTCCGGCGTAGAGCGCGACTTTCCGGTTGAGAGTGTAGGGTTTGTGGATCACGGTCAGGCCGTTGGCCAGGTTGGTTTTGGTGACGTCAGAAAGATAATCCGAAACGGAGCGGAGAGTGTCCCGGAACACGCTGTCCCCCAGCGCGCGGGATTTCTTCACGGCGTCCGGCGTGGGGTTTTCCAGGTCCGAAAAATCGATGTCCTGGGCGTAGCCGCCGTCGGCGGGCGGGGACTGGCCGGCGGCGAGGCGCGCGTCGCGCCGGGTGGCCCGGAAATATCCCGTGCTGGAATTTTCCCGGGTGAAGTATTTCCGCACGGTGTTCACGATGTCGTCCGCCGTCAGGGCGGCGAAACCGCGCAGCATTTTTTCGTAGGACCGCCAGCCGGAGAACCGTTCCATCCAGGCCAGCGTCATCATGATGGAGCGGACCGAATCGTAATCCAGCGTCTCCTGGCGGAAGAACTTTTCCTTCAGGCGGGGGAGGTTTTGCTCGACGTAGCCGCGGTCCACCGTGCGGGCGGGGTATTCCGGTTCCTTCCCGAAAGGAATATGCCCGATGCCGCCGTCCATTGTCACGTCGTACCAGAACCGGCCCAACAGGCCCGTCTGGGACGCGAAGAGCAGCGCGACGAATTCAGGGTCATCCATGTTCCACGCCGGAAGCCCGAAAACCTGGTAACCGAAATCCTCGCTCGCCACGCCCTCCAGGCGCACGGTCTGCCCCGCGCGGAACGGGATGGGGTTGGGTTTTTCCGCCGTGAGTTCCGGATTGGCGGGTATTTTCCCGAAATGCGCGCGGACGGTTTTCAGGGCGTCCCGCGCGGAAATGTTGCCCACCACGATCACGTACGCGTTGTTGGGGCAGTAGTACTTTTTATAGAGGTCCCGGTAAACGCGGTCGCGGTCCGCGTTGCGGATGTCCTCGATCCTGCCGTACAGGTGCGCGCGCGGATGGCCCCCGTAAGCCGCCTCTCCCAGCGCGCGGCTCAGTCGAACGCCGGGATTGGATTCGTGGCGGGTGAGTTCGCTCAGGACCACGCGTTTTTCGCTCTCGAACTCCGAAGGTTCGAACAGGGCGTTCGCCATCCGGTCGGCTTCGATCTTCACGGCCGTTTCGAACGCGCCGCGTGGCATGATTTCCCAGTAAAGCGTTTTGTCGTAAACCGTGAAGGCGTTGAAATCCGCTCCCGCGTCGGAAAGCGTCCGGGCGATCTCGCCCTTCCGGTAGTTGGACGAACCCTTGAACATCATGTGTTCCAGGAGGTGCGTCATGCCGGACAGGCCGGGTTCTGTTTCGTTCCGGTAGCCCGCCTTGTACGTGACGGACAACCCGACCAGGGGAACGGATTTTTCCTCCTTGATGATCACCTTCAGGCCGTTCGGCAGGACGGTTTCGGTCACGTTCCGGGTCAGGTCCGGCCTGCCGGAAGAAATTTCCCGCGCGGCCAGTAGAGCGGGTACGGTCAGGAAGAAAAACAGCAATGCTTTCATAAGCGCTCCCTACCGGACCACGACCACGGACCGGGTTCCGCCGGAACCGTCCGGTTCGAATTCGGGATTGTCGGGGTCCGCAATCGCGTAACCGTCCAGGAAGAATTTGTAATAATATTTCTGGCCCGGTTTCAGGGGGAGCGTGGCGGTCCACAGCCCGTTCTGGTCTTTGGTCAGGGGGGAGGCCTGGCTGTCCCAGCCGTTGAAATTCCCCGCCACGGTCACGAGAAAAGCGTCCGGTGCGAACAGGGAAAACCGCACGCCGTTTTCGGTCACGGCCGGGGCCCCGGGGCCGCGAACGCCCTTGACTCGGTTCAAATTCACGGTGCGCGCGCAGGACGCGGCCAAAAGGACTGTCAGAACCGCGAGAATCGCAGTCGTTTTCATAGCCACCTCGAATCCGATGAATGAAGATTATATCCCGATAAGCGGAAAAACACTATTCGGGACGCCGGGGCCGGAATGTCATTTCCCTTTTCCCGCCGTCCATGCTATAATACCCGGCCCGAAATTCCGGGGAACGGAGAGCCATGCGTCACGGATTGCCTGTGGTTACGATCGTGGGACGGCCCAATACCGGCAAATCGTCCCTTTTTAACCTGCTGTTGGGAGAGCGCAAATCCATCGTGGACGAAACGGAAGGGGTGACGCGCGACATCAACATAGGCCGGGTCAAGACCCCGAGGTCCGTCTTCCTGCTGTACGATACGGCCGGTTACCTGGAAAAGGGCGATTCCTTCAACGAGCTGGTCCAGAAGAAAGTCCGGGACGCCATAGAGGACACGGACCTGATCCTGTTCGTCGTGGACGGGTTGAATTATCATTCGTTCGACGAAGACCTGGCCCGGATGCTGCGCAGACAGGAAAAACCGGTGATCGTGGTGGCCAACAAACTGGACAACCGGGACATGGAGGCGCGGGCGTCGGAGTTTTACCAGCTCGGGTTTGAAACCGTCCTGCCTTTTTCCGTGGCCCACAAGCGCGGTTACAACACCATTCTGGAAATGATCGAAGACGGCCTGGCAGACCGTCCTGCCGGAAGCCCGGCCGGCGCATCCGCCGATTCTTCGGGGAATGCCGGCGGAGCCGAAGAGGAGATCCGCATCGCCATCGTGGGGCGGCCCAACGTCGGGAAATCCCGGCTCCTGAACACGATCCTGGGTTACGACCGCAGCATCGTTTCCGACATTCCCGGCACCACCCGCGATTCCCTGGACGACGTGCTGACCCTGGACGGGAAGCGCGTGCGGCTGATCGATACGGCGGGCCTGCGGCGCAAGTCCCGCGTGGAAGGGGACATCGAGTATTATTCCAACGTGCGCGCCGTGCAGGCCGTGGAACGCAGCCACGTGGTGATCCTGGTCCTGGACGCGGGCGGGGAGATCGCCCAGCAGGACAAGCACATCCTGGAAATGGTTTTGGAAAAGGGGCGGGGCCTTGTGATCGCCGTCAACAAATGGGACCTGAAAAAAACCTCCGACGACCAGAATTACCGGCAAATGGAAGACATGCGCCGCCTGCTTTACGGGGAGATCGGGGTTTACGGTTTTGTCCCGATGGAATTTATTTCCGCTCAGGAAAACTACCGCGTGGAAAAGTTGTTGAAAACGGCCTTCCGGGTTTATAATGATTTTGTGTACCGGGTGCCCACGGCCAAACTGAACGAATGGCTGGAGCGGGAGATCCGGGAAAGCGACATGGAGCGCCCGGTCTCCAACCTGAAGGTCTATTACGCGACCCAGGTGGCGTCCGCGCCGCCCAAGTTCGTTTTTTTCGTGAACGATCAGGAACATCTGAGGAAAGATTTCCCCCGTTATCTGGAAAAAAAGCTCCGGCTGGCTTTCGAGTTTGCCGGCGTGCCGGTCAAGCTGGATTTTCAGCAGCGGAAACGGTCCGAAGCGGACCGGAAAAAAGGAGGCGCAGGATGGCGTTGAAACCGGACGTCCTCAACCTGAAAAACTTCCTGGGAGAAATCGAGAAACGCGCCTACGAGGTTTACCTGGAACGGATGAAGAAGGGTGAACCCGGGGACGAAATGACCGACTGGCTTCAGGCCGAAAAGGACGTGAAAGCGAAGTTCAAAATTTAGGGCTTCCGGACGCCGCAGTTCCCGGGAAAAGACCCGTGAAGAAAACGACATGAGGAGAACCGTTATGTCAGGCAAAGTGGTAGCGGTGGTGGGAGCCACCGGCGCCGTGGGGCGCGAAATGATCCGGACCCTGGAACGCAGGGATTACCCCGTCAGGGAACTCCGGCTGTTCGCGTCGGGGCGTTCGCTCGGGAAAAAACTGCCTTTTCGCGGAAAGGAATACGCCGTGGAGGAACTGAAGGAAACCTCCTTCGACAACCAGGGCATCGAAATTGCCCTGTTTTCCGCGGGCGGTGACATCAGCCTGAAATTTTCTCCCCTGGCTGCGCGGGACGGCGTGATCGTGATCGACAACTCCAGCGCGTGGCGCATGAAGGACGACGTGCCTCTGGTGGTGCCGGAAGTGAACGGCGAGGACGCGAAAAAGCACAAGGGTATCATCGCCAACCCGAACTGTTCCACCATCCAGATGGTGATGGCGTTAAAGCCCCTGCATGACTATTCGAAGATCAAACGCGTGATCGTGTCCACCTACCAGTCCGTGTCCGGCGCCGGGCAGAAGGGCATAGACGAGCTCTGGCAGCAGACCAAGGACGTGGTGGAGGGAAGGGAATTCAAGCCCGCCAAGTTTCCCAAACAGATCGCCTTCAACCTCATTCCGCAGATCGACGTGTTCCAGGACAATTTCTTCACCAAGGAAGAGATGAAAATGGTGCACGAAACGGTCAAAATCCTGCACGCGCCGGACATTGCGGTGACCGCCACCTGCGTCCGCGTGCCCGTGCTGCGGAGCCATAGCGAGACCGTGTACGTGGAGACCGAGAAAAAGATCCCGCGCGACAAGGCCATTGAGCTCATGTCCCAATTTCCCAATCTGGTCGTGATGGACGACGTGGCCAACAAGGTCTATCCCGTGCCGTCCGAGGCCGCGGACAAATTCGAAACCTACGTGGGCCGCATCCGCGAGGACCTGTTCAACCAGAACGCGCTGAACTTCTGGGTCGTGTCCGACAACCTGCTGAAAGGCGCGGCGTCCAACGCGGTGCAGATCGCGGAGCTGTTCCTGTAAACGTCGCATGCCGTAGGGGTCAGGCATGCCTGACCCCTACGGCATGCCTTGCCCCTACGGCATGCCTTGTCCCTACACCCCTACGGCGAAATGTTTTTATGACATACAATCTGATTGGTTTCCTGATCTTCGCATTCGTTACTTGCCCCTCGACGGGTTCGACAGAGCCTGTCCCGAGCAACGCCGAGGGGCTCACCGCAGGCAAGCTCGGGGACCTTAGTATGAGTCCGATAAAGAGTATGTAAATGTCATACAATTTGATTGGTTTTCTTCTTTTCGCCTTTGTCACCTGCATCACGCCGGGGCCGAACAACATCCTGCTGTTTTCCACAGGCAGCAGAAAGGGTTTGCGCAAATCCCTCCCGCTCATGGCGGGTATTTACACCGGGTTCATGATCCTTCTGCTTCTGTCCGGGTACGGGATCGGGTCGGCGGTTTCGGCCAATAAAACCGTGGCGCTCGTCCTGAAAATTGTCTCGACCGGCTGGCTTCTCTATCTCGCATGGGTGGTCCGCAGCGTCGGCATGGCGGACCGGGACCGCGGCGCGGCGGAGGTCGGTTACGGCGGCGGCCTTCTCATGCAGTTCGTCAATCCCAAGGCGAGGGTCATGGCCGTGAGCGGCGCGTCCGCGTTTTTGCCGCAGACGGGTAACATCCACCTGAACGTGCTGTATTACGCCCTGGTTTACAACGCGGTCGGGATTCCCAGCATGATCGCCTGGGTGGCCGGGGGGCAATTCCTGTCCAAACTGCTGAAAACGGAAAAAAGCCGGCGGATCACCGGCTGGGTGCTGGCCGGCCTCATGGTGGTGAGCATTGTGACGGTGTGGATGTAAGGACAGGGAACATGATCAAGATCACCGACACCCTCTTCATTGACGAAAAGGATATGGAATTCCGGTTTTCCCGGTCCGGCGGGCCGGGCGGGCAGAACATCAACAAGGTGGAAACGGCGGTGGAACTCCGGTTCAACCTGGGAACGGACACGTGTCTGCCGGCCGACGTCAAGTCCCGCCTGATCAGGCTGGCGGGCAAACGGATCAACAGCGACGGCATACTCATCCTGACAGCGCGGGAATCCCGAACCCAGGAACGGAACCGCCAGATCGCGATATTGAAACTGGTCGACCTCATCCGCAAGGCATCGGTCAAACCGAAGTCAAGGAAGAAGACGAAGCCGGGAAAGACCTCGAAGGAAAAAAGACTGTCGGGCAAGAAAAAACATGGTAAGAAGAAAGACATTAGAAAGAAACCTAAAATGGACGATGAGATGTAGTGGTTGTGAATTTCATGGTAAGACCGCAATTCATCGCGGATATACGCGGATGGTTCGGCAGGCTCACCACAAGTTTCACGGATTTCCGCTGATTC
>CAYMRH010000083.1:0-3213 GCA_964392785.1 uncultured Brevinematales bacterium
GGATCTTTAATGCCGCGGAACAGGCAGCCAGACAGGAGCGGCTGGGCATCTGGAAGGTATTGGCGCCCGCAACTGGAAAATGACGGGTTCCTGCGGCCGGTTCCGGATGCTGTTTTTGACAAAACGCAATACGGACCTGTATATTATTGACTGAATTTTACGGAGGTAATCGTGAAAATGGAAACGTTTCTTTTCAGTGGGGTTTTCTGGGGCATTGTGGTGATCCTGTGGGGCATTTCGATCATCCTGAACGCCGTGTTTCAAGTCCACATTCCGATATTCCGCATCCTGGTGGCCATCTTCTTCGTTTATCTGGGCATCATGATCCTGACCGGCGGTTTCCGCGTGGGAAAAGCGGACCGGAACACCGTGATTTTCGGGGAAGGGGAAATGAACAGCCAGTCCGGGGATAAATCCCGGGAATTTTCCGTCATCTTCGGAAAAGCCACCACGGTCATCACTCCCGGCCAGGCGGACGCGAACGCCAAATTCAAGGTGAACGCCATTTTCGGGGAGCACGTTGTGGTGCTGGACCCCAAAACCCCGGCCCGGATCCGCGCCAACTCCGCGTTCGGTTCCGTGGTCCTGCCGGACGGGTCCGCGACCACCTTCGGTAACAACGCCTACGAGAGCGCTTCCTACAAGAACGCCAAAAACGCCGTGGAGATCGAGGCCAACGCCGTGTTCGGCGCCCTGCGGGTGACCGCGCCAGAAGCAAAAAAACAGGAAAAAAAGTGAACCTCCGGCCATGAACCGGAGACTGTCCGTTTCGGAAATCCTGGAGGCCGTGAACGGGGAAATGGTCCATTCCGGTGCCCGTGAAAGCGTCAGGGCCGTGGTGGCGTCCAGCCTCATGAGCGACGTTCTGACCGTGGACGAAAAAGACGTGTTGCTCGTTTCCAACCTGACCACGGCGCAGGTGATCCGCACGGCAGACGTGATCGACGCCGGGGCGGTCCTCCTAGCCACGGGCAAGTCCGTCATACCCGCCACGGTCCAGCTCGCGAAGGAGTTGAACATTACCCTCCTGCGCACGCCTTTGTCGCTTTTTGAGGCCTGCTACCGGCTGGGAAAGCTGGTGTATGGTGGAGATTAATAGCCACAAAGCCACAGAGATCATAGAGGAAGGACGATAGAATGGTCGCGGAGACCCTTCGGCCGGCTTAGGGGGAGACGCAGAGCCCATGAAACTATGTTTCTTCTTTCTGCCCTTTGTGTCTTTGTGGTTAGCAAAATAAGGCAGATATATGAAACAACACTTCCCCATCCCCCCTGACCGCTCCGCCGGAGCGGTTTGGGACGTGCTCCTGCGGCTCAAGATCCGGGACGCCATGAGCAAGAAGATCCACAAGGCGTCCAAAACGGACACTTTCCGAGCATTGCAGAAGGTCATGAAGGACCGCAACGTCTCCGGCCTCCCCGTGGTGGAGGAGGACCGCCTGATCGGCATCGTGAGTTTGGACGACATCCTGACCGCCCTCGACAAGGGACTGGCAGACGATTCCGTGGAGAAATACATGACGCGGAACCTGATCCTCCTGGAGGAGGACATGCCGCTCACCTTCGCCATCTCGCATTTCAACAAATACCGCTACCACCGCTACCCCGTGATCGACCGGGACAAAAAACTCGCGGGCATGATCACCAGCCGGGACATCCTGGCCGCGCTGGTGCGGGAAATGGACAAGGAAATCCGGGAGCTGGAGACCAAAATCCACGAACAGCGCCCGGACGTCCCGAACGAACTCCATTACGAGTTCTTCGTGAAGCGGCTGGATTTCGAGAACGCCGGCCGCGCGGCCTACGAAATCAAGAAGGTGCTCAAGGAACGGAACATCGATCCGGCCGTGATCCGGCGCGTGGCCGTGGCCGCCTACGAGCTGGAGATCAATATCGTGATCCATTCCGATGGCGGCAAACTGGTGTTCCACCTGGATCCCGAAAAGGCCTCCATCCAGGCGCTGGACAGCGGCCCCGGCATAGAAAACGTTGAACTGGCCGTGCAGGAGGGCTACAGCACCGCCAACGACTGGGTGCGCTCGCTGGGTTTCGGGGCGGGAATGGGGCTGACAAACGCCAAAAGATCGTCGGACGAATTTACCATCAATTCCACGGCCGGGGGTTCCACATCCGTAACGGCCGTGATCCGGTTAGTCCAGAATAAGGAAGGTTGATCCATGAAGAAGGTAAAAGGGGACCCAAAGCGGCTGGCCGAACGGTTCGATTACGAAGACGCGGTGGTCCTGCTCGCGGCCCGGGGCGCTTCCGAGCAGATGGTCCGGGAAGGGTCCATGCCCCCGGAGTCGCTGGAGTATTGCGGCCGGGTTATCCGCGAACAGTGCGCCGGGAAAAAACCGCTTAAATTCCTGCACGTAGGGAATTTCGTGGGAGTTTCCCTGGCCTATTTCACGGCCGTGGCAAAGGAACTGGACCCGGACGCGGCTGTTGTGTCCGTGGACCCGAATATTCCCCACAGGGGCGTCAAAAACCCCCAGAACCTGGTGGTGGAACTGCTTTCCGCATGCAACCTCCAGTCCAACAGCATGGTGGTCTGCGGTTATACGCTGAACAAGAACGTGGGGAACGACGGGCGCTGGATCCTGTTTACCGGTTACAACCCCCATTTGAATTACAACAGGGAGTATTCCTGCGAAAACATCCTGCCAGGTTTGTTGAAATTGATGCCGGCGTCGTTTGACGCGGCCGTGATCGACGGCAACCACGACGGCGCCTACCTGCGGCGGGAAATGGAAGTCCTGGCCGGCCTGGTCAAACCCGGCGGAATCCTGATCCTGGACGACGTATCCAAATACTGGAAGGACGTGACGGCCGTTTTCAACGACTTCGTGAACGACGGCCGGTTTGAGAAGATCGGCGAGGACGGGCGGGTGGGCATCCTGCGCCGCAGCCGGAAAGGAGAGTGACGCCATGACGGTGAAAGACATCTTGGGAACGGCCGGATTCAAAGCCGTGAACCGGGAAGGGCTGGAGAACGAATGGACGGGCGGCTATACGTCAGACCTCCTGAGCGACGTGATGGCCAACGCGAAGGAGGGCTCTGTCCTGATCACCATCCAGGCCCATAAAAACACCGTGGCCGTGGCCGCGCTGACCGGCATCCGCGCCGTGGTGGTCTGCAATTCGCGCTCGGTGCCCCAGGACATGATCGAGGCGGCAGACAGGGAAAAGATCGCGATCCTGGTCACGGCCCAA
>CAYMRH010000083.1:3223-6241 GCA_964392785.1 uncultured Brevinematales bacterium
AAACCAGTTCGAGACGTCTGCCGGTATTCGCGATCTGCTGAAGGCCGCCCGGAACCCCTGACCGCATGAAAGCCAGGTGCGACTTCCATATCCATTCCTGCCTGTCTCCCTGCGCGTCCGAATCCATGACCCCGGACGCCATCGTGCTCCGCGCCATTGACCGGGGTTTGGACGCCATCGCTCTCACGGACCACAACAGCGCCCGGAACTGCGTGGCGCTTTCCGACATTGCGGCCCGTGAAAACCGCATCCGCATCCTGTTCGGGCTGGAAATCTGCACCCGGGAGGAAGTCCACGTTCTGGCCATATTCGACACCGCGCAGAAGGCCCTGGACATGGACGCGTTCGTGGAAGACGCCCTACCGGACCGCGGCCATGAGGAGCGTTTTTTCGGTTCCCAGATTGTGGTGGACGAGGACGGGCAGGAAGTGGCGCGCGTCCGGAAGTACCTGGGAGCGGCCGCGGGGTTTTCCGTGGGGGAAGCGCGTGATGAAATCCGGCGGCGGGGAGGCCTGTTCATCCCCTCCCATATTGAACGCGGAATGTTCAGCATGAAGTCCCAGCTGGGCTTTTTGCCGGAGGACGACTACGACGCCGTGGAGGTCTCCAAGGCCCATTACCGGACCGGCGGAGCGCTGACGCTGAAAAACGCGGAACGCTACACCCGCGTCACCAATTCGGACGCGCACGAACTGGCGGACATTGGCAGCGCATACACGGTCATTGATACGGAGGAACTGACGGTGACAGGGTTACGGGAAGCCCTCAGGGCGGGCAGGGCAGTGCCCAGAATTTTCTAAAATGGCGTTTTCAAGCCAGGCGGCGGCGGAGTGGTTTTTTCAGGAACGACTTCTTCCAGCTTTCGCACTCGTTATGGGCGTAGTGGGTGGGCAGGGGTAGCTTATACCGGGTCACCAGCTTTTTCACGATTTCCAGTGACGACCGGGGAGACACGCGGTAGCCGGTGGAGATGAACACGGGCTTCAAACCGTCCTTGGTCCTCAGCACGTAACCGATCACCATACCGTTGACCGTCAGGTCTGACGCGTCGAATTTCTTCGCTCCCGGCAGGTGAAAGTTCCCGTACAGATGGGACTTGGCGCAGCCAATGGTCGGGATGTCCAGAAGCATTCCCGCCATGGTCGCTATGCCCATCATCCTCTGGTGGGACAAACCCTGTCCGTCAAAAATCAGGATATCCGGAACCGTTTTGATCTTTTCGAAAGCGTCGTAGAATACCGGAAACTCCCTGTAAAAAAGAAGACCGGGAATATACGGGAAGCGGATTTTCTGCCTTGAGAACGATTTTTCAATGATTTCCAGAGTTGTAGTGTTTACTACTACTATGGCGCAGTAGCAGTAATTCTGGTCGTAAGAGATGTCCACACCCGCCACGCGTTCCGTGCTTAAGTATTTATCCGACAATGAGATGCGGGATAAAAGCTGTTTCTGGACGCTGACTGCGGCCTGAGTGTCCTTTTTTTTGCTGATATCCAGCACTTTGTGGATCATTTCCCGGTCCATAAATAATCCTCAAAAAACCCGAATTCCGTTGAAATCCGGTCAAAAAATCAATATAATATTTGTGAGTAATAATACTACTACTAGTCATTATTATCGGCAGAAGGCGGGAATTATGTTCAAATTGGTCCTGAAATTATCTCTGGCTATTCTCCTCTTGCCGATGGTGTCCTGCGGCATCAATTTCAAGACCCAGACTACGGGAAGCCGCGATTACCCCGATTTCATCCTGGGGGATTTCAAATACATTTCCGCGGACCTGACCGGACTGCGGGAATGGGAACTCAGGGCCCGGGAAGCCAAAATGTACAACGCGAAGAACGAGGTTTACCTGTACAATCTGGCCATCACGTTTTACAACGAATCCAACCGGGTCAAGTCGTTCGTTTCGGCCAACCACGGTTACGTGGACAAGGTATCCATGGACATTTACGCGGAGGGCAAGGTCAAAATCCTGTCTGACAACCAGGCCGTGCTGGAGGCCAACCGCGTGAACTGGGACAACACCAAAAAGGTTTTTTTCAGCGCGCCGGACGAACTGGTCACCCTGCGGCGCGGCAATACCGTGGTGCTGGGATACAAAATGGTGGCGGATTCGGGGTTGAAGGAAGTCCGGTTGGAACAGGTCCAGGCGGACATCAAAAAGTGAGGACCTGAATGCGCGGTGTGCCGGCCGTTTTGGCCGTATTGCTGTTCACGGCGGGCGCCGTGATGTTCGGCCAGATCTCCGGCCCGTCAAGTGACGAGCCCGTAGAGGTCACGGCCGGCCGGAGCGTTTACCAGTGGGAGATCAAGAGGATCCTGCTGGAAAACACCAACCGGCAAATGCCGGTCATCACCCAGGGCCAGAGCGTCCTGCGGGCCAACACCATCATTTACGACGACAAGCAGGAGATCGGCTACGCATTCGGGAACGTGAATTACCAGAACAAAAAGGACCAGGTGGTCCTGACGGCCGGGGAAGGAACTTACGACACGAAAAAAAAGGAAGTGATCGCCCGGCGGAACCCCAAACTGCACATGCAGAAGGACGACGTAACGGCCCGCAGCGAAGTGATGAAGATCTACCCGGACAGGGAATACACCCTGTTTATCGGGAACGTCCGCATCACCAACAGGAAATTCCTGATGGAGGGCGACCAGGGGACCATGTTCGGCAAATCCGGACGGTTCAAGATGACCGGCAACGCCCGCGCCACGCAGGAGGACACCGTCCTGGAAGCGGACAAGATCGACCTGGAATCCAAAAACGGGCAGATGCAGAATTACACCGCGCAGGGCGGCGTGAAAGTGACGGACGTGAAGCAGGGTTATGAAATCCGGTCCGGCCGCCTGGATTACTTCAAGGACATGGGGTACACGCGCATGACGCAGAAGCCCGTGCTCGTGTTCACCAACCGGAACATCACGGCCTATGCCATCGTGATGGAAAAATACGACAACGAGGACAAGGCCAACCTTCTGGGCGACGTGGTGATCGTCCAGGGGAACAAAAAG
>CAYMRH010000084.1:0-6003 GCA_964392785.1 uncultured Brevinematales bacterium
GTCCAGAGTGCGCGCATCATAAAAAAGGTTCCTCCCGATGATGGAATCTCCATTATAACATCGGAAGGAACCCAAAAAGCATGAGTTCAGTTGTCAGTTATCGGTACTCAGTTGTCAGCCGGCGTTCATTCTGTTATAGAATCTGAACATCAAGGACAAAAGCCAATCAGGCCATAGATTTCAAACCCAATTTTTAAAAGCAACAACCGATACCTGCCGCAACTGGCCGCTAGCTACTAGCCACTAACAACTAACAACTACTTGACCAATTGCCCGTAAACGTACGCCGCGGCGCCCATATAGACGCTGGCGGCCAGCACGCCCAGAACCATCATGATGATGCCGTATATCACGGCCAGAACAACCATGCTGGAAGACCCCATGAAGAGCGACAAAATACCCCCCACGATCCCGAGCGCGGCCATCACGATCAGGCCGACCAGGAAAAAGCCCAGGAAGATGGTCCCTTTTTTCCCGTAGGTCAGCTGGTTCGATTTGTTCATGGCGGCCACGGGATCCATGTCCTTGTCCACGACCAACAGAACGGCCAGGCTCCAGGCAATCCCGATCACGATGCCGGGAATGATCAGAAACGCGAACCCGATGCTCACGCCCAGACCCACGAACGCGCTCACCAGGAAAAATTCGCCCATGCGTTTGCGGTACTTGGGGTCGAAGATTTCCGTGAAGGAGATGGGCTGGTCCTTGGACATCTTGGCGGCAATGGCAAGCAGACCGATGGTGGTCCCCACGTTCAGGTAGGGAATCCAGACCGTCAAAGCCCACAGGATGATGTTCACCAGGAGAGGCAGGAAATTTTTCATGCCCTTCTGAACGGCGTTGGAAATGATCGAACCGACATTCATAAATACCCCCTGAAGATTGTCCTACATCATATCCCCGGAGGCGCTTTCCTGCAAGGAGTTTTCCGGGGTTTCGGACCTGTTTTCTCCGGCCCGTTTCCAGGCCAGAAACGCGTCCAAAATCTTCCGTTTGAGGCAGTCCAGGTTGACGCCATCGCGGGCGCTGATGAAAATCGCGTCCGGATTCTCCAGGCGGACATCCATGAGCCGGTCCTCCGGCACGAGGTCCGTCTTGTTGAAGCACAGGAGGACCGGCACGCCGGACGCCCCGATCTCCTGCAGGGTCTGCTCCACCACCCTTTTTTTGATGTCCCGGTCCCGCGACGAACTGTCCAGAACGTGGATCAGGATATCCGCGGCGGCCGTGTCCGCGAATGTGGACCGGAAACTCTCGATCAGGCCGTGGGGAATGTCCTGAATGAAACCCACCGTGTCCGTCAGCACGACCTGCCAGGGTTTCCCGGACAATTCGTCGCGACCCAGCCACAACCGGCGCGTGGTGGTATCCAGCGTGGCGAACAGTTTGTCCTCCACCAGAACGTCGGACCGCGTGAGCCGGTTCAACAGCGTGGATTTTCCGGAATTGGTATAGCCGATCAGCGCCGCCTTGAACTCCCGTTCGTTGCGGTTGCGCCGCTGGATCTCCCGGTCCACGCCGATCTGCTCCAGTTTTTTGCGGATCAGGTGGATCTTTTTCTGGACGACGCGGCGGTCCAGTTCCAGCTGCTGCTCGCCGGGCCCGCGCGTCCCGATCCCGCCGCCCAGCCGCGACATTTCCACGCCCTTGCCGGTCATGCGCGGCAGTTCGTACTGGAGCTGCGCCAGTTCCACCTGCAGTTTGGCCGTGCGGCTGCGCGCGTGGATCGCGAAAATATCCAGGATCAGTTCCGTGCGCGTCACGACCTTTTTGCCCAGCTCCTTTTCCAGGTTCCGCGCCTGCGTGGGGGACAGCTCCTCGTTCATGATCACGACGTCCACGCCATGGCCGCCGCCATCGTCCCGGTAAAATTCCCGGATCTCCGAAACCCGGCCCTTGCCGATGTAGAATTTCGGGTCAATGTCCCGCCGCGGCTGGACGAGCGCGTCCACCACCTCCGCCCCGGCCGTTTCGGCCAGTTCCTTCAATTCTGCCAGAGCCAGCGCGACGCGCTCGGGCGGGTCCTGGGGAAATTTGACGGCAATCAGAAGGGCGCGTTCCGGACGCATCCCTATTCCCTCAGGAGTCCCAGGGATTCCTTGACGGAGGACAGGATGTTGGTCATGTTGGCGACGTAATTGAGAAGGCGCGTGGTTTTCAGCCCGCTCACGGAATGGATGTTCCGGACGAACTTGGGCGGTTTGGCCTCGATGTCGGAATGGATCTTGCCCAGGATGTCCGCGATCCCGGAGAACAGACCGTAGAACTGTTCGTACAGGTCCTTGGCGCGGCTGTTCAGGCCCACAATCAGGCGGTCCACGGTTTTTTTATGGTCGGCGGCGGTCAGGTCGTGCCGCGCCAGTTCGTTCATGATCTTCTTGGCCGTGGGCCCGTCCTGGGACACTTCGGCGCAGAACTCCCGGAATTTCTGCTGGTACTTTTCCATTTCGTAATAGGTTTCGGACATGGTTTTCTGGAAGTGCTTGTCCGCGAACACGCCGCTCATGAGAAACGTGTTCAAAAGGTCCTGGATGATTTCGTCGTAATAGGATTTGAGAAAGGTCTGGACCACTCCCACCGGATAAGCGTAGGAAAACCCCAGGAACCCGTTTTCCTCCAGTTTCCCCGACAGGTTCGCGTTGTAAACGCCCACGGACTGGACGACGTTGAAGGACTTGCGGATGTTTTCCTCGATCTTCTGCCGCTTTTTCGTGCGCACGCTTTCCTTGAGCGCGTTGCGCACGCGGCCGGTGAAGGTCTCAAAGTACAGCTTGTGCAAATCGTGCCGGGCGCGCAGGAAATTGGGGGCATAGGCCGGGTCCCGGCGGATAATGCGGTTCAACAGCGTGAAGGTGTTTTTCTGGATGAAATCCTTGAGGATCTCGAAGAGGAGCACCAGGTCGCTTTCCAGTTTGGCACCGGCGGATTCGTCCTTTTTCTCTCCCGTGCCCTCGATCTGGACGGCGTCGTCCCCGGCTTTTTCCTCGCTCTGGGACTGCATGTCCAGCATGCGGGCCGTTTCCTCCAGTTTGTGGAAGATGCCCAGGTCCCCCAGCGAAAGGTCCACCTGGAGGACGGCTTCCTCCAGCTGGGCCAGATAGTCCGCGATCGCGTCCCCGAAAATGTCCGTGAAATTGGGGATCGCGCCCGTGTTGTACGCCGGGTCGAACCGGCGGAAGAACTGGAGGTAGTCGAACTCGATCAGCTGCTGGAAATAGACCACGTTGGTGTAGGCCTTGTTGGCCGTCTCGATCGCGTTTTTATCCAGGGAATCCAGGTAAGCCCGCGCGGCGGCGTCCACGGCTTCCGCCGCCCGGTTCATGCTGTCGTATTCGGACACCGTCCTCAGCACGCCCTGATAGGAGAAGCGTTCGTCCAGGTCGCGGGAATTGACGTTCATGAGTTTTTCGAACAGGATCTCCACGCCGCTTTTCTGCAGCCGCTGCGTGTTGGTCCAGAGCGGCGGGTTGGAAACCGTCCGGGCGTAGATTTTTTTGAGCGTGAAGAGCTTGAGATAGAGATCGTAAACGCGGTAACCCAGGAACTTGGTCACGCGTTTGGCGGACGCGTTGTAGATGGGCGGCCGGATCCGGGCCACGGCCTTTTCGATGGCGTGCACGGCCTTGTTGCGCCGGTATTCCTCGGGATTCACGCCCACCAGGGACAGGATGAAAACGACGATCTTCTCGAAAAAATTGAGATGGGCCGCCAGGGCGTTACTGCCGCCGTCCTTTTTTGCGGAATGCCGGCGTCCTTTCGCTTCCGCCTGATCCCCGGCCTTCTGTTCGCTTTCGATCCGGGCAAATTCCCTGCGGAGTCTGGCCTTCTCCTCTTCGGACAGTTCCAGAGCGCGCGGGTCGAACACGTTGTCCCTGAAGGCGCCCTTCCTGCGGGCGGCATCAATGGCTTTCCGGTCGTGGGACATGAGCCCTCCCGTCCGGCAGGCCGGTCCGGCTGGCCGGTGCTGCGGGGTGGTCCGGCGCGCGAGACCCGTCTGCGGGTCGTTTAGACGCGGTTCAGTTCTTCCTGGATGTCCGTATTGGCGGCGCGGTAATAGGATGTCCCGCTCAGGATGTCCTTGCGCTGGAACGTGAGGGAATCCAGGGGATATTTTTTCTGGTGGTGGTTTTCGTCCATGACCGTGACTTCCTGGGTCAGGAGGTTCTGGGAAATCACCACGTATTCTTTCGTTCCGTCGTTCACCCGGGATCCGGGGTCGGGGTACTTCCGTCTCTCCGTGGCGTAGAACTGCATCTCGTAGGACAGGCAGCACATCAGGCGGCCGCAGCTCCCGGTCAGTTTTGACGAATTGACCACGAACCCCTGGTCCTTGGCCATTTTGAGGTAGATGGACTGGACGTGGCAGTTGGAACGCTGGCAGCAGTTCTCCACGCCGCACACGCCGTAACCGCCCAGCACCTTGGCCGCGTCCCGCACGCCGATCTGCCGCATCTCGATGCGCGTGCGGAACAATCCCGCCAGGCGCTTCACGAGCTGGCGGAAGTCGATCCGGTTGTCTGCCGTGAAATTGAAGATGATCTTCTTTTTCTGGAACATGAAATGCACGTTCACCAGTTTCATGTCCAGGCCCAGGTCCCGGATCTCGCGCCGCGCGGACTCGAACGCCCGCTTTTCCTCCGGCCGGTAGCTCTGCCAGAATTCCACTTCCTCCGGAGTCACCTTGCGGATGATCTGCAGGTGTTCCACCGGGACGTTGTCCTCGGGCACGTGCTCGGTTTTGGTTTCCAGCAGGGATTTGTCGTCTATTTCAATGCCGGCCGTGTCCGCGCCGTCGGGACCGTGCGAATGGGATTTGCGGGGGTGGAATTTTTCCCGAGAAATGTCGCGGATTCCGGTCACGGCCTGGGCCAGGTCCTCGCCGAACTTGGAATTGACCAGGCACCACTCGCCGGGCGCGATCGAGAGTCCTTCCGGCGCCACGTAAGGGACGACCACGTTGTCGAAAAACGTCTTGAGATAAACGGCTCTATAGGTCATGTTGCGGTTAACTCCTCATGGGACCGCAACATTATAGCGGCCGAAGGGATGGGAGGCAAGTATTGCGGACGGCTTTCGGGCGCGTTCAACGGTCCCGGGCTTCCTGTTTTTCACGTTCCTCAGCCAGGCGGATCAGGCTGTCGGGGTCGCTGGTAATAAAGGTGAAGGAATTGGCGAAGGACACGAAATCGTTCTTGTACCGGTCGTAATCCGCCTTTGTGCGGACGGCGAACACGAGCGTAATGACGTTTTCCGGGGTTTCCAGGTAAACCACGGACTCCCTGAACTTTCCCTCCACGCCCGTGAAATCGTACAGCCAGCCCTGAATGATGGGCGGAGCGGTTTCCTGCTTCATGCGGTCGAACTTGAGCCGGGGAAATTTTTTCTTCATGCTGTCCACGTCGTACCGGATGAATTCGTCCAGCGTGGGCTTGCCGGCCGCGTCCTTGTCAAAACCCTGCGCGTACATGTAATTGGCCGTCACGTCCGGCGTGCCGTAGGGATAAAAGAAGGATTCCAGCCCGTTGCGGTAACCCGTGGCCACGTCGTACACCCAGCCCTTGGGAGTGATCACGGTGAAGGCGTGACGCCTGCCCGCCACCATGGCGGTGTCGCCGCCGGCCGATTCCGCGTTGGTGGCACGGGTGGCGGCGTGGATCGCCGAAAACGTCAGGACGATCAAAGCGGTGAAAAGGAATTTTTTCATGGGGGGAGCCTCCGTATCCGTTGGCCTTATCATAAGGTTATCACAAAAGGACGTCAATGGGGGATTTTGATCAAAGGATTTTTTTATTGAAGATAGATCATCTGGCGCAGCTTTTTTACATATTTCATTCAAGACTCATAATAACCAAGAGATGGTTAGCCGTCTCGCCTCGCATCCTCGCCGGATGGGCGACAAGGGGCTCTGGCCCCTTGTCAATGGTTCGACAGGCTCACCAACCACCCCGGGCCTCCGTCAGCCGGAAGGCAGGACGCCTGACGTGCCGAGCGGACAGGATGTCT
>CAYMRH010000085.1:0-5951 GCA_964392785.1 uncultured Brevinematales bacterium
CGAGGGGGACACGTAGATGTCGTCGGAACTGGGGAGGTAATTATAGCGCTGGGAGCGGAGGAAGCCGAAACCGCCCTCGATGACCTGCAGGGTGCCGCCGCCGTAAATAATGCCCTCGTTGTCGGCGTGCTTCCGGAGGATCTGGTAAACCAGTTCCTGCGTGTGCATGGATTCGATGTTGTCGATCTTGAGGTACTCCGCGATCATGGTGAGTTCGGTGATGGCCAGCTGCTTGAGCTTGTTGATGAAGATGATTTTATTGTCGTCCGTGAAGATCTGTTTCATGACCTCCGCGGGATCCGTGGTGTGGTAGTAGGTGGAATAGTCGTGGCGGGGGGACGGCTGGGCGTTGGGCGTTTCCTCTTCCTGGGGCGCCTCCGCTTTTTCGACCAGCACTTCGTCGGTTGCGGTTTCAGACCCGCCGTTCTTGAGTTTCAGTTTTCTCGGCATGTGGATTCTCCCGTTACTTTTCGTCATGATGGATATTATCACCAAAGCTTATGATTTGCGTGGCATTGGGGTTGGCCGGTTTCGAACCGCCTGTTATTCGTTTACCGCTGTCGCTTCTTTGGCTGATTTCGCGACCGGTGAGACCAGCTGGATATAGTTGACCATGAAATAGGCGGGATAGCCTTCGCATTTCCCTTTCAGGGCCAGGAACTGCACCGCGCCCTTTCGGGGATCCATTTTAACTGTGAATATTATATTTGTTCCCCCGGAAATGTCAAACTTTCTCACGGTCCCGTCCCGCAGGTTTTCCACGGCCAGTTCCGGCCGGCCGCCCGGGACTATCGAAGAACCCTCCAGATCCACCAGAACCTGGACCCGCGCTGCGTCCGTGCTGCGGTAGAACGCCCGTTTGTTGGTGACCAGCAGGCGGAAGGGGATTTCTCCGTTCCTCCAGCGCGCGTAACTGACGCCGGCAAAACCGGCCGGCAGCCACTGGCTGTAGTCATACCCGCCCCGCCGCCCCCAGAACGCCCGCGAAATGTCGTGAATGAAAACACCGCGCGCGCGGTAATCCGCGTAGTCCACGGCCGTGTTCAGCCGCTCCAGGTATTCTTCCACCGGATTGTTACCGGTGAGCGATTTCATCAGGACCGCGTCGATCTGGTTCCCGGGAATATAGTTCAGGACTTCGTCTTTCAGGTAGGCCGTCCAGCTTTTTTTCATTTCCCGGAACATGGCGGGAGAGGCCTCGTAGATCATGACAAAATCCGCGAACACGCCCGCGTCCTGGAAGAAGTACGGGTCTTGGCCGTGTTCGGTGCCGTGGTCCCAACCCAGGGTGAAGACCCACACGGGTTTTTTCAGGCCCGCCTCCCGCCGCACGCGGTATATGAAATCAGCCGTTTTATGCGCCACCCAGACCTTCCAGCGCTCGTTCACGGACCGCGAAGAACGGAGCCGGCGTCCCAGCCAGCGGATCCTGTCGTCCTCGGAGAAACTGGCCCAGCCCTCCGGCACGTCCACGTTCATGTCCCGGACAAATTCCGCCGCGTTTTCGTAACCCACGTTTTCGCCGAAACGGATAAAATCAAAACCGATGAAGTCCACGGAAGGCCGGGAATCGAAATACCGCGCCAGGTCCACAATGTCCCTGAACCGCTTGGGGTCCTTGAACGAGATAAAACTGCTGCCGGTGATCTTCATGCCCTCAGCGGTGTTAACGGCTCCCCTGGCCTGTGTGTAACCGCCTTTCTGCCACCCCTTGGCCGGCGTGTAGAAACACATGATATAGGCGCCCACCAGCTGGTTGCGGGCGTGAACGGCGGTGCCCAGGGTGTCCAGGTTTTTCAGCGGATAGTATTCCCAGGGTTTTGAGGGCGTAAGGTTCCCCCAGCCCGTGGTCTGTCCGGACAGTGTCAGGAAACCGTCCACTTCCCCGAAATCCATCCACTTTTCCAGCCCTTCCGGAAACGGGACTTTCTGCCCGGACGGGTCGGAAATGATCCTTTTCATGATCTGCTGGTTCCATTCCAGTGTCAGGAAAGAAAGCGTTTTGCGGAACGTGACCGGCTTCCGGGTGATGATCTCGAAGGGGGCCCGGGCGACGGCGTTTGTTCCGTCCATCAGGACGGCCAGATAGGACCCCGGGACAACTTTCCATCCCCCGAACCAGGACGCGACGGATTCTCCCCGCCCGTCCCCGGAATGAAAACCGATTTCCGCCGGTCCCGAATACGCCGGGACCGTCACGCCGTCCCGGGTCACGCGGACCCTGAGTTGGGACGACGGCTTCACGCCCCTGAGCGAGAACCGCACGATCTCGAAACGGTAATAGGCCTTCTGGGCGGAATAGAAAGCGCCCCGGACGTCGCGGCCGCCGATGCGCAAAACGGTATCGTTGGTCATGTCGTTGGGGAGGTTGTCGTCGGTATAATGCGCGGGAGACCAGTCAAAATGGGTGATCCGGTCAAACCGGTAGTTCTGATCCGGCGCGGTTTCTGCCGCCGGTACTTTCAGGACGGGAGGGTCCTCCGGGTGCCGGGGCGCCGGGACGGCCGTGAGGAAATTGATGTCCAGAAATAGAAAAAACAGGAAAACGGCCACCACCACCGTCAGGTTCAGGAGAACGGGAAAAAACAGTCGGCGTTTCATAGGTCCTCGGGATGAAATCAGTATCGCACCGCGGCGAGATTCCGGCGGCCGGGGCGCAGGGATATCCGCAGCCGGTACGGTGAAAGTATCGGTTATTTCCGGTTTTTCTGGAGAAAATCAGCGTCCCGAGAACTTCTCGATGCGGCCGTCCCGGAGGTAATAGGATTCCCGGCAGAATTTCCCGAAGCGTTCGTCGTGTGTGGCCAGAACGACGGTCATGCCGCTTTTGTTCATCTGCTGGAACAGCCGGAACACCTCGCGGCTGGACACTTCGTCCAGGTTGGCCGTGGGTTCGTCAGCCACCAGGATCTCCGGGCGGATGATGAGCGCCCGGGCCAGGGCGATACGCCGCCGTTCGCCGCCCGAAAGCTGGTCCGGGTAACGGCGCAGGACGTTTTTGATTCCCAGCCGGTCCTTCAGCGCGGAAAGGTCCCGTTTGCCCTGTAGCAGGTCCCCCTGGTTAATGATGACCGGCAGGAGGATGTTTTCCTCCGCGTTCAGTTCGTCAACGAACGACGCCTCCTGGGGCACGATGCCGAACAGGCGTTTGCGGACGCTGCGCACGGCCCCGGCGCCGGATTGGAGCAGGGAATACTTGCCCCAGAACACCTCTCCGGAGGTGGGCCTGATCAGGCCCGTGATCACGTTCAGCAGGGTGGTTTTCCCGCTCCCCGACGGACCCACGAACGTGATGTAACTCCCGCCGTTTACGTCCACCGTAATCTGGCGCAGGGAGTCCACGAACAGCCCGTCCGCGGAGGGGAAGCGTTTGGAAACGTTGATGACGCGGATATCCATGGGATTACTGGCACCTCACGATCGGCCCCGGTTGCGGCCTTCCAGCGGGACCAGCATGATTCCCGTCAGGAGAGGCGTGACAACAGCGATCAGCCCGAAATCCAGGGCGATCAGCGGCCGGACATCCAGGACCGGTTTGACGAAAAACAGGGACAACACGAACAGGACCGCGCCCAGGAAAACCGAAAACAGCATTTCCACCGTACGGTCCGCGACAATGAACAGCTTGGAGGACCCCATGGCCAGAAGGATTTCCGCGGCGCCCGACGCGGACTGAAAACGGACGGTGATGAAGAGGATGTTGGCCAGGGCCGTCAGGACGAAAACGTAATCCACCACCGTTTGCCGGACCGGAACGCCCAGCGGGACCGATGCGGAAAAAAAGAGCATGAAATGGATCAGCACCAGCAGGACCCGCCAGAAGACGTCGCGCTTCATGCGACGGAAATTGAGCCAGAGAATGTTGACGAGGGCGTTCCGGGCGCGCAGGACGCGGTTTTTTATTCCTCCCACAGCGTCAACCCGTAGAATTTTTTGACCTGCTCCAGGGTTTCCCGGCGCTGTTCGTGGCCCACGTTTTTCACCATCATCATGCGCGCGTAGCGGTCGTAGGACTTGATCTGGTTCAGCGCCGCCTTGTAATCCTCGTTGATGTCCTCTCCCACCACGATCAGGGTGGCCTTGGTGGCAACGTAGGTGTCCAGGAGCGCGTTCTTGTCGTTCACGGAATGGATGTCCGTTTCCGGGTTGAAATCCGGGCTGAAGGTCACGCCGAAATTCCGGCTTTCCACGATGAGCGAAATCAGCTCCGTGAAGCGCATGAACTTCTGGGCGTATTGGGGGTCGGACCCGGAGAGGATGAAAAAGACGATGATGCCGCCTTCATCGAACCGGTAATCCAGGAGCGTGTTCCGGCCCATGGCGAACTTGACTTCGTTCCACCGTTTCTGGTGGAGTTTCTCGCCGAACGGAATGACCGTTTCGTGCATGCCGCTGGGGTTCTTCTTGTACACTTCCGTCAGGGACACCACGCAACGTTTGCGCTTGGAAATGTAATTGGACGCTTCCAGGGAATCCACCAGGCGGTCCATTTCCACCACGTTCCTGCGGCCGACCGGGTTGCGGTACACGGCGGGAAAATTGGCGATGAGCTTGGCGAACAGTTTCTCGCTGTAGATCACGTCGATCTCGGAAACCGGCGTGCCTTTCAGGGCGTTATACTGTTCCCGGTCAAACCGCATGCCCTGCGTGAGATGCGCTCCCGATCCCGGCACGCGGACGTCGGAAAGCAGGATGAGGGGGACGTCGTCGTCCCCGTATTTTTCCAGGATCTTCAGGGCGTGATCGATTTTCAGTTTCATTCCGGGTCAAGCCGCCTTTGTTCATCGCTTCGGGCCGGGTCCAAACGGCCCGCAAGACCATTATTCAATGAGCGGACTGAAAAGTCAATGGCCGGCCCCCGGCGGCGTCCTCAGGAGGGGCGGCGCGCGGACTGGTAGCGGTCTATGTTTTCCAGGAGTTTTCGGTCCTCGTTGGTGATGAGCCCCTTGAGCCGGTCCGTGCCCAGGAAGGTCCAGATGCGGTATATGTAGATCTGGTGCAGGATGTCCTGGCGGATGGTGCGGACCAGCGCGCCGTTCCGGCTGAAGGTGGCCTTGGCGGTTTTGTCGTCGCTCATGTTGACCAAAATGCCTTCCGTGCCGTCCGCGCACACCAGGACAAAGTCCCGCGGGATGTCCTCGGACTTGAACAGGTCGTCCAGCTTGTAGGAATAGAGCGTGATGCCGCGGGTGTCCATCTGGTAATAGGAGAAGATGTCGATCTGCACGTTCTCGTGGAGTTTTTCGTCCAGTTTCTTGATCAGGTCGTCCAGGTATTCCTGTTTCTGGACGGAAATAAACACCTCTTTCCGCGCTTTTTCCAGCATCATCAGGATGGAATTGACGATGTTCTTGCGCCCGATGATGTTCCAGAAGTAGTCGGTGTTGTCCACCACCAGGAATTCCTTGAGCGTGAGCGTGATGTTTTTCTTGGCCTCCGTGAAATCGATCTCGATGTTCTTGAGGAATTCCTCGATCTCCACGGGTATGTAGGTGTCGGGGTTGGATTTGATGATGCGGGCCCCGCCCTTCTCCACCAGACGGTTCAGCATTTCGTACACCACCGGGCGCAGGATCCCGCTGTTTTTGGACAACTGATAACCGGTAATGGGGTGGTTTTCCAGGAGCGCCAGGTAAACCTTGGCCTCGTTCACGGAGAGGCCCAGGTTCTCGAAACTCCTCAGGATGTCCGGCCTTTCACTGATTCCCAAAACAGCCCTCCATGACCGACCGGGTCTTACCGCCTGTACTCGTAAAACCCGGAACCGGTGCCGACCATGTTCATGGTCCCGGCCTCCACGTCCACGATGATGCGGCTGGAATTGAACCGGGATTTGCCCTGCACCAGGACCGGGTTTCCGGTCAGGACCATGCGTTTATCCCCGGTGAAATACTCCCCCCACTTCGCGTAGGCCTTTTTGTTACCCTGGACGATCAAAACGTCGCCCAGAA
>CAYMRH010000086.1:0-5729 GCA_964392785.1 uncultured Brevinematales bacterium
GGTCCTGTTTTTTTATTCGGGCAACCATTTCGGGCTGGCCGAAACGGACAGGCCCCGTTACAAGGAGATGGCGCGAACGCCCGCCTTCGCCCCCGGATCGGGAAACTGGATCCTCTTCGCTCCCGTTCCCTACGGTTATAACGAATCGCTTCTGAACCTGGACGGGAACCCGCCCACGCCGCCCACGCGCAGGAACCTTCTGGGTACGGACGACCGGGGGCGGGACATTCTGACCAGGCTGATCCACGGCTACCGGATCAGCTTCAGTTTCGCCCTGCTCATTACATTGGTCGGAATGACCCTGGGCATAATGGTCGGGGCGCTCCAGGGGTATCTGGGCGGAATTTTCGACATCACGGCCCAGCGCGTGATCGAGATCGTGTCGGCGCTGCCGTTTCTGTATATCGTCATCATCGTGGGGAGTTCGCTGGGCAGCAGCATTCTGGTGCTGCTGATCGTGTTCGCGATGTTCAACTGGATCGGGATCTCCTATTACATGCGTTCGGAATTTTACCGCCTGCGGGAAGTCCCATTCGTGGAGGCGGCGCGCGCCATGGGGCTGGGCCGGGCCAAGATCATGTTCCGCCACATCCTTCCCAACGCGCTCACGCCCGTTCTCACATTCCTCCCGTTCGAACTGATCGGTGCCATCTTCGCCCTGTCCGCGCTGGATTTCCTGGGGTTCGGCCTGCCGGCCCCCGCTCCCAGCTGGGGGGAACTCATGCGCCAGGGCATGTCCAACATCACCTCCTACTGGCTCTCCCTGTTTCCCGCCATCGCGCTTTTTGCCGTTCTGCTGCTGATCGCATTCGTGGGAGAGGGCGTCCGGGACGCGTTTGATCCCAAAGAATTCAACAGGATGGAGTGATATGGAGCCCATACTCGACATCCGGGGTCTGAACGTGACTTTCCGGACACCGGCCGGGCTTGTGCGCGCCGCGGACGGCGTATCCTTCTCCATCGAGCCCGGTGAAACGTTGGGTCTGGTGGGGGAGTCCGGATGCGGAAAATCTGTCACGGCCCTGTCCGTGCTGAAACTCCTACCCATACCGCCGGCTGAAATCAGCGCGGAATCCATCCGATGGAAGGACCGGGACCTTCTCCGGCTGTCCGTTTCCGAAATGATCGCCCTCCGGGGCCGGGACCTGTCCGTCATTTTCCAGGAACCGCTGACCAGCTTCAATCCCGTCAAGCGGATCGGCGAGCAGATCGCCGAGGCATGGATGATCCACCATCCCGGCGGGCTTTCCGCGGATGCGGCTGATTTGGCCGTGAAATCCCTGGAACAGGTCGGAATCCGGAATCCCGCAAAACAGGTCCTGTCCTTTCCCCACGAACTCTCGGGCGGGATGAGGCAAAGGGCCATGATCGCCATGGCGCTCGTGAACCGCCCGCAACTCCTGATCGCGGACGAACCGACCACGGCTTTGGACGTGACCATCCAGGCGCAGATCCTGGAATTGATTGCAGCCCTGCAGGAGCAGAACGGGATGGCGGTGCTGTTCATCACCCACAACCTGGGTGTTGTGGCCCAAACCGCCCGCCGTGTCATCGTGATGTATGCCGGGCGGATCGTGGAGCAGGCCGAATCGGGTGAACTGTTCAGGAATCCGCTGCATCCTTACACGCGGGGGCTTCTGGACTCCATCCCGAATCCGAAACGAAAGGGCTCTCTCTACGCGATTCCGGGGGGAATTCCCGACCCGCTGGCGTTGCCGGCCGGATGCTATTTTCACCCGCGCTGCCGGTTCGCGAAGGACGTGTGCCGGCAACAGTATCCCGAATACAAAGAGCAGGTCCCCGGTCACGGGACCGCCTGCTGGCTTTACGGATCATGACAATGACCGAGAACCGATTGCTTCTGGACGTCAGGGAATTGAAGAAGTATTTTCCCGTGCGGGAGGGCGTACTGGCCCGGACTCGCCGGTGGGTCCGCGCGGTGGACCGCGTAAGTTTTTCCGTTTCCCGGGGCGAGACCCTGGGCCTGGTGGGGGAATCCGGATGCGGAAAAACCACCGCGGGCCGCTCCGTTCTCCGTTTGACGGAACCTACGGGCGGAGAGGTCAATTTCGACGGACAGAACCTGACCGGGTTGAACAGCCGGGACCTGCGGGCCGTACGGCCGCGCATGCAGATCGTGTTCCAGGACCCGTATTCTTCGCTCAATCCCCGGCACGTGATCCTGGATACGGTGGGGGAAGGTCTGGTCGAACACCGCCGCGTCAGGAACCGGACAGAGCAAAAAGACCGGGTGGCGGAAATCCTGGAAACGGTGGGCCTGTCCGCGGGAATATTGTACCGTTACCCGCATGAGTTTTCCGGAGGCCAGCGCCAGAGGATTGCCATCGCGCGGGCCATTTCCCTGAAACCGGAACTGCTGGTCCTGGACGAACCCGTTTCCGCGCTGGACGTATCCATCCAGGCCCAGATCATCAATCTCCTCACGGACCTGCAGGCCAGGCTGGGCATGGCCTATCTGTTCATCGCGCACGACCTGGCCGTGGTGAAACACATCTCGCGGCGGATCGCTGTCATGTACCTGGGGCAGATCGTGGAAACGGCGCCGTCCGACGAACTTTTTGAACACCCCGCCCATCCCTACACTCGGGCGCTTCTTTCCGCCATACCGGTGCCCGACCCGGACCGGAAAAAATCAAGGACCATCCTGACCGGTGAGATCGGCGGTTTGCCGGACAGCTTCAAGGGCTGTTGTTTTGCCGACCGATGCCCCCTGGTTAAGGACGAATGCCGGCAATCCGAACCGGAGGAAATCTGTGTCGGGCCCGGCCATACGGCGAAATGCCTTTTTGCGGGCAAAACAGAGTGACGGATCCGGCAATTGTGATAACCGGAGCCAACTCCGGGATAGGATTGGCCATGACCCGCGCTTTGGCCGGTACGGGGTCGCGGATCGTCATGGCCTGCAGGGACCTGGAGAAGTCCTCCGTGGCGCTGGAGAGTATCCGGGCCGGATGTCCCGGCTCCCGCGTCGAACTGATGCGGCTGGACCTGGCTTCCCGGGAATCCATAGAGGCCTTTGCTGATCAACTGCTGGCCAAAGGACAGCCCGTGTCCGTTCTGGTGAATAACGCGGGAGTTCTGTGTCATTCCTACAGCGAGACACCGGAAGGTTTAGAGACAACGATCGGCGTCAATTACGTCGGCCAATACCTGTTGACCCGGTTGCTGTTGCCTCTGGTCAGTCGGCCCGGGGGCAGGATTATCAACACGTCTTCTGTCATGTTCCGGCTGGGCAGGGTCGGCCCCGGGTTTTATATCAGGAAGAAAAAACCGTTTCATGGTTTTCAGAACTATTCCGACTCCAAACTGGCCTTTCTTCTCTTTTCCCTGGAACTGGCGGAACGGACCAAGACAGAAGGCATTACGGTCAATTCGTTCGATCCCGGAATCGTCAATACCAAAATGATCACCCTGGACAGGTGGTTCGATCCGCTGGCGGATTTGATCTTCAGGCCGTTGATCAGGACGGCGGAGCAGGGCGCGCGAACGGGTGTTTTTCTCGCTTCGGATCAGGGAGTGGCGGGAGTGACGGGAGGCTATTTCATCAACAACAGGTCCCGGAAAATCCCCGGCCGTGTGGCCGGTCACGGCTATCGCCGCGAATTGTGGGACGAAACGGAACGTCTTTTAGGGTTGAAATGAAAACGCGGTTGATCACTTCTTTCCGGAATAAATTTTAAAATCCATGTCTTTCTTGGTGTTCTGGACGGCGTTCAGCCAGAAAATCCTTCTTTTATCCTTCAGGTGGTCACCCTGGCGGAGTCTTTTCATCAGGGACTGATAGGCGTTTTCCACCTGTTTGCGGATCTGGAATATTTTCGCTTCCTCGGGAGTGAAGACCTGGGCGTTTTTGTCCTGGAGATGGTCCTGGAACAGGTCGATATAGTTCCGGAGCGGGACCTGATAGGTTTTGTGGATGTTCACGCAGTACTCCAGGACAACGCGGTCAAACGGCGCGCACTGTTCCAGCGCCCGGCAGAGAAAACCCAGTTTTTCCACGGCGCCCTGGTAATCCCCGGTGGCCGTCATGAGGTTTTTCAGTTCGCGGAATTCCGCGTCCACAATCTGGTTGTTGAGATTGACCGCCTGGCGGTCCACCGTCACGGACTGGAAAAACGGCGGCATGGCTTTTGCGGTTGCGCAGGCCAGGTCGCACAGGGAGGTCATGACCTTGGTCTGCCACTGGTTTTCCCGGATCGCTTCCTGCAGCGTGTTCAGGTCTTCCTGGATTTTGGTCTTGTAGTGGTCGGCCGGCGTGTAGAGATAGGCCTCGAAGTTCTTCATGGTGATGCCCTTGAAAGACACCTCGCCGTTGAAAAAGAACTGGATCTTGTCCAGAATGCCCTGCTTGTAGTTGAGTTTCTCGAAATTGAGGAGCACGTACTGGTCCGTGATGACTTTTGTCTGGTTGGGGGCCATGGCGTTGGCCCGGGACTGGAGCCGGGCGGCGGTGTTGATGAGTGAGCCCGCCAGGGTTCCGTTTTCCGAGATGATGAGGGGCGTTTGGGGTTGGCCGCCGGCGATACCGGCGGAGATCTTGAAGGCGGGCAGGAAAAAGTCCGCCTTTACGCCGCTGCCGCCCTTGATTACGCCTTCCTTGGAAAACAACTGGATGATCTCGAACGTGGCGGCCAGGATGGCGGAAACTTCCGCGCCCACCAGGATGACGGAATCCCCCATTTCCCGCCGCGCCAGCACGCCGAACGCGGACGCGCACTGCGCGATGCGGATGGAAATGAAATTGTCCAGCCGCTGGAGCATGGTGATGTTGACCTTGTTCTCCTGGCAGAAGGTGGTGTACCCGTGTATGTCCAGGATGGACGCGTAAACCTGGGACAATGTCATGTACTGTTTGAGGTCCCCGAATTCGCGCGCGCTTTCGTCCGTAATGACCAGTTCGTGCCAGAGTTTGGGAAACTTGTCCAGGGACAGGTCGGAGAAAAAACCCCAGTTGATTTTCTTGATCAGGGGAAAGATGTCTGCCAGGATCTGACGCGCGGCGGTCGCGTCCGCGACTGAGGTCTTGAGATACTGGCGGGCCTCGGAATAGGCCGCGATTTCTCCGGCCATGATTTTTTTGATGAGATCGGTTCGGGCCTGGTCTGGCGACATGACGGATATCCCCTCTCATTACCGGTCCGTGAGGCGGGCGGAAGGCCCGGCGGCCACGTTTGGCAAGAAGGCATATTCTAATCGGTCGGGGCGGTTTCGTCAAAACATCGGGCCGGGATTTGGGGGATCGGGGGATGAACCATCCATTTGGGGTCACTGCGGAGGAGGAGGGATTCGAACCCCCGGTCCGTTGCCGGACAACGGTTTTCAAGACCGTCACCTTCGACCACTCGGTCACTCCTCCGTAATTATTGAGAGATCACAGTTATTGACGGTGTTTTTAAGTAAATACTTGACACGTTCTCTTCCTTTGCCCGTCTTTAGAAACAGCTCTTCTCTTCCGGCGTCAGTAGAATTCAAGAAAGCCTCATAATAAACCAGTTGCCAAGGAACACCAGCCTTCGTTGAACGGACTTTATTGTTGTTGTGTTCAACCAGACGGACATTAATATCCGATGTTTTGCCAGTATAGAATTTATTCAAACATTTACTATACAGAATATAAACAAAGTACATAATGTGTGGGAGTTATCGAAGGTTTTTCCGCCCAAGGCGGACCCGCCTCGGGCGGGCAAGACCGTCACCTTCGACCACTC
>CAYMRH010000087.1:0-5632 GCA_964392785.1 uncultured Brevinematales bacterium
GGCACGTCAGGCGTCCTGCCTTCCGGCTGACGGAGGCCCGGGGTGGTTGGTGAGCGAAGTCGAACCATGAAAAGGGGCCCACGGCCCCTTTTTTTGCCGTCCGCATAGGACGCCACGCCGGCGAGGCGATGGCGGCTCACCAACTCTTGGTAAAAAAGAATATTATGATTTAATAAAAGAAAAGGTTGCGTCCCACAACAACAGCCCCCGGCTAGGGTTTCCTCTTTTTCCTAAAAACAACCCCCGCGAGCATCGCATACCCATATGCCAGCACCCCGCCAATCGCCGCCGTATACAACTGGAACACCCCGAACTGCCAGTACAGCGGTTTGGCCGGCGGCAGGATTTTCAGCGCGATCATAAGCGCGGCGATCCCGAACATCACGAGCGCCTTCACGATGACAGCGATAGCCAGAACCAGCCAGTTGTTCCATTTCAATTTCAAATAGAGCCATTTGATGACCACGACCAGCGCCGCGTTGCCGATCCACACGATTGGCAGCGTGAGAACCGGCAACAGGGATTTCGCGCCGAAAAGGTAATTGCGCGCCACGGCACCCAGCGACGGTAAAAGGATGATCAGGATGACTTCCCATCTGCGGAAGTTCAATGCCGCGAGCACAAGGCAGAAATTCACGATCACACCCACGGCATCCGCCGGGTGGCCGATCAAAAGCGGCGCGAGGACGCACGCTAGAGAAGCCACCAGGAATTCAATCATTTCGCGGGTTTTGGAAAGCGGTTTTTCCTGTAGTGAAAGGAGGTTCATAGCGGGCTCCGGATTTTATTGTGGCGTATTCTCGGCGGGGGGAATTTTCAGCATCATGTTGCGGAGCTGGTCGTAGTTGTTGCCCAGATAAAGCGCCCCGTCGTAAATGGAGACGATCTTGACCAATTGGGGCATGGACATGCTCACCGATTCCAGGAAGATGGGTTCGCTGTAAAGGAGGCGGCCGTTCAGCGGGATGAACTTCACGTTGCCGCGGAAGGTTTTGGCCCCCTTCTGGCCCCAGAGCGTGAAGAAACTGGACATCCGGTCGTCCTGGTTGATGCGGGCTTCCACCTGCATGGGGCCCAGCGCCGCGGAGGTGTGTCCTCCGTACTGGAGTGCCAGGCGGGGGCCGTTGTCGTACCAGGCCAGCACCCAGCTGGCCAGGTTGTCCCGGTTGCGGGGAGCGAACGGCTGGACCAGCGAAAACCGCTCCAGGCAGTTGGTGAGCGTTCCGGTCCTGTTCGTTTCAAAAAGAGAAATGAGGTAGTAAGGCTCGAACGGGACGGCCTTGTCTCCGTACACCTGGTTGGGGATCACCCACACGTCGTCCCCGTTGTAGAAACTGTCCTCGTTGTCCACGTGGTACTTGCCGAGAACGGCGGACTGGATTTTCAGCATGTGGTAGGGGTAGCGGAAGTGTTCCTCCAGGGCGGTCGGGACCTCCTTCTGGAAGAGTCCGGGAAACAGCCAGTCGTAGGCGGCGGCCACGGGATCGGAATCGTCCACCCGGTAGAAACTGACGTCGCCGGAATAGGCGTCCACCGTCACCTTGACGGAACAGCGCAGGTAATTGATCCGGCCCAGGATGGAATCGTATTTTTCCGCGATCGGGAAACGGTCGGACACGGTGTAGGCGTCGATCACCCAGACAATGCGGCCGTCCAGGATCACGGGGTAGGGGTCCGGATCGTATTTAAGCCGCGGGAAAATGGACCGCACGCGTTCCTGGATCTCGCGGCGGTACAGGATGGCGGAATCCTTCGTGATGTATTTGCTGAGGAAAATATTTTTCTCGCCGAAAACCACGCTAAACAGGATCTTTTTGAACAGCGAATCCAGTTTGATTCCGCGGTCCAGGCCGTAGCGCGTGGTGACGCGGTTGGTGGAGGCGGTGTAGGAAAATTCGTCCGCGGTGGTGTTCACGATCACGTAGTTGGAGGTCAGTTCCCCGAAATAGATCTGCGGGCGCGTCAGGGACAGGTTGGTCTGCGCGGCCGGCTGGTCCAGGTCTCCCAGCCAGAAAACGGGACTGCCCTCGTTGTCCGCCAGGTGCGCGGGGGAAACGACGGCGCCGTTGCCGTGGGTGTATCGCAGGTGCAGGTTGTCCCAGGTGATCGCGTCCGGCGAGAGCGACGCGGTGGACAGTTCGCGCGCGGAGATCACGACCTGGCGCAGGGCATCCCCTTCCCGTCCCGACGCGGGACGAACGCGGTAGGCGCCCAGATCCACGTCGTGAAAATCAAAGTAGGTCTTGATGGTCTGCACCTGGCGGATCACGCTCAGGTAGGGGTCGTTGTCCCAGATGCGGAGAGTGGAGAGTACGGTGCGCAGGCCCGCGTCCAGCCCGCCGTAATCGGGAAAATACGCCTCGGAAAACCGGAGCTGGAACCCGTGACGCGTGGCCGCAATGCGGTTTTTGGCGAACGGCCGCTGGACGGAAAGCTCGTTGGGACGGATGTGGAGGCTTTCCAGCGCCCAGGGGTACAGGCGCGTCAGGCCGAAATAGAGGCCCGCCAGAACGGCCGTCTGGACCAGGATACCGGACACGCTCACGCCCTTGACGGAGCGCAGGATCAGGAGCAGTACGTACAGGATGGCCAGACCGATCCACACGCTCTTTCCCAGGAACAGCCCGTAGAAGGTCTTGAAGTCCACGCCCAGCCGCGCGCTGGGTTGCGACACGAGCACCTCCAGCGCCCCGGAAAAATAGAACAGGAGGGCCAGGAGGGAGGTGATGATGAACAGCGTCATGGTGGAGAAATGGAAACGGAGTTTGCCGTCCCGGAAAAGCCCTTTCTCGCCGCCGCGGTGCAGCGTCAGATCCAGCACGAACAGGACGGCGAAGCAGGCGGACAGAAGCAGCAGGGCCATGCGGATCAACGGCAGGTGCGCCATGTAGAAATACGCGTCCAGGCGGAAAAACGGGTCCGCGAAACCGGCCGCAACGCCCCAGGGTTTCATGAGGAGCAGAGGCCAGTTCAACAGCCCCAGAACGCCCGCGCCGGCTGAAAACACCCAGAGCAGGACGGACAGGACGGGGTTTTTGTTGATGCCGCGCACGGCAAACAGCCAGCCGCGGAAAATGATCAGGGAAACCAGAAACGGGACGGCGAACGCGCACATTTTCAGGAGCGCGGTTTTCCAGAACAGGGACAGATACCCCGTGCTTTTCAGCCACAGCAGGTCCGAAAGGAGGCGGGATAAAAACGCGTATCCGAACGCGACCAGGGCCAGGACGACGGCCAGGACGACCAGAAAAATCCGGACGGCCCGCCGCATCATTTGACCTTCTTGAGCTTGTTGAAAAAGATCATCACGTCCAGGGTGTTGCCGTAGTCGTCCACCACGGGAACGATCTGGATGTGGTCGGAGTGGTAGCATTCGTCGCCGCGCATGGTGCAGAAGCTTTTCTTGATGTCGATGGTCTTGCGGTCGGACATGGCGATGTTGATCGCGTCCTCGAATTCCTTGTCCAGAAACGAGAAGATGGCTTCGGAATCGCTCATGCTGTTGAAGATGTCCAGGACGCCCTTGGGCGCGGATTCCTCGGTGGCGCCGTCGGTTCCCGCGGCGGCCGGGTCGCCTTCCTGGCGCATGAGCGCCCGCAGGTAGAAATTCTTGATGTCGTAGTATTCGGTTTCCGACTTTTTCGCGAACACGGATTCGAATTTCTTGTTGTAGTATTTCACGATCTTGTCGCCTTCGTCGATGCGCACCACCAAAAGCGGCGTGTCCAGTTTTTCCGCGACCATTTCGAACTTCCGGTTTTCCCCCTTGCTGCGCTGGGTCTTGAGGTCGTCAAACCGCGCCAGTTTGTACAGCAGCGCGTTGAAGTCCCGGCCAATGGAGCCGAACTCGTCCTCCTTGGGGAATTCGATGGACTTGAGGTTGAAATCGTCCTGTTCCATCAGGCTCGCGACGCGGCGGGCCACTTCGCGGTACCGGTTCAAACCGTTCACCAGGGTCAGAACGTAGGTGACCACGCCGTAAATGACGGCCAGAATGGACACGACCAGAAGAAAGATGTAAATCCGGTTCAAAAACAGGTTCTGGGTCGTGACCAGCGGGCTGGTGGCCGTGGCCATGGTGTTCAGGTACATGTTGATGAGGAAAACGGACGTCAGGCTGATGACGTAGATGATGATGGAGACGACAATATAGATCCGGATTTTATTCTGCAGGGAGAACAAGGCGACCCCCTTTCCGTCCGCTGGCCAAGATATTAAAGGCACTCCCGGAAACTCGCAATTTTGGGGTTTCGGGAAAAAAAACAGCCGGACAAAACCGCTTCCTGGCGGGAATGCGGCCCGGCGTTCCGGGCGGTTTCGCGCCCTATCCGTGTTTTTTCAGGAAGAAGGAAAGCAGGTTGATTTCGTTTTCCTGAAAACCCAGGGACAGCAGGTCTTCGCGCGACCGGCCTTCGCGCAGATACTTTTTCAGCAGATCGCTGCGCCCGGTCTCGGTCTGTTCCGGCGGCGTTCTGCCGGCGGTTTCCTCTTCCGCGTGCCTGACCGGTTTTTCGCGGGTTTTGGAACGCTCGGGCCGGGCGGCGGTCTTTTTGGCTTCCTCCAGGCGTTCCCGGATATTGCGGGATTCTTCCAGGCGGCTGGCGCGCGGCGCGGCTGCCGGGGCGGGCGTCTGGAGAACGTTCTGCCGGGCCTTGATGGCCGGGGACGGCTGTTCGGGGGCGGGGGGCGGGTTTTGCGGGCGGACGGAAGAACCCGGCACCACTTTTTCTATCACGATGGGCCTGTTGGCGCGGTCTATCCGGCCGTCCAGTTCCACGATCTTGCCGGAAGCTTTCTTCATCATATCCTGGAGTTCCCCGATCTTGGCCTCCAGGAGTTCGATGTTCCGCGCCGCCGCGCCGTTGAATTCGCCCAAAAGCGCTTCCAGCTCCTTCTTCGTGTCCTCCACCAAAATGTCCTTCTTGATATTCCGCACCTTGTTCCAGGTCACGAAAAAGAGCGCCACGCTCAGGACAAAAATCACGAGGGAAAGAAATAGGGTCATGGGTTGACCTGCCAGAATGCTGTCATCTTTATTATTGAAGAGGAGAAGGGAAAAATCAAGTGGACACATACGGGCGCGCAGCGGGCGCGTCATGAACCGGTTTCGGTCCCTCCGCGCGCGGATTGCATTCCTCGGTCACCCCCTTCGACCACTCGGCTCGGCTCGCCTCGCGCTTGGTTGGCGAGCGGAGTCGAGCCACGGAGAGCGGGAATTCAATACCTATTCATTCTCCCTTTCCTCTCCTCCGCTCGCATAGCTCTCCTCGGCCGTTCGCCCTATCGGGCTCACGCTTGGTTGGTGCCCTTCGGCTCTGGCTCAGGAACCAAGCGAGGCCGAACCACGGAGAGCAGGTTGATATGCTCATTCTTTGTTCCGTTCCTCTCCCTCGCACCGTATGCTTGACATCCATGTCAGCAACGGTGCGGGAGTTTATGCCGAGCTTGCCGAGGTGCCGTCCTGGCTCCTGCGCGCCTTAGCCCCTCGACTCCCCAGCCCCCGCGTGCAGGAGCTGGGTGCCTCGGGGTAAACCCCCTCGTACGCGGGGGTAAACTCCGCGGCTATTCCCGCTTTCTCCGCGCGCTTAGCTCTCCTCGGCCGTCGAGCACCTTCGTGCAGGTGCTCGACGCT
>CAYMRH010000088.1:0-5588 GCA_964392785.1 uncultured Brevinematales bacterium
CCTCTCTGAACCGTTCCACCCGGTGACCTGCGGGCGCCCGGACCGTCAGTAATAGTATCCCTGCAGCGAATCCACGGTGTGTTCGCCGTCATCGTCATTCCAGCTGAATTCGTACCAGTAATAATTCAGCAGATAGTATCCCGGCAGGGAATAGGTGTAGGAAAACGGGGTGGAGCCGGTTGTCGCGACCGTTTCCGTTTTTCGGGTGATTTCCGTCCTGTTGAGATGAGATCCGTTTTCCCACATCACCTTGACGGTGACGGACACCGGATCGGGAGAGGCCGGGGAAAACATTCCCTTGCTGTAGTTCAGATTGTACGTTCCGGCGCAGTCGGCGTAGGCGTTGTTGTAGCCGCCAGACGGCCAGGATGTGATGGACACGGACAGAGTGGTCTTCGCGCCACAGGACGCCAGGAACAGGATGATGACCGCGGACAGAATCCTTTTCATGACACGCCTCCTTTTCACACTTTTCATTGCAAGGATCGTGCCAGAACAGGATCCGCGGAACTCGGAAATGGTTTTCATGCGGTTTGACGGGGGTATTTTGAATCCGGACGGACGGAGCCGGAGACAGTCGGGGCCATTGGACAGAAATTATTTTATGCGGGGATAAAATGTTTTGGCCCGGAAGCGTCAGGTCTTCCGGTTTTTGAGATGATAGTCCATGGTCTGGTAATTCTCGTACCCCAGCATGTCCGCGGCCGTTTTTTTCACGCCGCCGGAAAGTTTCATGGCCTTCTCGATGGACCGGACGCGGATCTGCCGGAGTTTGTCCTCCAGGTCAACCGGGTGCAGGTCGTCGAAGGGGATCTCGGTTTCCCCGGGCGCGGACGCGCCCACCACGGCCTTCTGCAGGTCGTCGGGCGTGACGGTCTCGCCGTCTGCCCACAGGCACACGCGCTTGACGGTGTAGTACAGTTCGCGCACGTTACCGGGCCAGCCGTAGTTCCGGATAAAACTGCGCGCGGCGGCTGAAAACTTCCGCGGCACATACTGCACGGCGCTCTCCTGGGCTGAAAAATCCGCGTTGACCTGCCGGAGAAAATGCTCCGCCAGCTTCACGGCGTCGGATTCCCGGTCCCGCAGAGGCGGCAGCTTGATTACGGCCACGGACAGGCGGTAGAAGAGGTCCTCCCGGTATTTTTCCTCCCGCATCATCGCGACCAGGTCCCGGTTGGTGGCGGCGATAATGCGAACGTCCGCCTTCAGCGGCTTTCCGTCACCCACGCGGTTGAATTCCCCCGTTTCCACGGCGCGCAGGAGTTTCACCTGCACGGCCGGCGTGAGGTCCCCCACCTCGTCCAGAAAGAGCATGCCGCCGTTTGCCTTCAGGAACACGCCCTCGTTTTCCGTGCTCGCGCCGGTAAAGGCGCCCTTGGACCAGCCGAACAGCATGCCTTCCACGAGCGTTTCCGGCAGGGCCGCGCAGTTGAGGATCTCAAACGGTTTGGCGCGACGGGCCGAAGCGGCATGGATGGCTTTGGCGAACAGTTCCTTGCCGGTCCCGGTTTCCCCCAGAATCAGGACGGGAACGTCCCGCACGGCGGCTTTGTAGGTATCGGTCAGCAGCGCCTTCATGGACTCGCTGGCGTGGATCACGGCCTGGAATTCCGGGATCTCCATCCAATGGTCCAGCATTTTTTTGTCCGTGAGCCGGACTTTTTCAGGCAAAAATTCCGCCTCGATGCTGAAGGGCACTTCCGCGACCTTGACCTTTTGTTCCTTCGTAACCGGGTCCTGCCACGACTGGTAGAGCGTGGCGTTGTAGCGCGTCATTCCCAACAGCACCCACACGGCGGCCATCTGGGATGTCCCGGGGCTGGTGTGGAAATGCCACTCCACGCCTTCGGGATTTCCGGATGACACATCCGAGGCAACCTTTGTGACTGTCTCGGTAATTCTCCGGTAGTCGGTCGGGTCCGGCAGGTCCGCCACGAGCACCTGGACGCGGGAATCCTTGTCCATGCCCGTGAGACGGAGGTAATTTTCCGCCCTTTCCCGCGGGTAATTGCAGAGCAGCTGGATGATGTCAAAACTTTTTCCGAAAGCGGAGGAATACAGGGCATAGACCGGGCCGCCGGGTTTGCCGGCATCGATGGATTTCAGGTCGTGGTCACCCAGCCAGGATAAACAGGCCTTTTTCATGAAACGCCTCGGATATAATATTTTGTATATTTATATATTATACTATATCGCAAAGGAGGCGGTGTCAATACCGAATGAGAAAAATTTCAGAAGAGAAAGTGGAGGATGACGAGGTGATGGTGAGGTTTGGGGAGTAGATGCCGTTGTCCTCGGTCCCTCGGCTCCGCTCGGGACGGCGCCACTCGACCGTGCTCGGGGCAAGGCTCGGAGAACAGGATTACAGTTCATAAAATTATGAGCCCGTTCTCCGAGCGTTCAGCTTTAGCTGAACGGCCGAGGAGAACAAGCACGCAGCAACCCGAAGGGGAGCGGCCGGGGAGTCGGTCAGTATCCCTGCTCCAGACCCTATTCCCACACCGCGCCGCTGACGGCGGCCATGATGAGTTCGGGATCCAGGACTTTCAGCTCGCTTTTATCTTCCACGAACCGTTCAATATCTTTTTTCAGGTTGTCGCGGCCCGCCGTCTCCAACCGTTTCCGGAACAGGCCGGGAAGGGTCTTCGCGCCGATATCCGGAGGATTTTTTTCCGTCTGCCGCGCGGCGTTGTTCAGAAGAACGAGATTGGGCTTGATTTTTCTTCCCAGGTACCACATCAGATCGTAATAATCCCGTCCTTTGAGGTAAGGCCGGAAGAGGCACGCGTGCAGCTTGGAGGCAAAAAGCGACGGCAGGTCGTAATGAGTGACGGCGAAAACGAACGGGTCGGCCAGCGGGGTCACAGCCGTTTCCCATCCTTCGGGCGGGTTAGCGTCCACCTCGAACCGGATGGCCAGCTTCTGGCCCGACGGTCCGCCCAAATCCAGCCTGTCGGCGAGACCGGTAAATTTCAGCAGGCAGGAATCCACGCTGGATTTTCGCCGCTTTGCATCGCCCATCCGCGTCTGGACATCCAGGCCAAATTTCCGGAAACCGGCGGCCAGTTCCGATATCAGGGACGGAAAGTTGTAGGTTCCGCTTTCCAGACGGCAGAAATCCAGGTCCTCGCTGAAACGCCGCAGTCCAAACAGGATGCGCAGCGCTGTCCCGCCCACGAACGCGACGGAACGGAACCGTCCGTTGTCGTACAGCACTTTCAGGGAGAGGACCTGCAGGTACTCCCGGAGCGAGTTCAGTTTCGCCTCCCGACCGGGAAGACCGGCCACGCGTTTTTGAAGTTCCTCGATCACGAACCCCTCCTGAAGAGTTTTTTCAACTCGTCCGAAACCCTGTCCAGCGGCCCATACGCAAACAGTCCCGTGTATTTCTGAAAACGCCCGTAAGACAGCTCTTCAAGCCGGTTTAGCCGGAAGAAATCCGCCGGATCAACGCCATGGTCCAGCACGCGGTCCCGGACGGCAAAGAACAGAAAATCGGCCAGCGCCTTTTCGGGCAGTGCCATGAAGTATGAAAGGCCGGCCTCATCCTTTCTCGATTCAAAACCCTGGAAGCACGCCTCTTTGACGTTCCGGTAAACATAGAGACCCGTCGGGTTTTCAAACCGGGCCGTTTTCCGGGCCGTAACTCCGGTCAGGTCCCGAGTCCGTTCCGGAATGATCCCGTAAAAAGACAACGCATACTCCAGGCTGATATAGGAAGGAAAGTAAATGGCCCCGGCCAGAAATTCCCGCGACGGAAACGCCCGGCCGCTTTCCGATCCGGGCAGGTATAAATTCCTGCGCAGCCTGACCAGGCGGCCGCTTTTCACCCACCGGTTCAGCTGGACTTTGAGAGTATCCGTGAAAACACCCCGCTGCTGAAGGGACAGAACGTCGATGATCGGGGAGTTTCGCGTCAGCTTCATAAATTCATCGAATTTCATACCGTTTCCGTTAGTTAACAATATTGTTAATTATCGGAAACAACGCTCTCAAAGTCAAATATTTCGGCTGATTCTTTCTCGGGACGGCCACAGAGGTCGGTTCGCACTTGTTCTCCTCGGCCATCCAGCACCTGAACCCAGGTGCTGGAAGCTCGGAGAACGGGATTTGGGCAGGCTCAAAGGACGCGGAGAGTAGAGTTATCCTCGGTCATCCTCGAAGGGGAGCTCCTCGGACTCGTTGTCCTCGGCCGCTTCGCCCCTTCGACAGGCTCAGGGCGACGGCTCGGACAACGAGAACATTAACCTAATCACCGTTCTCCGAGCGTTCAGCTTTAGCTGAACGGCCGAGGAGAACAAGCACGCAGCAACCCGAAGGGGAACGGCCGAGGAGTCGGGACAACGTCCCTCGGCCATTCGCCTTGAAAGGCGAAAAGCTACGACTATGCTCAGGGCGACGCCCCTCGACCGTGCTCGGGGCAAGGCTCGGAGAACGGGATTACAGTTTATAAAATTATGAGCCCGTTCTCCGAGCGTTCAGCTTTAGCTGAACGGCCGAGGAGAACGAACGTCTCCGCGGCTTACTGCCTACGGCTTTGTCGCTTCTTCCAACCTCGCCAAATATTCCCACGCCTCTTCGTTCGTATCACCGCACATATCCCGCATGGGCCGGATCGAACGGCAGATTTCCGGAAAATGATCCGCCATGAAAATCCGGCAGGCGTTGTGTTCGTCGAGGTTCACGCACCTGACCCCTGCGGGTTTCCCCTCGGGCATTCCCGGCAGGGGGGAAGAAATGGAAACGACCACGCAGCAGGCGGCGCATCCCTTGCGGCATGTCATGTCCGGCCCCGACTCCGAAGTAAGGTCATCCTCTCCCGGATGAATTTTTCTTTGCGGCCGCAGACCCGCACGGCATTGATCCGGAATACGTCCTGATCCAGTTTCATCGATCCTTCCCTGGAATGCTGTTCAAATTTATTATATTCCAAATGTTTTTTATACTCAATATCGCATCTTATCTCTCTTGATTACAATGAAATAAAACAAGCCGATTCCGCGAGTCTATTAATACCCTATTGACTTAATATGATATGGTCCTTATTATTATACCGTAGGGGGGTACCTTCTCCGGGGAGGTTTTCATGAACGGTCATGAGGGTCACGCTGTCACGGGGCGCAAAGCCCACCACGACCAAACGGTTAAATTGGAACTGGTCCGGAGACTGAACCGGATTGAAGGCCAGGTCCGGGGTATCAGCAGGATGATATCAGAAGACGTTTACTGCGACAACGTTCTGGACCAGATATCCGCCGTCACATCGGCCCTGGGCGGTGTGGAGAAAATGCTTTTGGAAAATCACGTGAGGTCCTGCGTCGTGGACCAGATCCGGGAAGGCCGCCTGGACGTGATCGACGAACTCATGACAACCATTGGCAGGATAGCCCGCTAGGGCCGGGAGGAAATATGAACCAGAAAATTCTGATCAAAATCCGGGGCATGACCTGTTCGCACTGTGAACGGTCAGTGGAGAAAGCGCTGCGGTCAGTCCCGGGCGTAAACACGGCCCGGCTGAGCCTGGCCCGAAAGACCTCCGAGGTCGAATACGATCCCGGCCGGACGGATTCCGGGACAATGGCGCA
>CAYMRH010000089.1:0-5479 GCA_964392785.1 uncultured Brevinematales bacterium
GCTGATTTTCGCCACCAGCGCCACCACGGAAGGGGACACCACCGTTCTTTACATCAAGGAACTGATCAAGGACCGGAAAATCCGCACAACCCACCTGGCCAGGGGTATTCCTGTGGGCACGGGTTTGCAGTTTGCCGGCGCGGGAAGCCTGTCCCAAGCCATCCGTTCGCGCGAAGAAGTAAAGTAAATCTTGCGTTTTTCAACATTCGGCTTTATAATATCCCCAAGATATTTTATATCCGGATGTGAAGGGGAGCATGATGTTCAAGTCTGGCGAAAAGGTCTTTTACCCTTATCACGGAGCGGGGGAGATCCAGAAGGTCGAGGAAAAGGAAGTCCTGGGCGAAAAAAGGGTCTATTACGTCATCCGTTTTCCGCTGACTGAAACCACCATCATGGTCCCGGCCAACAACACCACGGAGTTGGGCCTGCGTTATATTGCCGACCCCAAAGAGATCAAAAAGTGCTACGAGATCATTTCCGCCAAGGAAGCGGATACCGACGAGGACATGCTCAAATCCGGCACCGCCAAGGAAGTGAGCCTGGTCATCAAGAACCTGCATGACCGGAACCAGATCAAGGAACTCTCCTCAACCGAAAAGAAACTCTACAACAGCGCCCTCAGCATGCTCATCAGCGAAGTGGCTCTCTCCAGCGGCAAGAACCAGGACAACGTGCGCGAGGAAATTACCAAGCTCCTGGACCGCAAAAAGGGCAGTCACAGCCATCACTGATTACCCGGAATCATAATTTCACAGCGTCTTGCCTATGTTAACCCATGCCATTACAACTTAACATAATATATCTTATCAGAAACAAACGGCTCTAGAAAACGCCTTTCTATAGAAGACATGCCCGTCTGACAATACGACCGCTCCGGCACATTAACGCGATAAACGTTCCTGAAACCCGGTCATAATTCATTCCGTTTTCTGGTCAATTTGTTTATTTTCAGCGGCTATTTTATAATTGGCACAGTTTTATGATGAACGCTATTTTCATACGCCGAGCGGTCCTGACGCTTTTGTGTCTCTTCTGTGTCTCAACCGCCTATTCCGCCCTCACAATAGACACAAACCAGTTCCTGAAGTTCACCAACACGGTCACGAATATCCCCACACGGCCGGTGGTGGAACCTGAGCTTCCCAACACATACCTGTCCAGCGGGCAGATCCAGATCCTGCCCCCGGAGGAGCCCGGCCGCCGCTATGACGTGGTCTTCTACGTGGCTGTACCGGTCACCTTTTACCTGACGCTGAACATCCTCCAGCTCAGGAACATGTATTTCTTCGACGGAGCCCTGCTGGACAATGCCGACTGGAACTACATCTTCCTGAACACGCTTCTCATCCCCCTGGCCGTGGCGTTTTTTGACCACCAGCACGTGGAACGGGAAATGAGGATGCGGGAGGAAATGGCCTCCGTTGGCCGGAAGGACTATTTCAGCCTTCACCTGCCCGTTTATTCCTACCGGTTCTGACCCGGTCACGGACACCGCCATGAAAGTTTTGGTCGTGAACTGGAGGGACCCGAAAAACCCAGAGGCCGGAGGGGCCGAAATCCACATAGACGAAATCCTGAAACGCAAACCCCGCGACTGGAAGGTGGATTTTGTCAGCGCCGCGTACCCGGGTTGCGCGCCGGTGGAGTCCATGCACGGTTACCGCGTGATCCGGATCCCGGACAACTACCTGTTCAATTTCAGGTTCAGGCGCTACTGGGAAAAAAACCTGTCCGCTAACGGCTACGATCTGGTGATAGACGACATTTCCAAAATCCCGCTGGCCACGCCCCGGTATATCCGTCAGCCCATTCTGGCCATCCAGCACCATATCCACGGAGAAAGCCTTTTTACCCAGCTTCCGTTTCCCCTGGCTCTTTATGTTTACCTGATGGAACGCTTTTTTCTCAAATTCTACAGAAACACGCCCCTGGTCGCGGTGTCGGAAAGCACACGAAAAGAGCTCATGAAACTCTGTTCTTTCAGCCAGATTACCGTATCCCACAACGGGATCGAATTCAGAAAATTGAACGCGGCATACGCTCCGCCGGCCAAAAAAAAGCCCGTGATACTCTATTTCGGGCGCTTGAAAAGGTATAAACGGGTCGATCACGTGATCCGGGCTTTTGAGGCCGTCAAAATGAGCCTGCCGGCCGCGGAATTGTGGATCGCCGGCAAGGGAGACCACGAACCGGCCTTAAAAGAGCTTGTTCAGCGCATGGAATTGGGCGATTCCGTCAAATTCCTGGGTTTCATAACCGAAAGGCAAAAGCGCGAAGTGTTTTCCCGGGCGGCCCTGGGCGTGATCGCCTCCGAAAAAGAGGGCTGGGGAATTTCCGTGATCGAGTCCAACGCGGCCGGCGTTCCCGTGATCGGCTACGACGTGGAGGGCCTGCGGGATTCCATTCAGGACGGGCGGATGGGGTATCTGGTCAAAAACGGAAGCATTGGCGCCCTGGCCGGCAGGATCACATCCGTACTGGCCAACCGGAAGCTTCTGGACCGATTGTCACGCAACGCCGTCAAATGGGCTTCCCGGTTTGACTGGGACAACATGGCCGCGGAATTCTACCGGATTGCCCGGACGGTGTCCGGGCGCAGTCAGGGGTCGTAACCGCCGTGCCGGACTCCCGCCAGCTCCTCGAATTTGACAGTGTCATCGGAATAATCTTAGGTTACGCGAAAACTTTTCCGGGCCGGGAACTGGTGTCCGGATTAAAACCCCTGTCTCAAGCCGAAATCGTGACGGATGAACTCTCCCGGGTCCGCGCCATGAGGGACCATGTCAGGATCTCCGGCCCGCTGGAATTTACCCCCGTGGAGGACATCCGCGAGTCCGTGGCCAATTCCGTCAAGCCGGGTTTTCTCCTGGACGCCTTCGCCATTCTGGAAATCGGCAAAGCGCTCACAACCTACGACCGGAACGCCAAAGCCCTTGAAACCGACCCGGAGCTTTCCCGTCTTTTTCCGCGGAACAGCGTCGCGTCCGCCCTTCCGGCCCGCATAGCCCGCGTTCTGGACGGGAACGGAAACGTTCTGGACGGGGCGTCTGATGAACTCCGGCGAATCCGCAAACGCAGGGGCTCCATTCACGGAGACATCCGTAAAAAACTGGGCTCCCTCATGGAATCCCAGTCGCTCCAGGACGTCCTCCAGGACAGGATCGTGACCGTCCGGGACGGTCGATACGTGATCCCCCTGCGGTCCCAGTCCAGGAACAGCTTGAAGTCGGAACTCCATTTCATCATTCATTCCTATTCCAAGACGGGCGAAACGGCGTTCGTGGAACCGGAGAGCGTGATCGGCTTGAACAACGAGATCGTGGAAATCCAGGAAGCCGAGCTGGAGGAGATCCGCCGCATCCTGACCGCCCTCACGGCCGAAATCGGTCTGGCGGCCGGGGACATATCCGCCATATGGGATGCCCTGGGGCGCATGGAATGCGTCCACGCCCGCGCCCGGTTCGCCCTGGACTGCCGCTGCAGTTTTCCCGAAATATTGCCGGACCGGGCGGTCCTGACGCTCAAGCGCGCCACCCACCCTCTCCTGGGTCGGGACTCCGTGCCGGTGACGCTGGAGATCGGCAACGAATACCAGGGGCTCGTGATCTCCGGCCCCAACGCGGGCGGGAAAACCGTCACGCTGAAGATCGCGGGCCTTCTGACGCTCATGGCGCTTTCGGCCATTCCCCTTCCCGCGGACGACGTCTGCCGGGTGGGCCTGTTCGAAACCGTGCTGGCCGAGATCGGGGACGACCAGAGCATATCCGAAAACCTGTCCAGTTTTTCCGGCCACATCCGCAACATCTCGCGCATCCTGGAGCAAAGCGGCCCCCGGGCGCTGGTGCTGGTGGACGAGATCGCCAGTTCCACGGAACCGCACGAGGGAGAAGCGATAGGCCGCGCGGTGATCCGAAAACTCCTGGACACCGGCGCGCGGTTCGTGGTCACCACGCATTTTTCGGGGATCAAGGAACTGGGTTTTTCCGACACCCGACTGCGGAACGCGTTCATGGAATTCGACGAGGAGCGCCTCGCGCCCCTGTACCGCCTGAACACCGGCGGCACGGGTTCCAGCTATGCCCTGAAGGTGGCCCGCAAGTACGGCCTGCCGGACGCGGTCATTTCCGACGCGGAAGAATTCCTGCTGTCCCGGACTACGGACACGGACAAACTGCTCAAATCCCTGGAAGACGAGCGCAACGCCCTCTTCCGCCGCAAAGGCATTGTGGAGGGGCAGATCGGCGAACTGCGGAACATGAAGGACCGGTACGAACGGCTCCTGCGGGAACTGGAAACCCGGAAAGAAAAAGCGGACCAGAAGGGCGCCGCCCTCCTCCGGAAAGATCTGGACGACGCGCTCCGGGAGATCGGCGCGCTGAAAAACGAACTGAAAAAGAACCGGGTGGAGGACGTGAAAAAAGCCCGGGATACCATAGAATACGCCCAGGCGGTGCTGGAGGAAACGGAGCGGGAACGGCTGGAAAAGACCCGGAAACGCCCGGCGCAAATCCGCCCCGGGGACCGGGTGTTCGTGGGCGGTTTCGGGCGGGAGGGTTCAGTAGAAACCGTCCGTGACGAAAAACTCAAGGTGCGCATCGGCATCATGAGCGTGATCGTGGACAAAAGCGATATTTTCGAGGCCCAGGCCGCGCCGGACAAACCCCGGTCCGGGACCTGGAACATGTCCGAAACGCTCCACGCGCTCCCCACCGTTCTGGACCTGAGGGGCATGCTGCTTGAAGAGGCGCTGAAAACCGTGGACAAGGCCATGGACCTGGCCGTGATGAACGGCGCGGGCGGTTTTTCCATCATCCACGGCAAGGGCGAAGGCATCCTCCGCAAGGGCGTTTGGGATTACCTGAAAAAAAGCGACGCCGTCAAATCCTTCGAGTACGCCCGACCCGAGGACGGCGGCGAGGGAAAAACGATTGTGGCGCTGAAGTGACGGGTTGGCCCCGGATACAAACGATGTTGTTATACTCTGTAAACAGATTTACGGATCCGGCGGGTTCTCACGGTTCTTTGCGGAGATCATTTTCCATTCTCCTGCAACCGCTCGAATCCGCGCTCATCTGACTGATTCACAACAACGCCCCACTGTCATTCCGATTTCACTTCTTTAGCGTAACTCTTGAGAAATCTCATTGATATCATGACAATAACCCGACGGGATTCCTCAGAAGCACAGCAGACAGCAAGAATCGGAATGACGGGGCGGCGGCTGTCTAGGCGATTATGCAAAGGTCTCCAAGTATCTATTCCACCTGAAATACAATATCGCGCACAGCGGTATTTCCCGAGAAATCCGATGCTTCGATCCTTAATCGATACGAACCTTTTTTATCAACCTGAACCGGACTGACCACAGTTTTCCCGTTCAGCCGGGCCGCTATGACCGGTGAAGAGCACCTGCTATCCCAAACTTGCCAGGATAATGTTGAGCCTTTTTTGATTTCGGAATAGTCGGAAACGCCGG
>CAYMRH010000090.1:0-5342 GCA_964392785.1 uncultured Brevinematales bacterium
CGCCGATGATACTCCCTCCAAGGGGGACAGTAGGTGTCATCAGGCTGTCTTTATCAACCCCGGCTTCTGTTTGCAGAAGCCGGGGTTTATTCATTCATATTCATACGGGAGCGGATTGAATCATCTTGAGTTGAAAATCTGATTATTGATTTTTCAAACTGGTTCAATTAAAATGTTTGAGAGAGTTGACAGCTGACGCTCCCTGAATACTGGCAGCTGACAACTCGTACGCGGTCGTAACTCAGTTGGTAGAGTGTCAGCTTCCCAAGCTGAATGTCGCGGGTTCGACCCCCGTCGACCGCTCATTTCAGGCCGAAAACAGGATGTTGAAGGTGCTGGTGCTGCACGGATGCGGTGGCGCCAGCATACTTTGATATACCGCGCCGTACAGGCCGGAGTTACGATGGCGGAGGTGTCAGCGTCAGCAGGATGCTGAAGCCGCTGACGATGTGCATCAGGCGCGGTATTCTTCGAGGATGTAATTATGCCGCGCTGTACATGGATGTGCAGTAAGCGCGATATTCCATTCAGGTAAATCATTATGACTGAACCCGTCATTTCAGTTTCCGACGTCAGTAAAAACTTCGGCGAAATTGCAGCCGTCAGTCATCTGTCGTTTACGGTCAACAAAGCCGTCTGTTTCGGCCTGTTGGGCCCGAACGGGGCCGGGAAAACGACCATGATGAAGATGATTTACGGCAAGGCCGTGCGCAACCGCGACAATGCGGGGCGGGTTTCGGTCCTGGGGTTTGATCCCATGACACAGGAGCTGGAAATCAAGGCACTTTCCGGCGTGGTTCCGCAGGATGACAACCTGGATACGGAACTGAACGTCATGGAAAACCTCATGATGTATTCGCGATTCTACGGTATTCCCCGCCGCAAGGCCCTGGAACGCATCCAGGGTCTGCTGGAATTCATGGAACTGACGGACAAGAAACGCGCCCGGATCCGCGAACTCTCAGGCGGGATGAGGCGGCGTCTGATCATTGCCCGGGCGTTGCTGAACGACCCGAAAATTCTCATCCTGGACGAGCCGACGACCGGGTTGGACCCCCAGGTTCGTCATCTGATCTGGGACAAGATCCGGGGGCTCAAGAAACAGGGTGTCACGATCCTGCTGACCACCCATTATATGGAAGAGGCGTTTGAGATCTGCGACACGATCATCATCATGAACAAGGGCGAGAAGCTCATGGAAGGTAAGCCCCACGAACTGATCGAGAAGAATATTGAAAAATACGCCCTCCAGGTTTTGAACAAGAAGTCGCTGTCATGCCTGGACGGCATGTTCGGGGAGGGAAAAAAGGCCCGGCTGGAAGAGTCGGACGAGATGGCTGTCTGCTATTCCCAGGACCTTCAGTATCTGGAAAAAATGGCTGAATGCCTTCCGTCGGGCGAATTCCATATCCGGCAGTCCAACCTGGAAGACCTGTTTCTGAAAGCCACGGGGAGGGCGCTGAATGACGCGCAGTAAGGTTCCGCCGTTTTTTCACAGGATCTGGAGTGTCTGGTTCCGCCATTTCAAGGTCTATTCCAAAAACCTGATTTCAAACGGTTTCCCCCCGTTTCTGGAACCGCTGATTTTCCTGGCGGGTATCGGCATGGGTCTGGGCATGTTCGTCCCCAAAAAGTAAGGGGTGCCCTATATCCAGTTTCTGGCCAGCGGTCTTCTGATATCCACGGCCATGATGACTTCGGCCTTCGAATGCTCCTACGGAACGTTCATACGCCTGGAATTTGAGAAGTCCTACGACGGAATGATCGCCGCACCCATAACGGCCACCAACCTGCTGGTGGGCGAAATCCTCTGGGCCGGCTCGAAGGGCTTTTTCTTTTCGTTCGCGGTCCTGGTCATTGTCACGGTTTTGGGAATATTCCGGGACCCCGGAGTGTTTCTGGTGCCCCTGATCGGTTTTCTGGCCGGAGCCATGTTCGCGTCCGCTTCGCTGGTGGTGACGTCATTTGTCAAGGTGATCGACCATTTCAGTTTTTATTTTACGGGGTTTCTGTCACCCATGATGTTTCTTTCTGGGGTCGTTTTTCCCGTTTCCAGCCTGCCTGCCCCCGTCCAATGGATAGCCGAAGCCTTGCCGTTGACCCATCCCGTGCGCTTGGCCAGGGCGCTCTGTTTTCAGCGATGGGACCCCCGGATGATCTGGGATGCGGTTTATATCGTCCTGTTTATCGTCCTGTGCGCCGCCGTCGGAATCCGCCGCCTGAGGCGCAGGTTGGTTGACTGACGGGGCTGACAAGGGAAAAACCCTGTCCAGACCGGGATAATCTGCCCAAAGCGGGCTCAAAGAATGCCCGGATAATAAAGTTTTGACATTACATATTCAGTGTGATACACTACCCATGAGTACCCGTACGCGGTGTTTGTCATGATGCCACGGTCGGGGACGGTGTTTTCAAGTGACGAATGACAATATAATTGGAGGTTACGTTATGAGAAGAGTGATTGGCGCGATTCTGCTTGTGGCGGGATTGGTCGGCGCGAATCTGTTCGCGAAAACGACCATCGAAGTCGCGGTCTTTCCTGATCTGGACAAGGCGTATATTACCCTGATCAGCAACTTCATGAAAGACAATCCCGATATCGCGGTGAAAATGAGAGTGAACGGTTATGGCGACCACCACAGCGCCCTGACCACCCAGATCGCTTCGGGAGCCGGAGCTCCGGACGTTGCGGCGATCGAAATCAGCTTTTTGGGCCAGTTGGGCGCGGGCGGCGGGTTTGAGAACCTGATGGCCGAACCCTACAACGCCGGAAAATACCAGAAAGACACCATCCGTTTCGCCTGGGTCCAGGCCTCCACAGACGCCAAAAACCTGGTGGCGATGCCCGTGGACATCGGTCCCGGATGCATGTTCTACCGCGTGGACATCCTGAAGAAGTTCGGGATTGATTACCGGACCATCAAGGATATTGACACCCTCTATGCCGTAGGCAAGAAAGTGACCAAGGATTTCAACGGCGACGGCAAACCCGACCAGTGGATGATCGGCGACGATGGCGACATCTTCAACCTCATCCTGCGTTCGGATTCCACCCGCTTCTTCGACGCGAAGGGCAATCCCGTTCTGAACCGTCCGCTGGTGAGAACGGCCGCTATTTGGCAGAAGAAATTCCACGATGCCGGTTTGTCCGGCAAGATCGGTTCCTGGTCCCAGGAATGGTTCGCGTCCCTGGCCGCGGAACCCGGCAAAGGCGCCGTTGTGTGTCAGCCTTCCGGCGCGTGGCTGGCGGGACACCTGCAGAACTGGATGGCGACCAACCAGTTCGGTAACTGGAGAGTGGCCAATTTGCCCGCTCTTAAAAAAGGCGGAAAACCCATGTATGTCAGCTGGGGCGGTTCTTTTCTGGCCATCCCCCGGTCCTCCAAGAACAAACTGGCCGCCTGGAGATTTATTGAATACATGACGACCCGCGTGGACACCCAGCTTGAGTCTTTCAAGCGTTCCAACACTTTCCCGACCTGGATGCCGGCCTGGCAGGACCCGAGCTTCATGCAGCCGGTCCCCTATCTGGGCAACCAGAACGCCCGGGCTCTCTGGACGAGTATCGCCAGACGGATTCCCGACGTTTATATCAACGAAAAGGACGCCGTGGCGGCGAATATTCTGGCCGCCCACGTCTCTGAAGTGGTTCTTCACGGGAAGAACGTGGACAAAGCCCTGAAAGACGCCCAGACGGAAATTGAGAGAATGCTCAAGAGAAGATAGTATCTGATCAAGTATAATCCGGGGGCGCCTGAAAAAGGCGCCCCCGTTTTTATTGGCCGGGTTTTACCCCGGTTCCTTTGATAGACAAGGGGTATTCCATAGTAACTTTGAAGGTTTTTTGACGGGTATACCTTGAATTAACCCGATTATGGATGAATAAAAATTTGATTTATTCAAATCGTTATTGAATAATTATGGGGATTAAACGGTTGACAGGGGAGGGCTTGGACCTATGGCAGTCAAAGTCATCGCAAAAAAGGAAGGGATGAACTGGGGTCTTTTCAAGCTTAAGGTGGCCCCTTATATTTTTGTTTCCCCGTTCTTTATTTTCTGGGCTTTCTTTTATTCGTTTCCTCTTCTGTTTTCTATCTTCCTTTCATTCCAGGAGTGGAACGGAATCCGCCCCATGGTTTTCGTGGGGATAGAGAATTTCCGTTTCGTTCTGAGCGATCAGCGCTTCTGGCTTTCCGTAGGACGCACCTTTTTCATGGGTGCGATCGGGATCCTGTTTCAGCAGGTCTTTGCCCTCTTTTTCGCTTTTGTGCTCAACTCCAGCTTCCTGAAATTCAAGGAAGTTTTCAAGACCATCTACTTCCTGCCGTTTGTGACCTCCACCGTAGCCGTGGGCCTGGTGTTCGGGCTTCTTTACGGCGTCAACTACGGCCTGTTCAATTACATTCTGGCTACCGATTTCTTCAAAGCCATACTGCCCATCAAACTCCCGGTTCTCTGGCTGCAGGGTTGGAATTTTATTATAGCCGCCCAACCGATCATGGCGCTGTGGCGATGGGTGGGCTGGGTCGCCATTCTTTACCTGGCGGGATTGCAGAGTATTCCCAAAAATCTTTACGAAGCCGCCCAGGTGGACGGCGCGAACTGGCCCCAGGTGTTTTTCCATATTACGATCCCCCTTCTCATTCCCATGATTCAGTTTTCCATTACCACCTCCATGATCGGGGCCATGCAGTCCTTTGAGGAATCGGCCATCCTGCTGGGCCGTTCGGGCGGGGGAGCGTTCGGCGGTGCCGACCAGGCCGGTGTGACCATGGCCATATACCTCTACAACAAGGCTTTTAACGAAGGTTTTTATGGCATAGCCGGAGCGGCTTCGCTCATTTTGGCGGCTATGATTGTGATCATGTCGGTTCTTGTTCCGATCATCTTTAAAGAAAGGGATTAAGGGGTGTCTTTATGGCTCAACCGGAACTGAATTCAGTGAATCGCGCCGGCCAGACGGTTAACGCCAGACCGGAAGAAGGCGATTCCAGAGAAATCGGAAAAAAGATTAAGAAGATTGTTTTTACAATCCTGCCCTATATTCCTGTGGTTTTTTGGTCACTGATCACGCTGTTCCCATTCATGTTCATGATTATCATGGCGACCAAGGCCACCACGCAGATTTTCAGCAATCCGCCTCCCATCTATTTCGGATCGGACTGGTTAACGAACCTGTCCAATAATTACAGTAATCTCCAGTCTCAGATCCCCTTCTGGCGCAATATTTGGAACAGCGTTTATATTGCCGCTATGGCCATGATACTGACGGTGCTCATGGCGTCTCTGGGGGGTTACGGTTTTGCCATGTACGAATTCAAGGCAAAGAATTGGCTGACGAA
>CAYMRH010000091.1:0-4568 GCA_964392785.1 uncultured Brevinematales bacterium
AACCTTCCGCTTTCGCCTTGGAGGCGTAGAAGGTGTAGCGTGTCCGGGCCTGGGACTCGCCGGCAAACGCTTTCATGAGGTTTTCGGCCGTTTTGGAACCTTTGAACGCAGACATGGTGATGCTCCTTTAATAGATTAATCGTCTTTGGAATCGCGCTTGCCCAGCGCCTTGTCCAGATACAGCAGGCTGCCCATGGATGAGCCGATCATCTTCAGCTTGGCGAGGATGTCGGACGCGTTGGCTTCCTCCTCCACCTGTTCCGCCACGAACCACTGCAGCATGTTGGCTGTCGCGTGGTCTTTTTCGGAGGCGGCCAGGTCCACCAGGCCGTTGATCAGGGCCGTGATTTTGGCCTCGTGGGCGCAGGTTTCCTCGAACACTTCCACGGCGCCGGACCATTTGGTCCTGGGGGCGGCCAACGCGGCCAACTGCACCGTGCCGCCGGCTTCGTGGACAAAGTCGAAAATCCGCATGGCGTGTTCCCGCTCCTCGCGGGATTGTGCGCGCATCCAGCCGGCAAAACCCTTCAGGTTCTGGGATTCAAACCAGGCCGACATGGACAGGTACAGGTAGGAGGAAAAAAGCTCCTCGTTGATCTGTTTGTTCAGGGCCGAAACGATCTTGTCTTTCAGAGTCATATTTTCTCCTTGAGTATTGATCTCAGCAGGTGCTTTCCGGAGGCCGTGCCGGACGCGCCCTCCGCGCGGAATCCGGTCTGACGCGGCGTCCTGTCGTTGACCTTTGTGCGCAGTCCGGTCTAGCGAATGCCGTTGGCGTTCAGGTGCGCTCCGTATTTTTTGTCCGTTTCCCGGATATGGTGCGTGAGCCAGTTGACCAGGAAATCCAGGGTTTCCACGGAGATCATGGTCTGGCCCAGGTCAAACTTCTGCTTGAGTTCGTTCACCTTGTTGGTCAGCGCTTCGTGTTCCAGAATATGGGACGCCCGGTCCGGGTATTGGGTGCGGGCGAACGCTTCCTCTTCCGCAGAAAAGTGATAAACGGTGTAGTCCATCAGTTCCTTTAAAACCCCGGAAATGACGGCCCTGCCCTGTCCGGACTTCATCGCATCCGCCAGTCGGTTCACCAGGGCCATGAGCTTTCGGTGCTGGTCGTTGAAATCGGCCACCTGCACTTCAAAAGACGGGTTCCATTCAAAGAGCGGCATGGTCAGTCTCCTTTTTTCAGGATGCCCAGGGCGCGGTGTTTCTCCGCGATCGCGTCCGCCAGGGCGTCCAGCGCATTCAAATCCGCCTGCTTGGGGAGTCCGCGCGCGATCACGGGCGGAATGATTTCGGCCTTCACGCTGGAAAGCGCCGCCTGGATCTGTTCCACCATTTTCCCGCCCCAGCCGTAGGAACCGACAATGGACAGAAACTTGGTCTTGGGCCGGAGCATGTTGAGCAAAAAGACGGCGCTGGCAATCAGCGGGTGCATTCCGGAGAGGACCTGGCAGCAGCCCACCACCACGGTGGCGGCGTCCGTCACGCTCATGGCCAGGTGGCCAATGTCCGTTACGGACATCTTGAAGAGCCGGACTTCCACGCCGCGGTCCACCAGGGCGTCGGTCAGGTGCTTCACCATGATCTCCGTGCTGCCGTGCATGCTGACGTAGGGGATCACGACCTTGTTGGCCAGAGCGTCCGACGTCCATTCCGCGTAACTGTCCATGATGAACGCCGCGTTGCGGTGGCAGGGACCGTGGGAGGGCGCGATCAGGTCCACCGCGAGCTCCCGGATTTTCGGAAGGTTGTTCCGGATAATGTCCCGGAACGGATACATGATCTCGGAGAAATAGCGGAACGCCCCTTCGTACACCTCGGACTCCATGCCGTGTTCAACGGTCAGCCGGGTGTCAGACACGTGGGAACCGAACAGGTCGCAGGAGAAGAGGATTTTGTCCTCCCGGTCGTAGGTGAGCATGGTTTCCGGCCAGTGCACCCAGGGGAACAGGATGAATTCCAGCGTTTTACCGCCCAGGGGCAGCGTGGCGCGGTCCTCGATCACCAGGAATTTTTCCTCGGGGATGACCAGCAAGTCCATCAGGAAACTTTTACACTTGGCGTTGGTGACCACTTTCGCGTCCGGATAGGCCTTGAGCACTTCGGGAATGCTTCCGGAGTGGTCCTGCTCGGCATGATTGGCCAGAACGTAGTCGATCTTTTTCACGCCTATTTTTTTCAGATGGTCCAGGAGTTCGCCCGCCATGACGGGGTCCACGGTGTCGATCAGCGCCGTTTTTTCGGCCCCCCGGACCAGATAGGCGTTGTAACTGGTCCCTTCCGGCAGGGGGACCAGCTCGTCGAACAGGCGCCGGTTCCAGTCAATGGAACCGACGGCGTCCACGCCGGGCGCGATGTTTCGGACAGCCATCCTTCAGGCCTTCTTGAACTGGTCTTTTCCGGCGCCGCACACGGGGCAAACCCAGTTGGCGGGAATATCCTCGAACGCGGTGCCGGGCGCGATCCCCGAGTCCGGGTCCCCGACGGCGGGATCGTAAACGTAACCGCAGACTTCGCAAACATATTTGCTCATGGGAGCCTCCTACAGTTTATGGGTCTTTTGCGGATCAACGTAAGTCGGAGCGTTTTTCGCCGTGGTGCCTTTCTTGACCTCGCGGTAATACGCGTAGGTCATGGGCCGGGCGTCTGAAAGCGTTTCGCAATCCGCCAGGTTGCCGATGAAGATGGTGTGGGTGCCCGCGTCCACCGTCTGGAACACGCGGCAGGCCAGCCAGGCGGCCGCGAAGTCTGTCACGACCGGAACGCCGTCCGGTCCCGGCATGGTTTTTACGCCGGAGAGTTTGTCCGTGTCCCGGCCGCTCTTGAAACCGAAACCCCCGACAAAGGACAGCGGTGCGTCTTCCGTTATGACAGACGCGACGAACAGACCCGAATCACGGATCAGGTCATGCGTGAAGTTTTTCTTGCTGACAATGACCTGGAAAGAAGGCGGTTCGGAATTGACCTGGCAGAGCGTATTGGCCAGAAAGGCGTTTGAGCGGCCCTGATGCGACGCGGTCACCACATAAATCCCGTAAGTTACCTTGAAGATAGCTGACAAATCCATTTCCGTTTCCCCGCGTTCCGGTCAGTCAACCTTTATTCTGACAACCGGGCATGGTCCTGTCAAATTCCCTCATGAAAAGGGATAATGATATGATAATATATGCCTTTTTGCAAGAAATGGCAATTGATTTGGTAGGGATTAAAAAACCCAGATTTTACTGAGTAATAAAAAAGAACCGGCCCGGCACCTTAACAAGGTACCGGGCCGGGTTGATTTAATTGTCCGGGGCGTATTTGTTAATTATTGGTGAGCTTGAACCAGTAGATGTCGTCCACGTAGTAGCCGCCGTTGGTGACCGGAGCGCCGTCTTCCTGAGCCATCATGAAGAAGTACTCGATCTGGCTGAAGTTCAGGCTCGGGTTGGCGCCGGAGAAGGCCGACATCGGTATGGTAATGGTCTGCCAGGTGTTGTTGGTCTGGAAGCCGTAGTCCGAGAGTTTCTTCCAGGCCGGCTGGCCGGAGGACTGGATGCCGACTTTCATTTTCTGCGCGGTACCGGACTTGATCTTGAAGGAGAGGGAGCCGCCGGACCAGGCGGACATGTTGGTGACCGTGGCCTTGTAAACGCCCCAGCCGAACCAGTCTGTTGCCCAAATGGGAATGGTCCAGCAGTTGGTGCCGTCTCCGGAGCTCATGCTGTTGGTGGACCACACGCCGCAGCCGTTCCAGGCCGCGATCTGTCCGCCGGAGTCAAACACGTAACCGGTGTTGCTGTGCGACGCGGTTTCGGTGAAGATCCCGTAGGTATTGGTATTGCTGGACAACGGGATGATCCCGTCAGCGGTACCGAACCAGAAAGCGTTCACGCGTTTTTCGGCGAACACGGACCAGGCCGTGGCCGCGACGCATTCGCGCTTGTAGTAGTACCAGGGGATGCCGGGGGCGCACTCGAAACCGGTGGTCAGGTTGTCCTTGGTGGCCGCGAAAACGCCGCCGCTGGCCTGCCGGCCGAAGTTCAGGATGGCGTTCACGGTGTTCTGGGCGTAGGTCTCAAAGCCCAGAAGCTGGAAGGCGTTGGCCGTCATGCCCGTGCCCTCGAACCACATTCCGTCATGGTCCCTGTCAAAGTCAACGCCCCAGTATCCGTTGGAGGACGTGAGCCAGTACCAGGAGCCGTTGGTGTTGGTGACGGTGGTAAGGCTGTTTGAGTAAATGCCGTTCTTGAGGTTCTTGAGGGCGAGGTGAGTCCAGACCTGCGTATCCACCGGGATGGGAGAAGTGTAGTCGATGGAGCCGCCGTCTCCGGTTGTTCCCGAGTAGAACCAGTTGGGCCCGTTGGTCCACATGTTGGTCACGAAGGTGTAGGTGTAACCGGCATAGGTGTTCCACTTGGCCGTGCCGGTGATGGCGTAGAGCCGGGAATACACGGCGTAGAGGTCCAGATTATGTTCTGTGGACTTCCAGCCAAGCTTTGTCGGGGATGGTTCCCAGCCGTTGTAGCCGCCACGGAACGCGGGATAACCGGCGTTGGTGAAGGTGTGGGCGTAAATCCAGTCGCCGA
>CAYMRH010000092.1:0-4376 GCA_964392785.1 uncultured Brevinematales bacterium
GACAGGCCCTATGCCCTGGAAAACAACATCCAGAATCCCGGGGACATCCTGTCGAAGGTCCGGGCCCTTCCGTTCGTGAAATCAGCGACGGAGCGGGTCCTCTTTTCCGGAGAGCTGGACAACACGGTCGTTTCCACGCCCGTCGTTGCGACCGGGGTTGACCCGGCGGGCGAGATGGCGGTCTTCCAGTTCACGAATTTCCTGGTGTCGGGATCCCTCGAGAACGGCGGAGCCGTCCTGGGGAAGAACCTGGCGAAGGACCTGGACGTGGATGTGGGCGATACGGTTTATCTCACGTTCCGGAACGCGCAGGGGACAATGGATTCGGTGGAGCTGGAAATCACCGGAATCATCGTGGCGCCCAATCCCGTGATCAACAATTCCACGGTCTATCTGACGATGACCGACGCCCGGAAATTCCTGAACTCCGGCAGCGTGACGGAGATTGTCCTGAAAACGGACAATTACAGGAAATATAGATCCTATGAGCCTGAAATCCGGCAGCTCCTGCCCGGCAGCAAGATCGAGAGTTGGAAGTCGATTGCGGACGAACTGATGGCCATCGGCCAGACCAAGTCCAAGGCGATCAACCTGATTCTCTTTTTTGTGGGTATCATCGCGGCCGTGGGAATCATCAACACGATGCTCATGTCGGTTTATGAAAAACGGCGGGAAATCGGAACCCTCAAAGCCATGGGCATGACGGACCGGGAAGTCCGGAGGCTCTTTGTGGTGGAGGGCTTTTTTGTGGGATTGGCGGGCAGTACGGCCGGGGTTGTGCTGGGCGCCCTGTTCAATCTCTATTTTGTTCTCGTCGGCATGGATCTGACGGCGATGATCGGCGGGAATGTGGATATCGGCTACCGCGTGATGGGGGTTGTCAAGTCCGTCTGGGATGTTCCAGCCATTGCCGGGGCCTTTGTCGCCGGAATTCTCATCAGCGTGTCTGCCAGCTACTATCCGGCCAACAAAACGGTCAAGATGCAGCCCATGGAATGCCTGCGGACCGTTCAGTAAGGAGCGAGGATATGAACCTTTTTAAATTCGCTTTCCGCAATGTTTTCAGGAACCGGAAGAGGTCCTTCTTGACGGCTACGGCAATATTTTTCGGGGCCCTGATATCCGCTTTTGCCATCGGATTCATCAACGGGATGGTTGACGAATTGCTGACCAGTTTTGAGGATTACCAGACGGGAAAACTGAAGGTCGTAACGACGGGTTACGCCCGGCATTTCCGGTTCATGCCGGTCGATCAGGCCGTTGTTCCGGCTGAGAGCTGGAGCGCGAAAATTGCCGGTGTGCCGGGGGTGGCGGAAGTGGAGCAGCGGATCCCGTTCGGGATCCTGATGGGCCGTGAGGACGATACCGTCAACGCCGTGGGAGTGGGGGTCGATCTGGAAAAAACGCGGTACGACCTGAAATCCAAACTGGTTGAAGGACAGCTGGGCGAGGGCGGAATCTACATCGGCGTTGGCCTGGCCAGGCGGTTGCAGGTCAAATTGGGGGACGATCTCCTGATGGCCACCAAGACCTACGCGGGCGGGTTGAACGGCATCAAGCTCCCCATCCAGGGCATTTTCTCTTACAGCATCGGCCTGTTTGACCGAAAGTTCTTCTTCATCTCGCTATCTGACGCGCGCCGTCTGCTCAAAATGCCGGCGACCGCGGCGTCGGAAATCCTCATTTTTACGGATACCCGCGCCAATGCGGCCGAGGTGAAAAAAGGCGTTGCGTCCGTCCTGCCGGCGGATCGGACCCAAATCATGACGCCTTCCGAACAGGTCGGAACCTACTATGACCTGATGGGGGCGGCCAAGTATATCTATTACTTGATTGTGGCGTTTATCCTGTTCCTCGCCTCGTTTGTCATCATCAACACCATGATGATGGCGATTTTCGAGCGCGTTCAGGAAATCGGGACGCTGAAATCCATGGGTATGACCGACCGCCAGATCTTCTGGAACTTCACCCTGGAAGGGGCGGTGATCGGGAGCCTGGGCGGCGTATCGGGCGGTGTGGTCGGCTACGCGCTTGTGTCCTATTTTGCCAAAACCGGCATGCGTTTCGAGGGGATGCAGAACATGGATATGCCCATCTCCGTGATCATTCATCCCAGCATGGGAATTGACGTGCTGATCATTGCCGTGGCGCTGGCGGTGGTGATCTCGTCCGTGTCGGCCATGATTCCGGCCCGGCACACCAACAAGTTTACGCCGGCCGAGGCCCTGCGGAAAATCTAGGGGGAGGAGAAAACCGGACGAATGAAGTTCCTGTTGCTGTTTGCCGTCAAGAGCGTCCTGAAGCACAAGCGAAGGACGATACTGACCTTTACGGTCCTGTCCGTGGGAATCGCGTTTTATATCGTGATGGTCGGGATGGTGGAAGGGTATAAAAAGCAGTCCATCGAGAACTTCATCAATTTTGACACGGCCCACCTCCAGGTCCGCACGACCAACTTCAGCGAGGACACTCCTTCCGCCCGGGAAAACTATTTTGATCCGGAGCCGGTCCTGGACGTACTCCGGAACAAGCCGTATGTGACCGCCTCCGCCGTGCGGATCCGCTTTTCGGCGGAAGCCGACAACGGCCGGGATTCGACGCCCTGCCTGGTGGTGGGGGTGGATCCGGCAAACGATCCGAAGGTATTCAACCTCACCAATTACCTGACGTCCGGGGGATTCCGGAAGGGCGGGGCGGTTGTGGGTTCCGGACTCGCCCAGGATTTCGGCCTGGAAATCGGCGACGAGATCTATATTACTTTCCGCAACGGGCAGGATACGATCGATTCGGTGGGTGTTTCGGTGACCGGGATCGTCAGCACCGGCGATCCCATTGTGAACAACTCGACCCTGTATGTTCCTCTGGATGACGCCCGGCGGTATCTCAACACGCCGAATGTGACGCAGATTGCCGTCAAGACGGACAATCTCAGGAAGGACAGGGGTTACCGGGCCGATCTGGTGAAATCACTGCCCGGCCTGGACGTAGTGAGCTGGCGCAAACTCTCCGAGTCCATCGTGGCGGCCAGCCAGGCGGACACCGTCACGACCTACATTTTCGTGGTGTTCATTCTCATCATCGCTCTCGTGGGTATTATCAATACCATGCTCATGTCGGTTTACGAGAAGACCCAGGAAATCGGGACGCTCAAGGCGATGGGAATGGAAGACGGCGACGTCCTCAAGCTGTTCATGATGGAAGGGACGATCATCGGCCTGGCCGGCGGACTGGCGGGTGTCATGCTCGGAGTACTGGTCAACTGGTATTTTGTATCGTTCGGATACGACATGACCGCCATGATGGGCCAGGAGAACGAAAATATGATGGCCGCCTACCGGCTGATGGGCGTTCTCTACTCCACTTGGGACATTCCGTCCATTATTGCCGCCGTCGTGATGAGCATTGCGACCAGCCTGGGGGCGAGCTACTTCCCGGCCAAAAAGGCCACGCGCCTGGAGCCGGTGGAATGCCTCCGGACCATCCAGTGATCGGGAGTCAGTTATGAACCTGGCTGTATTCGCATTCCGCAACATCCTCCGGAACCGAAAGAGGACGCTCTTGACCGCCACGGCCATCCTGTTCGCGGCGATGATCGCCGCGCTGACCCACGGGTGGACCAACGGCGTTCTGGACATGTATTTCCAGAACATCGTCAAATACCAGACGGGAAACCTCCGGATCACGTCGGCCGGTTTTCTGAAACGGGAAAAATTCTTTCCCGTGGACGAGGTGGTTCCCGGCGACGAGGAACTCCTGGATCGGATCCGGGGACTTCCCGGTGTGGAATCGGCTGAAGAACGCCTGAAATTCGGCATTGCCCTCGGTGCGGGGGATAAAACCGTTTATGCTGTCGGGATGGGGATTGATTTGAAAAACAGCATACTGGATATTCCGGATAAAGTCATCAGCGGTCAGTTCACCAACGGCGGACTCTGGATCGGCGAAGGGTTGCGGGAGAAACTGGGCGTTCAGGTCGGTGACGAGCTGCTTCTGGCCGCGAAGACATTCTGGGGAGGATTGAACGGGATCAAACTCCCGGTGAGGGGCATTGTCCGTATCGGCGTTGCCTCGATGGATGACAAGATGTTTTTTCTCTCCCTGTTTGACGCCAAGCGCCTGCTGAAGATTCGGGCCGCGGCCGCGGAGATCCTGATTTTTACTCAATCGCCGGAGGACGTTCCGGCAGTCCGGGACTCATTAAAATCCGACCTCCCCCCGGGAGCGGTGGCCCAAACCATGCCGGAACAGCTGAAAACCCTGTATGATCTCTTTTCAGTCGGCAAGGGTATCTTCTATTTCATGGAGGCCCTGATTCTCCTTTTGGCGTCGTTCGTGGTCATCAACACCATGATGATGTCCGTGTTCGAACGGACGCG
>CAYMRH010000093.1:0-3929 GCA_964392785.1 uncultured Brevinematales bacterium
AGGAGCCATGAGCGTACTGCCCCTGGATCTCCAGGTCCTGTTCACCAAAGCTGTCGAGCATTCCGAGAACATTGCCCGAAACTCGAACCGTGTCCAGAACGTTGCCATGGAAGGATACGAAAAAATCCACAAGCAGAGCACGGAAGTCACGGAACGGGTCTCGAACAAGGACGAAGTCGCTGAAGATTTCACCAAAGTCAGCGAGGAAGGCGGCCAGAGCCAGCAGCAGGAAGCCGATCAGCGCCAGAAACAGGCGTCACCCCAGGAACCGCGGGAATACAAGCGCGCGCCCAAGGAAGACGGCACCGGGCGCATCATCGATATCGTGGAATGATTGTCTTGGACACGAAGACACAAAGAAAACCCTTCCAATACGTTGACGGAGACTATTCTCCAATCAATCATAATTAATTAATCGAGATGAAAGTTGAGAATCCAGGGTGCCGCGAAGAGCATCTCCTCAAAGAAATATCTCGGTGTCTTTGTGTCTCTGAGGCCGACTTTTACTCCAGTTCGGACCGGATCTGATTCAGCACGTCCGTCTTGTTCGGCTTTTCCAGGATAGACCGGCCCATGACAATATAGTTCGCTCCCAGTTCTTTCGCCTTTGCGGGCGTCATGACACGCTTCTGATCCCCCGCCGCGTCTCCGGACAACCGGACACCCGGAGTCACCAGAATCACGTCCTCACCCAATTCCCGGCGCATGAGACTGATCTCATGGGGAGAGCAGACAAAACCCCGGATCCCCTCGTCATAACCCATACGGGCCAGGTGACGGACCTGATCGGCTACGGATGCGTCAATCCGCAGGTCCCGTTTCAGGACATCGTCGTTCATGCTGGTCAACACTGTCACGCCCAGAACCAGCGGCGTGGCGGCGGACCGGTCATGGCTGAAATACTCCATAATGCCCCGAATGGAGGCCTGGATCATCTCCCGCCCGCCCAGAAGATGGATGGTGAACATGTCCACCCCGAGGCGCGAAGCGACCGAGCTGACTTCCCTGACCGTGTTCGGTATGTCGAAAAATTTCAGGTCCAGAAAGACCTTCCGGTCCCTGGAATGGATCAGGTCTATGAGTTTGGCCCCTTCCAGAGTGTAGAGAATACTGCCCACCTTGAAAACATCCACAAACGGGTGGAGCTGTTCCACCAGCAGTTCCGCCTCGGCAAAGTAATTGACGTCCAGAGCCAGGATCAGCTTGGTCTTCATCCGCGCCTCTTCCGGGAAATATTTTTGCGTTATCCCGTAACCGGATGTATTATAAGCGAGAAACGGTATTTTTGGAAACCGGAGAAGAGATGCTTCACAGGATGTTCTCGGAGCGCGCCGGCGGGATTCTCCTGCACCCCACTTCGCTTCCGGGAAAATACGGAATCGGTTCCCTGGGCGCCGAGGCTTTCCAATTCGCGGATTTTCTCCGGGATGCCGGACAAAAACTCTGGCAGGTCCTGCCGCTGGGCCACACCGGATACGGGGATTCGCCCTACCAGTGCTTTTCCGCATTTGCGGGAAACCCTTTATTGATCTGCCCGCAAAAACTGGCCGATGAAGGCCTGTTGACCCGGAACGATTTTCCCCGCCATCCGGGTTTCAGCGACAGGAAAGTGGAATACGGCAAAGTCGCTTCCTATAAAAATGCCGTCCTGGAAAAGGCCTACCGCTGTTTCTCAGGCTCGGCCGGGCGCAAGGACAGAAAAGGTTTTGAGGATTACTGCCGCGATCAAAAAAAATGGCTTGACGATTATTCTTTTTTTATGGCCGTCAAGGAGATCCATTCCGGCCGTCCCTGGTGGGAATGGGACCGGGACATCCGATTCAGAACCCCTTATGGGATAAAGAAATACACCGCTCTGACCGCCCAAAGACAGGATTATTTCCGTTTTTTGCAGTATCATTTTCACCGCCAATGGAACGTCGTGAGACAATACGCCAACCGGAACGGAGTCCGTATCATAGGAGACATACCGATATTTGTCTCTCTGGACAGCAGTGACGCCTGGGCTTTTCCGGAATTGTTCCACCTGGACAGGAATCTGATGCCCGTCAAGGTTGCCGGGGTTCCTCCGGACTATTTCAGCAAAACCGGACAGCTCTGGGGCAATCCTTTGTACCGTTGGGACGTCCTGAAGAAGAAGAAATACCCATGGTGGATTGACCGCTTCCGGAGCGCTTTGCAGCAAACGGACATCATCCGTCTTGATCATTTTCGCGGCTTTTCGGGTTTTTGGGCCGTTCCGGCCGGCCAGACTACGGCCATCAACGGCCGTTGGCAAAAGGGCCCCGGCGCGGACCTTTTCAATGCCGTCGAGAAACAGTTGGGCCGCCTTCCGGTCATCGCCGAGGACTTGGGTGTCATCACCCCCGACGTGGTCAAACTGCGCGACGCGTTCGCATTTCCGGGAATGAAAATTCTCCAGTTCGCTTTCGACTCCGGCGAAAAGAACAACTACCTGCCCCATTTTTATCCACCGCATTGCGTGGTTTACACGGGCACTCACGACAACGACACGTCTGCCGGATGGTTCCGCAAAGCGTCTTCCGCGGACCGCCGTTTTGCGGCGGAGTATCTCCAGATCCGCGGCGCGTGCACCTCCCGAACCGCGGCCTGGAAAATGATCCGTGCGGCCTGGTCTTCCGTGGCCGTTTTCTCCATCGCGCCGCTCCAGGACGTGTTTTGTCTGGGAAGCGAAGCGCGGATGAACACTCCTTCCACGCCGGCCGGAAATTGGCAATGGCGTTTCCTGTCCCGCCAACTCACGGATCGCGTCGCGCGGCGCCTGAAGTCCCTCTCCGATACTTACGGACGCTGAAGCGGCCTTCAACCGGCTCACCGGACCTCTTCAACCTCTAAAAAATATTTCCTGAAAATAATCAAAAACTATTGACAAACAGTCCTGATAATTCTAAAATTTATCAAATCCTAAAGGAGGGAACTTATGGCGACGAAAAAGAAAAAGAAAACCACCAAGAAAAAAAAGAAGTAAGACGGAACTTTGCACTAGACTTTTTTTCCGGAAAAACCCGCGACGCAAGTCGCGGGTTTTTCTTTTCGCCGGTTTTTCTTTCAGGAATCATTCCAGTGCTATCCGATCAGCTGATAAAAATTCCAGGCTGTCATACTCACCGGATGACTCTGTTAAAAAATAAATATTTACCAAACATGAGGCTTTTCATCCGGCAAACATTGACCGCACAGAATGTTTTCCGGGCATAATGAATTGGTGACAAAAGCTGTCCTGACGGGCTTTCTGGCAAAAACCCCGATTATCAAATATAATGATGCTGTTGCGACTGTATCGTCCGTCAGACTCCGCCGGAGAGCGGAATATCCTGATTCTGTCATCATGAATAACCGGGAGCGTTCATGCCCGATTTCGTCCATCTTCACAACCATTCCCATTACAGCATCCTGGACGGGATATCCAAGGTGGACAAGCTGGCCGCCAAAGCCAGGACCTGCGGACAGGCGGCTCTTGCCCTGACCGACCACGGGAACATGTTCGGCGTGATGGAATTCAAGAATGAATGCGGGAAACATGGAGTCAAGCCGATCTACGGCGCGGAACTCTATATCGCCCCCAAAAGCCGTTTTGAGAAGGACAAAGGCGAAAAATACTACCATATTGTCCTTCTGGCCGCGGACCAGGATGGATACAGCAACCTGATCAAGCTCACGTCTCTCGGTTATATTGAAGGATTCTACTCAAAACCCAGGATTGACCGCGACATTCTAGCCGACCACTCCAAGGGCCTGATCGTTCTTTCGGCCTGCCTGAGCGGGGAAATACCCCGCATGATCCTGAACGGCCGGGACGCCGCTCTGACCGAGGCCTTGGACTGGTACGTCCAGGTTTTTGGCAAGGACCGTTTTTTCCTGGAAATCCAGAACCATGGGCTCCAGGAGGAGTTTCTGGTCACAAAAAA
>CAYMRH010000094.1:0-3871 GCA_964392785.1 uncultured Brevinematales bacterium
TCTGACGTCGGGGAACGAAGAACGGGGGAACGAATTGGTATTTAAATCCCGCTCTCCGAGCGCGAGCCCAAAAGGGCGAGTGGCCGAGGTGAGCGAAGCCGAACCACGGAGTCGAAGGACGAAACGGCGGGGAGCGTTTTCTTTACGCCACTTTCTTTGACGCGACTGTCAAAGAAAGTGGCAAAGGGGGCGGTCCCGCATCGCGATGGAAAATAGATATTATGATTGAATCAAAACAAAGGCTGCGTCCCTACTCAGCCCGTCTGGTGAGAGAGCTCCCCTCGACCGCTTCGACCCTTCGACAGGCTCAGGGCGACGGCTCGGGGAGCGAATTTTCAACTCGAATGAAGATTGGTCTCGCTCTCCGTGGTTCGACGTTGCTCACCAACCAAGCGTTTGCGTTGCTAACGGCGCCGTCCCGAGCGGGGTCGAGGGACCGAGGAGAGCACGTCCCCCCGCCCTCCAATCCCGTCGATATATGACAATTCAGTGAATCCCCCTTATAATCAATCGTTTGACCTTAGCGGGAGCGCACCCCATATGCCCAAGCGGACGGACATCCACAAGATCCTCATCATCGGCGCGGGCCCGATCGTCATCGGCCAGGCCTGCGAGTTCGACTATTCCGGCACCCAGGCCTGCAAGGCCCTGCGGGAAGAGGGTTTCGAGGTCGTCCTCATCAATTCCAATCCCGCCACCATCATGACCGACCCCGAAACGGCCGACAAAACCTATATTGAACCCATCACCCTCGAATTCCTGGAAAAGATCATCGCGAAAGAACGGCCCGACGCCCTTCTCCCCACTCTGGGCGGCCAGACGGCGCTGAACGCCTCCGTGGAGCTGTTCGAAAAAGGGATTCTCAAAAAATACGGCGTGGAAATGATCGGCGCGAATTACGAGGCCATCAAGAAGGGCGAGGACCGGGCCGAATTCAACAAGTGCATGGAGCGCATCGGACTGAAAGTCCCGGAAAGCGCGGTGGTGCACTCGCTGGAGGAAGCGCTCGCGGCCGTGGACAAACTCGGGTTCCCCAACATCATCCGCCCGGCGTACACGCTCGGCGGCACGGGCGGAGGCATCGCCTACAACATCGAGGAATTCCGCGAGATCGTGAAACGCGGGCTGGATTTGTCCATCAAGAACGAAGTGCAGATCGACAAGTCCCTCATCGGCTGGAAGGAATACGAGCTCGAGGTGATGCGGGACAAAAAAGACAACGTGGTGATCGTCTGTTCCATAGAAAACTTCGACCCCATGGGCGTGCATACGGGGGATTCCGTCACGGTGGCCCCGGCGCAAACGCTCACCGACCGGGAATACCAGCGCCTGCGGGACTATTCCATCGCGATCATCCGCGAGATCGGCGTGGACACGGGCGGCTCCAACATCCAGTTCGCGGTGAATCCCGACAACGGCGACGTGGTGGTGATCGAGATGAACCCGCGCGTGTCGCGAAGTTCCGCCCTGGCGTCCAAAGCCACCGGCTTCCCCATCGCCAAATTCGCGGCCAAGCTGTCCGTGGGATACACGCTGGACGAAATCCCCAACGACATCACCAAGGAAACGCCCGCGTCGTTCGAACCCACGCTGGACTACGTGGTGGTGAAAATCCCGCGTTTCAATTTCGAGAAGTTCAAGGAGACCAAGGCCGTCCTGGGCACGCAGATGAAGTCCGTGGGCGAGGCCATGGCCATAGGCCGCACGTTCAAGGAAGCGCTCCAGAAGGGCCTGCGGTCCATGGAAAACCGGCTGGCCGGTTTCGAAACCTGGGCCCTGGGTAAAACGGAAATTCCAGAAGACGAGCTTCGAAGAAGCCTGCCGGAAAAACTGCGCATCCCGAACCCCGAGCGGCTGGTCGCCGTCAAGGACGCCCTCCTGCTCGGTTTCACCATCGACGAGATCTTCGAAATCACGAGGATCGACCGCTGGTTTCTCCGCAACATGAAAGACATCGTGGACCGGGAGGAAACGCTCCGCGGCCGGAAGCTCACCGACATCGGCGCGGAGGAAATGAAGGCCCTCAAGCAGTTCGGATTCTCCGACCGCCAGATCGCGTCCCTTGTGGACGGACGGCCTTCCGAAGCGGTGGTTCGCGGCCACCGGAAAGCCCTGGGCGTGGAACCGACCTACAAGCTGGTGGACACCTGCGCCGCGGAATTCCAGGCCAAAACGCCCTATTTTTATTCCACGTACGAGGACGAGGACGAGGCCTTCCCCACGGACAACAAAAAGGTCATGATCCTGGGCAGCGGCCCCAACCGCATCGGCCAGGGCATCGAGTTCGACTACGCCTGCGTCCATTGCTCCCTGGCGCTCCGGGAGGAAGGGTTCGAGACCATCATGGTCAATTCCAACCCCGAAACGGTCTCCACGGATTACGACATCTCCAACAAGCTCTACTTCGAGCCCCTCACGTTCGAAGACGTGATGAACATTTACGAAAAGGAAAAGCCGCTGGGCGTGGTGCTCCAGTTCGGCGGCCAGACGCCGCTGAAGCTGGCCATTCCGCTCTACGAGGCGGGCGTTCCGATCCTGGGCACGTCCCCCGAGGCCATCGACATCGCGGAGGACCGGGACAAGTTCCACGACCTGATCGAGCGTCTGGGTTACCGCCAGCCGCCGTCCGCCACGGCCAGAAACATCCAGGAAGCGCTGTCTGTTGCGGACCGCATCGGTTATCCCATTCTGGCGCGCCCCTCCTACGTATTGGGCGGCCGCGCCATGCTCACCGTGTACAGCCACGCGGAACTGGAACAATACATGAAGGACGAGGCGGAGTTTCTCAAAGACGGGCCCGTCCTGATCGACAAATTCCTGGAAAACGCGCAGGAGATTGACGTGGACGCGATCGGGGACGGCGAAGACGTGGTGGTGGCCGGCATCATGCAGCACATCGAGGAAGCCGGCATCCATTCCGGGGACAGCGCCATGGTCCTGCCGCCCGTGACGATCGACCCCGAAATCAAGGCCGAGATCATCCGCCAGTCCGTGGGCGTGGGCAAGGCCCTGGGCGTGAAAGGTCTCATGAATATCCAGTTCGCCGTCCAGAACGGCGTTCTCTACTTTATTGAAGTGAACCCGCGCGCGTCGCGCACGGTTCCGTTCGTGAGCAAGGCCACGGGGCGGCAGTGGGCCAAGCTCGCCAGCCGCGTTCTGGCCGGCCACAAACTCAAGGACCTGGGCGTCACGGGATATTCCGAACCGAAGCACATTGCCGTGAAGGAAGTGGTGATCCCCTTCAACAAATTCCCGGACGTGGACGCCGTGCTGGGCCCGGAAATGAAATCCACCGGCGAGGTCATGGGCATCGATCCGGAATACGGGCCGGCGTTCTTGAAGTCCCAGGTGGCCACCGGCATGAAACTGCCCGAACAGGGCGCCATTCTTGTGACCGTTAACGACATCGACAAACCGAACGTTCTGGATCCCCTGAAAACGCTCGCCGGAAAGGGTTACCGCATCCTGGCCACGCCCGGCACGGCCAAATTTTTAAACGACAACGGCGTGGCCGCCGAGTCCGTGTTCAAGCGCGGGGAAGGCCGCCCGGACATCATCGACGAAATGAAAAACGGCCGCGTCCAGATCATCTTCAACACCCCCGCCGGCCGCAAGGCCCGCGTGGACGACGCCTACATCCGCAAAACCGCCACCCTCCTGCGCATCCCCCTCTTCACCACCGTCCAGGCCATGATGGCCCTCTCCGCATCCCTGGGCATGCCGACAAGCGAAGTGGGCGTGAAGGCGCTGCAGGAATACTATCAGGTTTGATGCTGCCGTTGCGGCGAACTCTCCTCGGCCGCTCGGTGTAAACCCCCGCGCGCTTAGCTCTCCTCGGCCGTCGAGCACCTTCGTGCAGGTGCTCGACGCT
>CAYMRH010000095.1:0-3840 GCA_964392785.1 uncultured Brevinematales bacterium
GAATCCGCGTGGATACGCATGCCTACACGGGATACGAAATCCCCAAATACTACGATTCCCTGGTCGCGAAAATGCTGGCCTGGGGCCGGAACCGCGAAGAAGCCTTGGCGCGCATGAAACGCGCTCTTCAGGAATTCCGCGCCACCGGTATCAAGACCACAGTGCCGTTCCATGAGAAAATGATGGACGACGCGAAATTCCGTAAGGGCGACTATTCCACCAAGTTTCTGGACGATTTCAAGATGTCCTGAGACCTCCGGCGGGGTTGTTCATGCCCGTTTTGGAAAAAATTTCCGGCGCTCACGGGCGCCGGAACCTGAATCCGTCGTATTGCCGGCCTGTCCCGACCGCACGCCGGTCAACCAGGGTCCGGAAACCGATCCGGGCCGCGGAGCATCCATGAAACAGGTCGTCATCAAAACCGGCCGGGAAAAATCCATCCGCAACCGTCATCCCTGGGTTTTCCAGAGCGCCATCCAGAAAGCGCCCGTCACCGTCCGCCCGGGTGAACTGGTGACTCTGGTCACGCCCAAAGAGGAATTCCTGGCGGCGGGATACATCAACCCCCGTTCCCAGATTGCCGTGCGTGTCCTGGAGTGGGACCAGAATGTCCCGGTGGACGATTTCTGGTGGGACAAAAAAATCACCGCTTCCGTGGAACGGCGCAGGCCGTTGGCCGGGAGTTCCTCCACGAACGCCTTCCGCCTGGTTTACGGGGAAGCGGATTTCCTGCCCGGCCTGGTCGTGGACCAGTATGCGGGTTTCCTGGTGGTCCAGTTTCTCACGGCGGGCGCGGAGGCCGTAAGGGACACGGTCCTGAAAATCCTGTCCGACCGCCTGAAGCCGGAAGGCGTGGTGGAACGCAGCGACGCGGACGTCCGCTCCCTGGAAGGCCTGGAGATGCGGTCAGGGGTCCTGTCGGGAGTCACGCCGCCCGAAGACCTGGAAATATTCGAAAACTGGAACCGGTTCTATGTTGACATCCTGAAAGGCCAGAAGACGGGGTTCTTCCTGGACCAGAGGGACAACCGCAAGGCGCTGGCCGCTCTTTCCGCGGGACGCACGGTGCTGGATTGTTTCAGCTACACGGGCGGGTTTTCCATATCCTGCCTGCGCGGCGGGGCGCTGTCCGTGACGGCGGTGGATTCATCCGCTCCGGCCCTGGCCTCGCTCAAGAAAAACCTGGAATTGAACAGGAAATACGACCTGAAAAACAGCGACCTGTTTACCGTCAACGGGGACGTGTTCGAACTGCTGCGCAAATTCCGCGACGGCGGGCGGCTTTTCGACATGATCGTCATGGACCCGCCCAAACTCGCTCCCACCAAGACCTCTCTGGATAAAGCCCTGCGGGCCTATAAGGACTTGAGTCTCCACGCCCTAAAAATCTGCAAACCGGGCGGCATGATCGTGCCGTTTTCCTGTTCGGGCGGAGTGTCGCTGGATGACCTGACCAAGACCGTGGCTTGGGCCGGAAAAGACGCCGGCCGGGATATCCAGATCGTCAAAACGCTCACCCAGGCAGAGGACCATCCCGTCCGGATCAGCTACCCGGAATCGGGTTACCTGAAAGGACTTGTCTGTCTCGTTATCTGACCCTGTTCCGGACCGCATCCGGTTGGTTCTCACGATTCAGAAACAAACCCGCCAGAATCAGCGCCGTGCCGGCCAGAAACCGCAGGTTGATCACTTCCCCGATCAAAAGACTCAGCAGGATCGTGAAAACGACCTTGGAAAATGACAGGATGCTTCCCCGCGCGGCTGACATATACTTGATGCCGTAGGTTAACAGGATCTGCGCGGCGAATACGATCGCGCCGGCCAGGACCAGATTCAGGGTGTCCGGCCAGTTCAGGGCGGAGAACTGGGGAAACGAAAAAAAGGAACCCAAAAGACCTGCGGCGCAGACGGACAGGTAAATCACGAACGAATTATTTCGGTCCCGCGCCATTTTCATGTAATGCATGGCCAGGGCGGCCGCGACCGCGGAAACAACCGCCAGGCCGTCTCCCAGGATGCTGTAAGGGCTCCCGTCGTAAAAGACCAGGACCACGCCGGCCAGGCACACGGCCACGCTGGCCCACTGGATCCAGCGGACTTTGATCCGGAAAAAGAGCGCGTTGAATATCAGCACAAATACGGGGTAGGTGGTGTTCAGAAGCGTGGCCCGGCCGCTGGAGGAATACTGGATGGCCAGATAATACGTCACCATCGCGATCGCGCCGTAAAAACTGCGCCAGATCACGAGCTTTTTGTCATGGACGCGGAAACTCTTTTTTATGAGCACGATGCACGCCGCGCTGAGGGCGATCCCGGTCAGGAAGCGGAATAACGCGATAAAATACCCGTCATAACGCCCGGCCAGGAGTTTGACCAGGATGGCGGTGACGGCAAAAAGGAGCGCGGACAGGACGACCGATATCTCCGCGCGTACGGTATTTTTCATGAGCGGAGGTCAGGAGAGCCGGTTTTTCGGGGGGATATGACCGGAGGGTGTAAACAGCGTGGCGGCCTTTGCCCGGAACCATCCGGCCGGACGGCCGTACCGGCCCAGAAACAAAAGGCCCAGAATAATCAATCCCAAACCGGCCAAGTGGTTCCGGTTCACGGCTTCGCCGAACAGCGCGCCCAGAAGGATGGTGGGCACAATCTTCGCGAAAGAAAACAGACCGGCCGACGCGGCGGAGAGATAACGGATCCCGTAATTCAGCAGAACCTGCGCCGAGAAAACCAGTAACCCGGTTATGACCAGCAGCACCACTGAACCCGCGTCAAGCCGCGCGGCCTGGGGCAGTGAAAAAACCGTGGCCTGAAAACCGGCGGCGCAGATCCAGAAATAGATCACAACGGAATGGTCTTTGGAACGGGCCTTTTTGAGGTACAGCAGGGCCAGCGCGGCCGTGACGGCCGACGTGATCCCCAGAAGTTCACCCGCCGCCGACAGATCTCCCGAACCGCCGAAAACGATCCGGCTGCCCGCGAGGCAGATCATCACGCCCGCGACAATTTTCCAGTTCAATTTTTCCCCGAAAAATAACGGAGCCAGGAGGACGATAAAAAACGGATGAATCAGGTTGATCATGGCCGCCCGGGCGTCTGCGGCGAACTGCACGGACAGGTAGTAAAGGACCAGGGACACGCCGCCGTAAAAGCATCTCCAGAGCACGGATTTCGGGTCCCGGGGCCAGAAGGACTGTCCGGTCCGGATCAGGTAAACGGCTGAAGCGGCCAGACCCACCGTAAAACTGCACCAGGTCACGAAGAACCCGTCAAAACGGACCATGAGCTGACCGATGATCAGGGCCGCTACGGCCAGTAGCACCGCGGAACAGACCAGAGCCAGTTCCGATTTCAGAGGTTGACGGATGTTCCTGATAAACGTAACAAGCAAATCAGGCCTCCCGGCGGCCGCGATACGGACAATGTGATTTTAAACCCGAACCGCACGCCCGTCAAATCACGCCGCCGGAAATCCGGTCAATTTTTCAGAACGCCGGCTCAGATCACCGATAGAGCGCGCAGTCCCCTCCGCCGGGACCGCTGTTGGTGGTCACGCTCAGATCGTCCAGATTGACGGAGTAGATTTTTGATCCCAGGTATCCTTCCGTCAGAAAAACCCTGCCTTGGGCAAAATCCAGACCCTTGAGGTCGGAACCGGCCAGGATCCTGGTATTCTGGGCGTTGCTGACCACATGAACGATCACACCGCCTGAACCGCCCCAGGTGGCGTCCATCGCGAACAGGCAGTGGTCGTGGTATTTGACGAATGTGGGAGTGAGGGCCGGCAGGGTCATGTTGGAAACGGCCAGCGTGGACAATGTCACGGACTGAACGCAACCC
>CAYMRH010000096.1:0-3532 GCA_964392785.1 uncultured Brevinematales bacterium
AAACAGGACGTAGAAGGACCCCACGATCGCCAGGTAGCTGACGCCGATTCGGACAACCTCGGGATCGGTGTTGAACCGCGATACGATGGGCCGTCCGAAAAGCGTGACGGCCCCCGTCAGGGCCAGGGAAACGGCCGTGCCCATGGCCAGCGCCACCAGGAATCCGTTCCGGACCCGTTCCGGTTTTCGGGCGCCCAGGTTCTGACCCACGAACGTCGATACGGCCGCGGACAGGTTCATGGCCGGCATGGCGGCGAAGGTGTCGATCTGGCCGGCTATGGCGAAAGCCGCGATCGCGTCCGTACCGAAGCCGTTGACAATCCCGACCAGGGCCATCATGCCCACCGCAACGAATACCTGCTGGATTCCGGCCGGGAGGCCGATCCGGATGCTTTTCCAGAACAGCGCGCGGTCAAACCGCAGGCCCCGGACGCGGATCTTGAGAACGGGATGGCCCTTGTTCATGGTGTAGACGGCCAGGGCGAACGCCGCTCCCTGGGCGATCACGGTGGCCCAGGCGCTGCCGGCGATCCCCCATCCGAACACCAGCACAAAAAGAAGGTCCAACAGCAGGTTCAAAATGGTCGAAAAAATCAGGAAGTAAAGCGGTGTTTTGGAATCGCCGAGTCCCCGTAAAATCGCGCTGATGGAGTTGTAACCGAACAGGCAGATCATGCCCCCGAAGGTGATGTCCAGATAGACTTTGGCCTGGGGAATGATCTCCGCGGGGGTGCGCAGGAGTTTCAGGATCGGGACACCGAAGATGAGTCCGGCCGCGGTAACGGCCAGGGAGGAAACGAATAGAAAGACGAGCGTCGTGTCGATCACGGCCCTCACCCTGTTGCTGTCTTTGGCGCCCGTAAACTGGGCGACCAGGACCGTGGCGCCCATGGTGGCCCCCATGATGAGCGCAATGAGCAGAAAAAGGATCGGGAAACTGGCACCCACGGCCGCCAGGGCTTCCTTGCCCAAAGCCCGGCCCACGATAATCCGGTCCGTCAGGTTGTAAAATTGCTGAAGCACACTGCCCAGGAGCATGGGGAGGGTGAAATGGAAAATATGCTTGGCGGCGCTGCCGGTTGTCAGATCTCTCATGAATCAATCCTGTCGTTCGAACGGATTTCCATTATAAGCGGGAGTGGCGGGTAAGGCAATATTTCAAAAAATCAGCGAATTTTGCGTAAAATCGGAATCAATTGTAGCATATCCCGGGCCGGTGAATTTCGCGCCGGTTTTTTGGAAAACCGGAATTTTTCGCTCCGTTCGGGTTCACTTTCGGGGGATCGGATGTCGGTCTTGTCCGTGGTTTCTTTCCTGGCCGGTGTGTTTTACCTGGTATTGGGCATATCCGTGCTCCTGATTTCCACAAGCTCAAAAATCCACCGCCTGTTTTTCTATTTGTGCCTGTCCTTCACGGTCTGGTCCTTCGCCTATATGTTCGTCTATTCCGACATTGACCGGGAGCTGTTGTTCACTTTTCTCAGGTTGTCTTATGCGGGCTGGGTGATCTTTCCCGCGATTTTCCTGAATTTCGCGCTCCTGATCGGCAAGCCCCGCTGGTATACCGGGAATTCCTGGGTCTTTTTCGCCCTGTTCGCGCCCGTGATCGCTTTTTATTTCCGCGGCTTCACGAACGAACTGATCGTGAGCGATTTTGTCAGAACGGAAATCGCGAACGTGGAAGTGTACGCGGCCGGTTCCGCCTGGTACTGGGCCTACGTGGTCTATGCGGTGGGGTATTGTCTTTTCGGGCTGTCCGTGATCATGGTCTGGGGAATCCGGTCCCGGGACCGCTATCAAAAAATCCAGGCCAGGATTATCGGTTGGTCCGGTCATGTGACCATGGCGTTGATCCTGATATTTTTCGTGGTCGTACCCGTCTTGTCCGGCTGGAAGAACACGCTCCCCCAGATGGGGCATCTTGCCACCCTTGTGTGGATGGCCGGCATGGCTTTGGCGGTACGGCGTTACGGTTTTCTGGATATCACGCCCGAGATCGCGGCGGCGGAAATCATCAGCCATATCAAGGACCTCGTGTTTCTGTTGAACCGCAGGGGAGAAATCCAGAAAATCAACCCCACCGCCACGGTCCTTCTGGGTTACAGCGAGACGGACCTCCGCAACACGCCTGTGTGGGCGCTTTTTCCCGATCCGGCGGGAGTCCAGTCCCGGTTTGACCGTGTCCGGGATTGCGAGGACGCTTTTCTCCAGTGGGAGGATCCGGTGCGTTCCAAGAACGGCAAAAACGTGCCGTTGGAATGCCGCCTGTCGTGCGTCATGGACAGAAAGGGCAGGGTGCTCGGCGTGCTGTTCGTGGGTCACGACCAGCGCCTGTTCCGGCGGCTGGAAAGCGAGGTCCAGAGGAGCGACCGCGCCGAACGCAAACTGCTCCGGGCCAAGCAGGACCTGGAGAAAAAAGTGGCCGAACGCACGCGGGACCTCGAGTACTACGCCACGCTGGACACCATGACGGGTGTTTTCAACCGTCGGGTCGGGCTGACGCTCCTGGAAAAGGAGATCCAGAGGGCGCGGCGGCAGAAAAGCGTGCTCACGGTCTGCTTTCTGGACATCAACGGGCTCAAGGCCGTGAACGATCAATACGGTCATCAGGAGGGGGACGAATTGATCCTGACGGTGGTCCGGGTGCTGAAAGAAGCCCTGCGGGAATCGGATTCGCTCTGCCGGATGGGCGGGGACGAATTCCTGGTCATCCTGCCGGACTGCAACCTGAACCAGAGCCTGCAGGTTTGGGAGAATATCCAGAAGAAAATGGACGAGGCGAACGCCAGGCCCGACCGGCAGTACGCGATAAGCGTGAGCCGGGGTTTCGCGGAATTCAATCCTCTCTATCCGCTGACGCTGGACGAACTCATATCCGCGGCGGACTACCAGATGTACCAGAACAAGAGGAAAATCAAAAAGCCGACCTGACGGGTTACGGCTTCGGTTTGTAAACTCTGACCCAGTCCACTTCCATGGTCTGGGGCATGGGGGCCGTCACTGCGGAGGGTTCGAAGATCCCGGTCAGACGCCCGCCGATCGCCAGATTCAGCAGGATGAAAAACGGCTGGTGGAATGCCGCCATCTCCTTGCGGTGACGGTGGATGTCGATCGCGTAGTATTCCCGGTCGTTAAAACCGATATGGATCATCTGGCCGTCCCAGACCGCCCAAAAAACGTGAAAATCGTCGGCGAAACGGGATGCGCCTTCCAGCATTTCGGTTTGACCGGCCGTGACTTCCCGGTATGTCTCTTCAGAATACCAGTGCACGGTGCCGTACACCACCCGGTCGCCCAGTTCCCCGCCTCCGGTCAGTTCCGCAATGTCGATTTCGCCGCAATAAGGCCATCCGACTTCGTCGAAATTCCGGCCCATCATCCAGAACGCCGGCCAGACCCCCTTGCCGTAAGGAAAACGGATCCGGGCGGCGACCAGGCCGTAACGGAACGAGTATTTGTCCTTCGTGTGGATCCGCGCGGAGGTAAACGGGGCGCCGGCATTTCCGGTGGCCAGGGCGCGGATGATCAGGCG
>CAYMRH010000097.1:0-3426 GCA_964392785.1 uncultured Brevinematales bacterium
TGTAGCCGATATCAGTCTGTTGACGGAGGATCATTATGAAAAAGCTTTGGGTCATCCTGCTGGTCGCCGCGGTGGCGGTCATGGGTTTCGGCGCGAAAAAGTCCTATGACGAGTTCTCCCCGGCCAAGCGCATGTCCATAGCGAGTGACTGGCTGGAAACGGGAAAAGCGTTCCAGAAGAACAATAAAAACAGACAGGCCAAGGCCAGTTTTACCTATGCCATAGAGGTTTACCCCATGGGCAAGGACGCCGCGGAAGCCCGCCAGATCCTGAAAAACCAGTTCGATACTGACATGCCCTACAATGCCGAATCCGTTTTCCGGTCTTTCATGGCGAAGGGCGATTCCCTTCCCAACGGCAAGCCCAAGCTCAACAACTACCTCATGGCCCTGGAAGTCCGCGACGACAAGACGGCCAACCACAAGGCGGCCCTGGTTTACCTGCGGATCGGGGACCGGGCGAACGCGGCCGAATACCTGCGCCGGGCTATTGCTGGCGGCCTGACGGAAGGCGAAATCAATCCGGCATTGAAAGATCTCCAGTAGAACTTCCGGGTTTTCCCCGGGGGACTCCCGGAGGGGTCATCTGTGGATATAGTCATCATACTGGTCGCGCTGGTTTTCCTGGTGGGGTACTATCTGTTCACCACCATGCAGGACCTGCGCGTCAAACGCGCGGAACGGGCCGTCCAGTCGGGCGACCTGGAAACGGCGCTGTCCATCTTCATGAATTCCCTCAAGAAGAACCCGGACGACATTGACGCGCTCTGGCATATCGGAAACATCAACGAGGAAAAAAACCATTATCCGGAGGCGATCGGCTACTACACCAAGCTGATCGAGATCGGGAAAGAATCCAAGCTCTTCACCCTGTTCGAACTCTACAAGCGCGTGGGGCTTTTGTACCTCAAGATCGAACGGGACGCGGAGGCGCTGGATTTCCTCATGCAGGCCTACCAGATGATCCAGTCCTCACGCGAGGTGCTGGAAAACATCGCCATGATCGTGTATTCCCAGCAGTACTTCCACCGCGCGCTCGCGTTTTTCGAGAAGGCCAGCCAGTTCGAGAAGGACAACCCCTCCTTCAGCAAGCATTACGGGCTCTGCCAGGTGCTCTCGGACAAGGTTTCCGAATCAGCCGTCTGGCTGGAGGAAGCCCTCAAGATGGAACCCCAGGACCACCAGACCAAATACATTTTGGCCTATGTCTATTACCGAACGGGCGCCGTCCACAAGGCGCGGGAATATATAGAAGACATCCTCAATTCCGACAAGATCACGCTGTCCAACGAGGAATTCTATTACGCGCTCAAGATGCTCTTTTCCATCTACCTGGACGAGAAGAATTTCGACATAACCCGCGAACTGATCCAGCAGATGAAGGACGTGAACTCCAAGATCAACGACCCGAATTACGCCGACGAAATCAGCATGTCCTACATCTTTTTCCGTGTCCGGCAGGGGTATTACGACGTCGCGATGGACGAGATCGGTAAAAACGTGACGGTCAAAACGGGTGACGAGCGGAGCGCGGAGAATCTCCGCCAGGCCCGGGAAAACCGCAGCCATCTGTTCGAACTGGTGTCCGCCCTGGACAAGTACAAGAAGGAAAAGGAAAAAGCCGTCTATACCGGATCCAAGAGCGTGAAGTACGACCTGGAATATTCCATGGTGGAAACCCGCGCCCTGGACGCGCAGAAGGAACTGGACGACATCATCCAGAAATGGCAGGACAACTACGTCAAGCCCGAACCGCTCTGGAAATTTTTTGGCGTCAAGACCAAAACCAAATTCGATCCCACGCTGGTCATAGACAAATACGCGGAATCGAGCATCAGCACGCTCAAGCAGAAGGCCCGTGCCCACGAACCCATGGACCGGCAGGACGAGGAAACCATGCGGGTGGCCACGTCCGAGGAGCCGTGCGAACGAATGCTGTCCATGGACTTTCCGTCTTTCCTGAACCTGTCCCGCAAACTCGCGGAAAACATGGGTTTTTCCATCATCAACCAGGCGGTCAAGACGGACCCCATGGCCTACGCGGAGGGGCAGTCCGCTGACATGCTCTGCCAGGAGAAGTTGAAAAGGGATTCGCGCGTCCTGTTCTGCGTCCGGCGCTGGCGGGAACCCATCGGTTATCTCTCCATCATGACCATCATGGGGGCCATCAACACCGTGCGCGCCGACCGGCTGGTCCTGGTTTCCTATTCGCCGCTGTCCTCGGAAGCCAGCCGCGCCATCGAGGGGAATTCCCGGATCAGTTTTTACCGTTGCGACGATATTGTCAGCTATCTGAGCTGAAGGCGGTTTTCAGATGGCCGTTTTTAAAAAAGACCCGGATCATGGAAATCCGGCTCGCGAAACCCCTGTTGGCGAAATCCCGGTTCGCGGAACCCCGGTTCGCGGAACCCCGGTTCGAAGAACCATGATCCGCAGAATCCTGAACGGGGCCCTGATCGTGGCCGTGGCGGGCGTGGTGGCGGTCTGGGCGTATATGCTCAACCAGGATTTCCAGGGCCTTCCGGCCGACACGGTCAGCCTGAGATACTCGGTATTCAACATCAAGGTCCTTCTGTTCGCCCTGTTTCTGATCGCCTCCATCACCATCGTGTATTATCTTAACGCGATCATGGACAGAAAAAGCCCCCGGGACGAATCGTCCGCGCCCGGCGGGGAGGATGCTGCCAGAATCCTGGACCGGATCGAGGACCTGAAAAAGAGCCTGCACCGGCCTGCGGGCGCGCCGGAACCGGCCAAAGGCCATTCCGACGCAAGCCCCGAGGAAAAAGCCATCCGCAAAATGGAACCCGCCCTGAAACTGCTCTGGGTCAAGACCGTCGGGGAACTGTTCTCCCAGACCGTTGAGACCGCCTCGGAACTGACCGGCGCCAGACGCGTATCGCTTTTCCTGTACGGGCGGGATAACAAGAAACTGTATTCCGTCAAGACGCTGGGGTCGTTCCCCCAGGACCCCGCCGGCCGGGGGCCCATTGAAGCCGAAGAGGGGATTTCCTGGTACGTTTTCCAGCAGGGCAAGCGGCTTTTCGCCACGAACATCGAGTCCCATCCCGAGATCGCCCGCAAGAACAAACCGCAGTATTCCACCCGTTCGCTGATCGTGATTCCGCTCAAAATTTTCGGGGACGAGAAAGTGGGCGTTCTGAACCTTTCTGAAAAAACGGGGGACGGCGGCGTTTTTGCCAAGGCGGACCTGGAGCTGGCCAGCCTGATCGGATACTATTTCGAGTCCCGCATGGAGAATTTTGTCCTGTATCAGTCGGTGGACGACCTGTGCAGGGACCGGGCGGAAAAACAGTAGCCCTTCGCAAATCTCTTTTCAGCTCACCCCGAGTTCCGCCGCGACAAAACGGGCCGCCTGGTCCGCGCCGGATTCCAGATTCAGGGCCTCTATGTTCCGGGTGTATTC
>CAYMRH010000098.1:0-3324 GCA_964392785.1 uncultured Brevinematales bacterium
GGCCTCCGTCAGCCGGAAGGCAGGACGCCTGACGTGCCGAGCGGACAGGATGTCTTAAGCGAGGCCGGCCTCAAACGCTGGCTTCCGCACATCCTGTGCTCGCCAGACCCTCCGCATCCTGCTCCGGTCGCCATCCTGGCTTCGGAAGCGCAGAATCGGAAGCCGGAAATTTGACCGACCAGGTCCGTAGACTGGTTCCCGGTCAATTTCCGTCTTCCTCATGAGTAAGAGCAACAAGTTCGGCCGGCCGGCGCTCCAAGCGCCTCTGACGTCGGGGCACGAGCTTGGTCACCCCGAGCACTTCGGTAAACTCAGTGTAAACTCCGACGAGGGGCGAAACGGCGGGGAACGGTGGGATGAAGGAACGGAGAACGGGGTAGCGAATAGGTTTTTAAATCCCGCTATCCGTGGTTCGGCCTCGCTTGGTTCCTGAGCCAGAGCCGAAGGACACCAACCAAGCGCGAGACGAGCCGAGCGGCCATGGATGGCATGAGCGAGGCCAAGACATCCTGTCGGAAAATCGGCTTTTATGGATACCATAATCCATCGGGGAAAACGCGTGCCAGATACCATTCAGCCCTCAACACGCTCCAGTATCTGTCAAAACGGCGGGAGGGGAACGAAGGAACGAATAGGTTATTTCAACCCGCTCTCCGAGCGCGAGCCCTAAAGGGCGAGTGGCCGAGGAGAGCAATGTGAGCGGAGGAGAGGAACGATGGAACGAGGCCGGTCCCCGACCCTCGACCGCCCCTCGACCATTTGCTACGCAAACGCTCGGGGAACGGTCTCAGGGCAAGCTCAGCGCCTAAACCTCCTGGCAACTCTCTGTGCCCTCTGCGTCTCCGTGGCCAGACCTCAATTCCCCTTCAGGAACCCACTATTCCCCTAAAAAGCGAGGACATTCCCCATCAGAACACCGCTGTTCCCCTGAAAAGGGAGGACATCCTCCTTCTGAACCCCGATGTCGGTGTTCCGAAGGCCGTCATCCTCGTTCGGAAGGCCGTCGTTGCCCATATTTTGGGCAATGACGGTGTTCGGAAGGGCGTTGTCCTCCTTCCGAAGGGCAACGTCCTCCCTTTGGAGCCCGATATTCTCTCCCTGAAGGCCGTTTTTCCCCTTCTGAACGGCAAATTGCCTTCCGGACTGGGAAACTGGCCCTGGCGCTGATAAAGGCCCGGTTACGGCACATCGCCTACCTGGCATGGGACAGCCGGATATATATGAAAATTGATGATTTGAAGGGCAGGGAACGGGAAAAAGCGATCAGGGAAGACCCGGCAGTCCTGTCATCAACCCTCAGGATGCCGCCCCCCGGTCATTTTGATTCGCGTTTCCCGGCCCTGCTTCCGGGCAGATTCTTACTTTTTTGCGAAGGCGGCAGGAAGTTCTCCCCCGTCACAACTTTTTTTCCCGTTTTCCGTTCCAGCTCCAGCCGGGCTTTGCGGGCTATCCTCCCGCCCTTCTGACCGGCTTCGGAATTTTCCGGCACGCCCGTGGCGTTTACGCTTTCGGCGATCTGGCGCGTGGACAGTTCCGCCAGCGCGGTAAAAATCAGTTCCGCTTCGCTCATGTGGTCCCGCAGGTTCTGTGTTTTCAGGCCTTTCATGTTCTTATGCTTTTTTACGGATACTCCGCTCCATTCCTGATGAATCAGGTTGGTCAGGAACGCGTACTCTTCATCGCCCCGCACGTCGTGATCTTTCCAGTAATCCGTCAGCTTGTTCCGCGTTTCCTGGCCCATCATCCTCTGCTGGATCCATTTTTCGCTTCTTCCCTTCTTCTGCCAGAACTCCCTGGCGCGGTCCAGGGACCGGGAAGGATCATCCATGTCCTGGAGCCGTTCATAACCGACTTTGGCCAGCCAGAGCTTGATGGGTTCGGCTTTCGGACTCGGTACGGACTGGATCAGCCGTAAAAGCGTTTCCGCATCGGCCACGTCTGTCAGGTAACTTTTCCCGTCAGCAGCGGGAAGTTTCAGTTGGTGACAATTTGTCACCGACTGACTGCCTTCTTTGCCGAGCCGTTCCTTCAGCTTATTCCAGTATTTTCTGGCGGTTTTAAATTCCCGTTGCTGCAATAATGCCGCCATGATATCAACGACTGAAAAATACCATTTTTCATCTTTTTCGTCGAACACCCTGCGGATTTTGTAATCCTCAAATACGGCCAACGCTGTTTCCTTGCTCATGTTTTGCTCCCTGTTAATTTTCATTCGGTTTGATTTCAAACACAAAGTCACAAAGGGGCTGTGGTTTTGCCCCAACACGTCGCCGCCGGGCCGTTTGGGGATCAGACTCGGGACAGGCTCTTGTGCGTCCTCGCCGGACAGGCGAAAAGGGCTCCGCCCTTTTCAATCCCTATTCGCGCCGCTCTCTCAAGGGATAAAGCGTCGGGAAGAAACGCCTGGGGTGAGAATCGGGGATATTTCGCATCCTGCTCATATCCCCTCATCGAAGGTCCTCCCTGACCTTCTTAGAAGAGCCGCATTTCTTCCCTGAAGCGCAAATCAAGAGCGAAGCACGCGGGGGAAACTGACACGGCACGTTTCAACTACCACAGCTTGCGGATCCCGAATGTACGGTCACGTCCAGTTTTGTTCGCAATTTGGCCATCGAACTTGAACCGTCAGGCGATCTTTCTCTGACGGAGCATATATTCCTGTAAATGGTCCGGCCCGATGTAGGCTTTCCCGGTCTGCCAGTCCTCCTCGTATTCCATCAGGTAACAACTGATCAACCGGACATAAGAACCGATATTGGGAAAGATCCCGACCACCCGCGACCGCCTTCGAATCTCCTTGTTCAGCCTCTCCAGATGATTCGTCGAACTGATCTTTCTGCCATCCAGTTCCTTCAACGAGTAAAACTGAAAACTGTCCTCCAGCCCGTTCTCCAGGACCTCCACGGCCTTGGGATACTGCTCCTCGTACTCCTTTATGAACATCTCGGCCATCTTCTGGGCCGTCAAACGGTCCGGCTGAACCCACACCTGCTTGAGTCTGGCCGCCGCACGCGCTTTTTCTTTCCCCGGGATATGCGCCAGGACGTTCCTCATCAGGTGGACTTTACACCTCTGCCACTGGCAACCCACCCAGCTCTTCCGGATGGCCGCGGTCAGCCCCTTGTGCGCGTCCGAAACGCAGAACAGGACTTTTTTCACACCCCGTTCCTTCAGCCGGTCAAACAGATACCGGTAGGTCCCTTCCGACTCCTCCAGCATGGGCTCCACGGCCAAAATCTCCCGTTTTCCCTGCGGATTCAGACCGCTCACGACCATCACCGCCATGTTGGTCACTCGTCCGTCATCCCGGATTTTCTCGTACAG
>CAYMRH010000099.1:0-3193 GCA_964392785.1 uncultured Brevinematales bacterium
CTGTTTTTCCTTTTCCACGTTTTCCCGTTCAATGGCGATGTTGCGCTCCAGGGATTCCAGTTTTTTCTTGTCCTGTTCGTAATTGCGGATCTTTTCGTCCAGGATCTGCCATTTCTTTTCCAGCTCCGCTTTTTCCAGAAGGTAGGGCTCCTCGATCTTGACGGAGTAGGCCTCGCGGATCAGCGGGATACGGTTTAAAATCTGCTTGTAGTCGATGATCTGGAGCATGTCCAGGATATAAAGTGACAGAAAGGCAAGACCCAGGTTGATGAAAAGGAGGATCATCATCCGGCGTGTTCGGCTCATAACGCTCCCGCTATCGTCATTATTATAGACTACTCTTCCAGATTTTTAAAATCTTTATAGAGTTTTTGAACGGCTTTTACGTAGTTCTGGGTTTCGGCGAACGGGGGCACCTGGTTCCCGTATCGTTCCACCGCCTGCGGGCCGGCGTTGTAGGCCGCCAGCGCCAGTGTCAGGTTGTTGTCGTATTTGTTCAGCATGGCCTTGAGGTAGCGGCTGCCGCCCAGAACGTTTTCACGCACGTCAAAGGGGTTTTTTACTCCCAGATCCTTGGCCGTTTCGGGCATGAGCTGCATCAGGCCTATGGCGCCCTTGGGGGAAACGGCGTTTTTGTTGAATTCGGACTCCTGCTGGATCACGGCTTTGATCAGGGACTGGTCCAGGGAGTAGGTCCGGCCGGCTTCCTCGATTACGGAACCCACATCCGCGGTTTTGGCCTCGTTTCTCAGGTTTTTGTAAAGGAGCTGGAGGAGTTCGCGGGAATCCCCGGAAGTGCCCACGATCCGGTTCAACCGGGAGAATTCCGCGCCGTTGGCACCGTCGGGCTGGCCCGGCAGGGCGCCGTTGTCTTCCAGGACCTGCTTCAGGATTTCGCTGAAGGGCGTTTCGCCGGTTTTGGAAGGTTCGTTTGCAGCCGGGGAGTTTTTGGGCTGGATGCTTTCAACGGGATTGCGCTTGCCCAGGCTGTTGATCTGTTCGATCCGGTTCCCGATCTGGTTGCGGATTTCGGATATGCGGCCAAATATGCCTGAAATGCCCTCGATCATGTTTCCCCTCTCCCTATTGATTATCGGGATTTCGCCGGGACCCTTTATTCCTGAGGTGGATGTTCTTGGCGATCTCGTCCAGCTCCTTCTGCTCTTCCCGGTTGGCCTCCTCCTGATAACGGCTGTAGGCCTTGTCCTTCAGGATTTCCACGGCTTTCCGGTCGCGCTGGAGGGCGGTATATTTCTCCACGTGCTGCTGCATGATTTTTCTTTTTTCCTCGATCAGCGGTTCCAGCTTTTTCACGGCCAGATCCGTGTCCTTGGTCAGTTTGTCATAAGCCCGGAGCCGGGACAGATCGATCCGTCCGTCGTCCTGTTTCAGGTCGCGCCTCAAGTCCCGGACATTGGCCAGCATCTTGTCTTTCTTCTGCAGGATGGCCTGGTAGGCGGAACTGGCCTTGGCCAGTTCCAGTTTCTCCTGATCTTCCTTTTTCTGCCGGATCTCCAGGAGCTTTTGAAGCTTGAAAGCGAATTTCTTCAAACGATTTCCTCTCCGGCTGATATTCTAGAGGATCCCTTGCCAAAAATCCAGAGATGACGCCGGCTTCTCATCGCCCCAGAAAAAGCCGTTCGCCCAGTTCCTTCGGGAGTCCCCGTTCCTCGATCTTGGCCGCCGCCCGGGCTTTGTCGTACTCAAAACGGCGGAATACCACGGTGTTGGTTTCCTCGTCCCATTCGCAGAAGGAGCCGCGGGGGTCTCCGTCCCGGGGCTGGCCCACGCTTCCCGGATTGATCAGGTAATACTGGCCCGGGGAAAGGGAGAACGGCATCCCGGCCGAATAGTAGTTCATGCCGTTTTCGTCCAGAATGCCCGGCAGGTGGGTATGGCCGAAGAAACTGATCTTGAGTTTCATCTTTTTCAGGGTCTCAATGGACGAGACGGCCTGCCGGTGGCGCGTGATGTATTCGTCCGGGTCGTTGGGAGAGCCGTGGACGATCAAAAACCGGTTGCCAACGACCTGGGTGAGGGGCAGATTGAGCAGCCAGTTCTTCTGGGCGGCCGTTACGCGGTCCTGCGACCATTCAATGGCTTTGAATGCGTACAGGTTGGCTGAACCGCGAAGCTCCGGATACAGGAGCATCCGCTCGTGATTGCCGGCTATGCCGTAAGGGCAGTTTTGACGGACCAGGTCAACGCAGGCCTCCGGGTCGGCGGCGTAACCCACGGTATCACCCAGGCAGACCCGGATATGACGGGCATATTCCGTGCTGTCAGCAATTTCGAGGAAAGCGGTCAAGGCCTCCAGGTTGGAGTGGATGTCGCTGAACACGATATACTTCATCGGGTCTGTCCCCTCCGGATAAATTGTATCTTATTTTACTAGGAATTGACAAGGGTGTTCCCGTTTCGGAACACCGGATTGCCTGATATCAAAAGGAAAATCTTGACTTTTAAAACCCAAACGATAATAATATAACCTCTGATAAGGCAGGGGGTTCTTTCATGCCCAAGGACAGAATGAAAGTCATGCTGGTTTCCAGCGAGGCAGTCCCCTTTGCGAAGGTCGGCGGCTTGGCCGACGTTGTGGGCGCTCTCGGCAAGGAAATTCATAAAAGCGGGCTGGAAGTCAGCGTCGTGATCCCCAAGTACACTCCCGTGTACGAATTCATCGAAAAAAACAACCTCAAGGTTCTCCGCTCGCAGGAGATCTCCGTTTCCCTCGAGATCGGGGAAATCAGGGGCCGGGTCGAGGAAGTTCGTTACGACGGCGTATCCTACTTTCTGGTGGATCAGCCGGATTATTACAAACGCGCGGGCATTTACGTGGACGCGAAAACCAAAACCGATTATATCGACAGCCTGGAGCGGTTCACGTTTTTCTGCAAGGCCGTTCTGGAAGCCGGAAAGGTTTTCGATTTCAAACCGGACGTCATCCAGGCCAACGACTGGCAGACAGGGCTTGTCCCGGTTTACCTGAAAACCCTGTACAAGCTGGACTCGTTCTACAAAAACACCAAGTGCGTGTTTTCCATCCACAACCTGTCCTATCAGGGCATTTTCCCCGTCGAGCAGTTCACGATCACGGGTCTGGACTGGAAGTATTTTACCGTGAACGGCCTGGAATACTACGGGCATCTGAACCTCCTGAAGGGCGGTGTGGTCTTCTCGGACACGATTGTCA
>CAYMRH010000100.1:0-3028 GCA_964392785.1 uncultured Brevinematales bacterium
ATACTCCGAAATGCTTGGCGAGCGTGTTGCTGGCCATCGCGTTGACCAGGTTCAGGTCGTTGATGCCGAAAAAGACCTGGATTTCATAATTGTCCATACGCACGAAATACACGGTGTCCAGGTAAACGGTGCCGGCGTAATCGGGCTGGTAAATCATCACGTGGGGCTGGAAGACGTTGTCGAAGAGGTCCATGGAAAGATCGATTCCCATTCCGCGTATGTCCTTGAAACCGATGTATTCCAGGCCGGGTCTCTGGTGGTACTGGAAACCCCGGTAGCCGATCTTTGTGTCGCCCAGCGTCATGTTTTTGCCCAGAAAATAGCCGAAATTGAACAGGTTGTACGGTTTGACCGTCAGGCGCAGGGAATCCAGCATGACTAGGTTGGACGACAGCGAGGTGATCGCGTAGTTTTTGAGTCCCAGTCCGACCTGAACGCCGTACTTTAAACCCGTGTCAAAATTCATGTCGATCTTGTAGGAACTGGACAGGGTTCCGTTGGATCCCATCTCCGTGTACATGTTGAAATCCGGAAAACCGATCCCGGTCGCGTAAGCCGAAAGGGCCGATCCCGTGATAAGAAAGACGGCAAGAATTGCCTTCATCCGTGGCCTCCCTGAACATATTCTATTACGGCCTTTTCTTCGAGTCAATAGACCGGGCAGGACGGTCATAACGCTTGCCCTGACTGTTCGCGGACGGAACGCGGGTGCCTGACCGGGCCAGACCGCAATGGGGGCTTTCCGCGGATGGGAACTTGCGTTTTCAGACCGCGCGCAATATATTTATTTCGGAATTTTGCCCTGAAAAATGAAAGAAAAGGGGCCTTTTGATGAAATCGATCGTCCATACCTATTCCCACGCTTTCGCGGAGGAGTTGGGCATTGAATTGATTCCCATGGGGATCGAGACGGTCGAGGCGGCCACTCCGGATGAGGTTCTGGCTCTCCTGAAAAAGGACGAATCCGTCCAGATCCTGATGTCAGAAAGCGTGGAGGCGCCCTACCTTCAGAACGTGCGGGAAACGAGACCGGCCGTGCACATTTTTCTTCTGGCCCACCAGAACTTGAAGCCGGGGGACCTGAAGGCCCTCGGGCCTGCCGGGATCACGTCCGTGATCGCTTATTCGGAAAACGTGGCCAATATCGCCGAGGAATTTGTGAAGACGATCCTCCGGAACAACATCCGTACGACGGAACGGAGGGCGCACGTCCGTGTCCAGCCCCGGGACGTGGAAAACGTGAAAGCGGCCGTTCTGATCCGGGACCTGTCCGGAGACCGGCACCGCTTCATCCAGGGCAGCGTTTTGGACATCAGCGCCGGCGGTGTGGCGATCCGCCTGGATGATCTCCGGGAAGCCGGGGCGCTGAAACTGAAAACCGTTTACGATCCGGTCGTGATCGTCATGAAAGGCATGCAGATCAAGACGGTTTCGCGCCTCATGGGGCGCCGGGACAATATTGCGGGATTCAAGTTCGAGAACGTGGAACCGGCCGACATGAGAAAGATCGCCTCGTACATCCATGGAAAAGTTTCGGAATGCACCCGGAAGTTTACCGATAAAGTCTGACGCTCACTTCGGTTCCGTATCGCGGATGGATTCCAGAAGGTGTCCCATCTTGTTCTTTTTGGTCATCATGTAATCCCGGTTCACGGCGTTGGTTTCCGCGATGATCGGTACGCGGTCAGAGATCTCGATCCCGTAACCCTCCAGTCCCACGATCTTGGTGGGGTTGTTGGTCAGGAGACGGATCCGGCCCAGCCCCAGGTCTTTTAGAATCTGCGCGCCGATGCCGTAATCCCGAAGGTCCGGTTTGAATCCCAGCCGCAGATTGGCTTCCACCGTGTCCAGGCCCTGGTTGTCCTGCAGGGCGTATGCCTTGATCTTGTTCGCGAGCCCGATCCCGCGGCCCTCCTGGCGCATGTACAGCAGAACGCCCTGACCCTCCTGTTCGATCATGCGGAGGGCCTGATGCAGCTGGTCCCCGCAATCGCAACGCAGACTGCCCAGGATGTCTCCGGTAAAGCATTCCGAATGGACGCGCACCAGGGGCGGCTTGGGGGACTGCGCCGGGTCGCCCTTGACGAGCGCAACGTGCTCCTTGGGGTCTATGTCGGACTGGTAAACGATGATCTGGAAATCTCCGTATTGCGTGGGGAGCCGGGCGGTGGATTCCCGCCAGACATGGCGTTCCTGCGTCCGGCGGTATTCGATCAGCTGCGCGACGCTGATGATGGTCAGTCGGTGTTTTTTGGCGAATTCCTGAAGCTGGGGAAGCCGCGCCATGCTGCCGTCGGGATTCAAGATCTCGCAGATCACGCCCACGGGAGAAAGCCCCGCCAGGCGCATCAGGTCCACGGCGGTTTCCGTGTGTCCGGCGCGTTTTAAAACGCCGCCCACCCTCGCTTTCAGCGGGAAGATATGTCCGGGACGGACAAAGTCCTCTTTGCGGGCGTCGGGAGCCGCCAGTCGGTTCAGCGTCAAAGCCCGTTCCGGGGCCGAGATGCCGGTCGAGGCCTCGCGCGCGTCTACGGATACGGTAAAAGCTGTCCCCCACTTTTCGTCCGCGTTGTCGGTCATGATCGGCAGGTCCAGGGCTTCGGTCTTTTCGGGCGGGAGCGGCGCGCAGAGCAGACCCCGGGCTTCGGTAATCATGAAGTTGATTTTCTCGGGTGTGGCGAGCTGGGCGCTCATGACCAGGTCCCCTTCGTTTTCCCGGTCCTCGTCGTCCACGACAATGATCATTTCGCCGTTCCGGATTTTTTGGACGGCTTCGTCCACCGTATGCAAGTGACCGTGATTTTCCATAATAATCCGCCGTTTTTTGATCGGTTTATTATAACGGTTGCCGCGGGATATGTAAAAAACCGCTCCGGAACGTTGCCGGACACGGATGAAACCGGTTACCTGTGGGGGGCTTCTCGTCCGCGCCGATGTTGATTAAGATCGCGAAAGCGAATATAATAGTGTCGGAATGACCGGAGAGTAAGGTCCCGGCCGAAACAGGAGGTGCGTCCCATGAACAAAA
>CAYMRH010000101.1:0-2743 GCA_964392785.1 uncultured Brevinematales bacterium
CTCGTAGCAGGAAAGGGGCGCCCCCGTTAGGGGCGCCTCTTCTCCTTTTTGGGGGAAAAGCGTTATCAGACCGCTTAGAAAGGAATCAAGGACATCTGACCCTTGAACAGCCGTGAAAGCGAAAATAAATGGAAGAGAAAAATGTCAGACGCGGTAGCGGTTGGTGACGGGCATCCTGCGGTCGCGGCCGAAGGCGCGCTGGGTAATTTTCACACCGGGAGGCGCCTGGCGGCGCTTGTATTCGCTCGCGTCGATCATCCGGACCACCTTCCGGACCAGTTCCTCGTCCCCGTTCTGTTCGGCCACAATTTCGGCGAAAGGCCTGTCTTCTTCCACATAGGAACGGATGATCGCGTCCAGGGTGGCGTATTCCGGCAGGTTGTCGGAATCCTTCTGGTTGGGCCGCAGTTCCGCCGAAGGAGGCCGTTCAATAATCCGGCGGGGGATGACCTCCCCCAGGGCGTTCCGGTACTCCACCAATTGATAAACCGTCGTCTTGAGGACGTCCTTGATCACGGCAAACCCGCCGGCCATGTCCCCGTAGAGCGTGGCGTATCCCGCGCTGAATTCGCTTTTATTGCCGGTAGTGAGAACCAGCCAGCCGAACTTGTTGGAAAGCGCCATGACCAGGTTACCCCGGACACGGGACTGGAGATTTTCCTCCGCCGTGGAGAAGGGCCTGTCCCGGAAAATCGGCTTCAATTCGTCCAGATAATTCTGGTAGAGCCCCTGGATCGGGATTTCATAAAGCGGAATGCCAAGATTTTTTGCCAGACGCCGGGCGTCCTCCCCGCTGATATCCGCGGAATAACGGGACGGCATATAAAGACCTTTCACGCGGTCCTTTCCCAGCGCGTCCACGGCAATGGCGGCCACCAGGGCGGAATCCACACCGCCGGACACGGCCACCAGCGTGTCCTGGAAACCGTTTTTATCCACGTAATCCCTGGTCCCGAGGACGAGCGCGTGATAAACGGATTGGATCTCCCCCAGCATCGGCTCGATCCTCGGTTTGGCGACCGGAACCAGGCGTTTTCTTTCCGGCTGGTCGTCCGGCAGAACCACGCTGCGGACCGAAAACGGGACGCTGTCCGGCGCCATGGACGGATTCTCCTCCAAAAGTTCCCGTTCCTGGCGGCGGCGGATGTCCTTCAGGCGTTTCCTGATCACCCCGTCCATGTCCGACTCCACCGTCAGAAAATCTTCCTCAAAACTTTTCAGCCGCGCCACCAGGCCGCCGTTTTCGTCGAACACGGCGGAGGAGCCGTCAAAGACCAGTTCGTCCTGCCCGCCCGTCAGATTGCAGTTCACGAGAAAGACGGATTCGTCCCCCGCCCGCGTGGAAAACATCTGCTCCCGGTAACCCGGCTTGCCCGCGTGGAACGGCGACGCGCTGATATTGACCACCGCTTCCGCGTTGCCTGCAAGCGTCTGGTAATGGAGCGGACCGACGGGATACCAGATGTCCTCGCAGATGGTCACTCCGATCTTGACGCCGCGGAAATGATAGACGGGCACGGAATTGCCGTTGGAAAAATACCGCCGCTCGTCGAACACGCCGTAGTTGGGAAGGAAGATCTTGTGGTTCACGTCCGCGATCCGGCCGTTATGGATCACCGCGGCGGAATTGAACAGCTGGTCGTCCTCCCGGTGAACAAACCCGACAATGACCAGCGGCGACTTGCCGCGCGTGAATTCCGCAATGTCCTTCACGGCGTCCATGTTGGATTGGATAAACTGGGGTTTGAACACCAGGTCTTCGGGCGGGTAACCCGTTACGGCCAGTTCGGGGAACACGACCGCGTCGGACATCTCTCCGTGCGCGATCTCGATGCCCGTCTTGACCCTGTTCACGTTGGCGGCAAAATCTCCGACCGTGAAGTTGCCCTGGCAGACGGAAAATCTAACCGGCCGCATGACCCGTCTTCTTCCGGAGCGCAGAATTGTCCGTGGCGTTCCGCTTCAGCGTCCGGAATATCCAGGACCAGGAGCTCTTTGTCACGTAGAAGCGCGGCAAAAGAAGCGGGTCCTGATCTGACGCAATCGGCCACGCGAGCCTGTTCCCGACGAGCGTGAACGCGTAATGGTAACCGGCCGTTTTCAGCTCTGCGAGCGCCCGGGGAGAATGCACTCCGAACGGATAGCAGAATATTTGGACCGGCGTCTCCAGTTTCTTTTCCAGGACTTTCCTGGACAGGTGAATCTCCCTGCGAAAGGCCGCGGGATCGCTCCTATACAGATTCTCGTTCACGAACAGGTGGTTGTAACCGTGGGCGCCCACGGTCGCGCCGCGGCTGATATAATACTTGAGATCGGCGAAAGTCACCGAGAACCGGACGCGGCCGGTGATCGCGGGATAAATGAACAGCACGGGTTTGACGCCGTTCGCCACCAGCACGGAATCGAAGACCTGACGGAGAGAGATGTTCCCGTCGTCTATCGTAACCAGCACGTTCGTCGTTCCCGTGATCCGGTTGGACACAATATCCTCCCAGGACACGAAACGGTAACCCAGGTCCCGGATTTTCCGGATCTGCGATTCGAAAACTTCAGGCCGGATGTCGGAATCGGCCGCGATGCCGCGAAAGGAATGATAGGCCAGAACGTAAACGCCGGCCCGCGGGAAAACCGTCCAGGGGACAAAAGCCAGTATGGCAACAAGGCAGAACCGGAACATATGGACCCCCGCGGATACAACAGCCATTGTAGGGGATGGATCGGTTTTTCTCAATTAAACCTGAAA
>CAYMRH010000102.1:0-2720 GCA_964392785.1 uncultured Brevinematales bacterium
TGTCAGGATCTTTTCCGCGATGTCCAGGAAGTCGCGCAGGTTTTTCGCGTGCCAACCCAGCCGGCGCTTCACGCAGAAATCCAGGTTGGGCTTTTCGTTGTAACCCGCCCAGTCCGTGAAGATCACGGGTTTTTTCATCAGCAGAGTCTCGAAGGTGGCCGACGCGCCGGCTTTGCCCATGGTCAGGTCGCAGGCCAGGTGGAGTTCGTTCATGTTGGAGGCGAACCCGACCGGGATCAGGTTGGCCCGGGACGGCGTCGCTTTTTTGAATTCGTCCATTTCCTTTTTTACGGCTTCGTTTTTCCCGCAGACCAGGATGACGTTGAAGGGAATGTTCCGTTTCACGATTTCCCTTACAAATTCCGTGTTTTTCCCTATGCCCATGGCTCCGGCGCTGGACAGGATGGTTTTCAGGGACGGGTCCACTCCGTATTCCCGTCCTATCTCCTCCCGGCTGCGCGTGATCCGGAAGAATTTGTTGTTTACGGGAAAGGGGATGATTCTGATTTTATCCGCGGGCATGGCGCGCCGGGCCAGTTTGTCCCGCGCTTCCCGGGACGCGACCACCATCCAGTCCGCCATGGGAACGGACCACCAGGTGTATCCGTCAAAGGGGTCCGTGTCGTAACCGATCACCTTGAACGGCAGGCCCAGGTCGTCCCGGGCCATGGCCACCGCGGCCGCGCAGAAAAAGTGGGGGGCGAACACGATGTCGGGCCGGTAATTTTTCAGGTATTCCCGGCTTTTGGTCCTGAAGTCCGGCAGGAAGAGATTGACGTAGCGGTGAGGATAGATGCGGAGGAGTTCCAGCAGCCGGTACCCGATCTTGCCGATCCACGGCCGGGCCAGGATGGAATTCCACTGGTCCTTGACCATCCGGTCCTCTTTGACAGCCCCGCACTCCTTCACGAAATCAACGATCTCGATCCGGAAACGCCCGGGGTAGAGTGATTCCAGTGAATCTTTCACCGCGGCCGCGGGCGCCTTGTGGCCGGCCCCGGCTTCCATGATCGGCATGAGGATTTTTTTCTGGTCCATAACGTCCCTCCGGTGAGACCCAGTTTACAATCTGGCGGAGGTTTCGTCAACGCCGATTGACAGGAAACGGAAAATCATCTAAATTATTGAGGGTTTGCATGACCGCTTCTCTTTTTTTATCTTTGTTCCGTTTTCTGACCCAGGCCGTTTTATCGGCGGCTTTTCTGTCAGTGATTTCCTGCCAGACAGTCAAAAAGCCCGAACCGGATCATGCCGTGGTCACGGACGACGCCGCGGCGGCCATCGCGCGGTTTGTCCTTGAGAAATCTTCCGGCGGTTCGTTCGCGTCCGTGGCCGTGATGCGTTTCACGGCGGAGGACGGCCGGGAACTGCGTTATGCGAACCTCCTTACGGAACGGTTGATCTACCGCCTCAGGGATAACGGCCGGCTGAAGGTTGTCAGAAAACCGGACAACACACTCGATTCCGTTTTATCCGGGTCCGGTGGGTCGGTTTCTCCGGAGCGCGCGCGGGATATCGCGCGGGAGTGGGGCGCGGAAGCCGTGATCGCGGGACGGGTTCGGGAAGGCCGGTATTCCAATCGGATCACCGCCGTCCTGCTGGACGCGCGGACAGGTCAGGTGCTGGGAGAACTGGCCGTGGTCGAATCTCTGGAAAACTACCGTTTGGGTTCGGATAGCGGGCCCTGAACGGGACGGCGGGTTCCGCGGCTCTGATCAATAATTCCCGGTTCCGTGCCGAAAATAATATGACCGTTTGACGAGGTTTTTTATGAAAAGCAATTTTTCTGTCATTCCCAAGCTGTTCCGCAAGAACCCGGACAAAGCCGTGCAGATGACGCAGGCCTACATGTCCATGCAGAAAGCCCAGAATATCGACTACAACAAGGCGAACGGCAAATCCTCAGAATTGTCCCTGATATACTTCCGTCTTACGTCGCTGTGCAACCTGCGGTGCGTCATGTGCGGCCAGCGCGGCGCGACCGGAACGCTCAAGGGCCAGAAGGCGATCGACGAGGCCAAAAATCTGGTCCCGATCGAACGTTACATGGAACTGACGGACGAGGTCTGCAAGAAAGCGAAGGTGTTCTACATGTGGGGCGGGGAACCTTTCCTGTATCCGGATTTCATGGACCTCGCGTCCTATATGGCCAAGCGCATTCCTGTTTTTACCGTCAACACCAACGGCCTGCTGCTGGCCAAAAACGCGCGGCGGATCGTGGAGGACCAGTGGACGAGTTTCTTCATTTCTCTGGACAGTTTCAAGGACGTGAACGACAAAATCCGCGGGGAGGGATCCTTTGACCGCGTGATCGAAGGCATCAAGGCCATCAAGAACGAAAAGAAACTCCAGAAATCCGTCCTGCCCCATATCGGGATCGTGACCACCATTTCCAACATGAATTACATGCACCTGGACAAACTGGTGCAGGCCACGCAGGACATAGACATTTCCTGGCACATCATCAACCTCGGGACATACACCACCGAGGAGATGGGCCAGGCGCAGAACGCTTGCTTCCAGGAGAATTTCGGGATCGACGCCTATTACTGGAAAGGGTTCGCGAACGGGTACAACAAGGGGATCGACGGGACCAAGTTCGCCCAGATCCTCAAGACCGTCCACAACATGAAGAGCGATCACCCGGTGATCACGGTGCCCGTGATCCGGCCGGAAAAGATCGGGATGTATTATTCCGAACTGGAAGCCCCGGTCCGGAC
>CAYMRH010000103.1:0-2176 GCA_964392785.1 uncultured Brevinematales bacterium
CCTGGACCTGAAGAACTTCCACGGCAAACCCTGTTACTGCGCCCTGGACCTGTCCACAACGACCGACCTTACTGCGTTCGCGGCCATATTCATGGACGATGACGGCTCCTACGACGTGTTCGCCCATTTCTGGTGCCCGAAAGATACGATCCTGAAGCGGTCCCGCGAGGACCGCGTTCCCTACGATCTCTGGGCCCGTCAGGGCTGGATCACCGCCACGGACGGAAACGTGGTCGATTACGACAGCGTCAAGGCCTGGATCATGGATTTCCGGAAGGCATTCGATGTCAGACAGATCAACGTGGACCGGTGGAACGCCACCTCGCTGGTGAACGATCTTCAGAAAGACAACGTGGAGCTGGTGGCCTTCGGCCAGGGGTTCCGGTCCATGTCCGGACCGTCCAAGGAATTGGAGAAGCTGATACTGTCCGTCCGCCTGCGCCATGACGGAAACCCTGTCCTGCGCTGGATGATCGACAACGTGATCGTGGAGCGGGACGCCGCAGAGAACTACAAGCCATCGAAGGCGAAAAGCCGCGGCCGCATTGATGGGGTGGTGGCGACCATCATGGCGCTCGACGGTTGGCTCAGAAACCAGAACAAATCGTCGGTTTACGAGTCGCGCGGTATCCGGTCTGTGGAAATGGACCAGGGCGACCGTATCAAACCCTAAAAATATTTTTCAATTTATCATTGAAACCGTGTTTTTGTGGCGTTTTATGTATCATGGGATTTTTCAAGCGCGTTCTGGGTATTGAAAAACGGTCGGATTCCACTCTGAAAAGCCCGGCAGACTGGCTTTATAACGCATTGGCCGGATACCGGGCGAACTCCGGTGTATCCGTGAGCGAAAGTACGGCACTGAAATCCACGGCAGTTTTTGCCTGTGTTCGCATCATCAGCGAGGCGCTGGCCTGTTTTCCGTGGTTTTTATACGAAAGGACTGAGGGAGGGAAACAGCGCGCCGGTACGCATCCTCTGTACGATCTCCTGAAAACGGCGCCGAACCCGGAAATATCAGCCTATCAGTTCAAGCAGATGATCGGGACCCACGGATCAACGTGGGGCAACTTTTACGCCCAGATCGAGTTCAACAACGGCGGCTATCCGATCGGTCTCTGGCCGCTTCTGCCGAGTCAGATGACACTGTCCCGCGACGCCTCAGGAGAACTGTCCTATCGGTATAACCACACCGACGGACCGCACTATTTCAAACAGCATCAGATTTTTCACATTAAACCGCTGTCCCTGAACGGTATTATCGGCCTGTCTCCCATCCGGTATTCCCGGGAAGCGATTGGCCTGGGTCTGGCCGAGGAAGAATTCGGCGCTCGGTTTTTCGGCAACGGGACAAACCTCGGCGGCACGGTTTCGACTGACAAAACCCTTTCCGACACGGCGTATAAACACCTCAAGGAATCCATCGCGGAAAAATATTCCGGGCTCTCCAAGTCTCAGCTGGTCATGATTCTGGAAGAAGGCCTGAAGTTCGAGAAGTTCGGGATTCCTCCGGAGGACGCCCAGTTCCTTCAGAGCCGGAAATTCCAGCTGGAGGAGATCGCCCGGATCTTCCGGGTGCCTCTCCACCTTCTTCAAAACCTCGACAAGGCCACGTTTTCCAACATCGAACACCAGTCGCTCGAGTTCATCATGTACACAATGGCGCCCTGGATCTCTAACGTCGAACAGGAAGCCGATCGGAAACTCCTCACACCGACCGAGCGGAAGCGTTTTTACACGAAGTTTCTCGTAGAAAGCCTTCTGCGGGGCGACATCAAGACGCGTTACGAGGCCTACGCCATCGCGCGCCAGTGGGGCTGGCTGTCCGTGAACGATATCCGGGAGCTGGAGGACCACAACAGGATCGAAGGCGGGGATGAATATTTGTCGCCGCTGAACATGGTTCCCACGTCGGAACTGGAGAAATACTATCTCTACCTCAAGCAGAATCAAAAGTAGAGGAGATAAACATGAAGAATAAAACGCAGATACGGCAAAGACATTTCATCGAGTCGGTCCAGGCCGAATTCCGGACCACGGAGAAGGACGGCCAGCGTTTCATCGAGGGTTACGCGGCCGTGTTCGATGTTCCGGCCGATATCGCCGGGATCTTCACCGAATACGTCCGCAAGGGCTCGTTCACGAAAACGATCATGGAAAACGATATCCGGGCCCT
>CAYMRH010000103.1:2186-2675 GCA_964392785.1 uncultured Brevinematales bacterium
AGGGGCTTTTTTTCCGCGCCAGCGCCCCGGACACGACATACGCCAACGACCTTATCGAGAGCATCAAGCGCAACGACGTGTCGCAGTGCTCGTTTGGTTTCCGGACCATAAAGGATAACTGGTTTACGGAAAAGGTGACGCTTGAAGGCGGCAAACAGGCCGAACGCGATGCACGGGAACTGCTCGAAGTCAAACTTTACGACGTCTCTCCCGTGACCTACCCGGCCTACGAGGAGACCACCGTGTCCGCCCGTGACCTGTTTTCGATCGAAGGTTTGGACCTGGACCGCGTCTCGAAGCTGGTTTTCCGCGCGGAGAATGGCCTGGCCCTGCGCGACGAAGACCGGGAATACCTGAATTCGACAATCCGCTCGCTTTCTCGATACCTGCCGGAAGAGCCGCCCGCCGACGGCGGACACTCTTCTCCCGAAGGACAGCCGGCCGAACTTTCGGTCACTCTTCTCAGGGCAAAGCTGGACGTGATGGAAC
>CAYMRH010000104.1:0-2521 GCA_964392785.1 uncultured Brevinematales bacterium
CAACAATGAGTATAGCATGATCCTGGAAATGTTGTCAATTTATGGAAAAATCATATTCAAAAAAGCCCGGTGATTTACTAAATAGAGGTTCTGTTTTACAATATGCCCATGATATTCAAGGACGAGGTTCATATCGAAATCCGGGCCGGAAAAGGGGGGGACGGCGCCGCCACCTTCCGGAGGGAAAAATACGTCCCACACGGGGGTCCCGACGGGGGGGACGGAGGGGGCGGGGGTGATATCGTCATCCGGGTCAACCCCCACCTGAGAACCCTTTCCCACATCCATGGCAACCAGAAATTCCGGGCCGAAGACGGCGGGAAAGGCCTGGGCAACAAGATGTTCGGGCGCAGAGGCCGCTCCTTTGTCATAGAAGTGCCGGAGGGGACGATCGTGCGGGACGCCGGAACCGGTGTCACCTTGAAGGATCTTGTCGGTCAGAGCGCCGATTACGTGGCCGCGCGCGGCGGCCGCGGCGGAAAGGGAAACGTGCATTTTAAAAGCCCCCGCAACCAGTCCCCCTTTTACGCCCAAAAAGGAAGGCCGGGAGAAGAACAAAAGCTTCATCTGGAACTGAAAATGATCGCCCATGTCGGCCTGGTGGGGTTTCCCAACGCGGGCAAATCCACCCTCGTATCCCGCATCACGAACGCCCGGCCCAAAATCGCCAATTACCCCTTTACGACCCTCAAGCCCAACATCGGGGTCCTGACGCTGTCGGACGCCGCCAGTTCCGTTTTCATCGCGGACATTCCGGGACTGATCGAAGGCGCACACAAAGGCAAGGGCTTGGGCACAGATTTCCTCAAGCACATCGAGCGGACCAGCGTGATTCTCTACGTCCTGGACGCTTCCGACGACCCGAAGTCGAAATTCCGGATTCTGAAAAACGAACTGACAAGCTATTCAAGAAAACTTTCGCAACGCGACTTCCTGCTGGCCCTGAACAAAACCGACCTGCTGCCGGACGCAAAAAGCCGGGCAAAAATCCGGAAAGCCTTCGGAACCGCCGCCCGGAAAATCCGCTGGATTTCCGCCCTGACCGGCGAAGGACTGACGGAACTGAAAACCGCGCTGGTCCGGGCCGTCGCCGCCCACGAAAAACGGGAACGGGAGAAAACCTCATGACCCTGAATCTGCCCGACGGAACAAACGTCGAGATCCGACGAATGGTGGTCAAGCTCGGCACCAAGCAGATCACGGACCTGAAATCGGTCAAAACCGGCAATCTGCGCCGTCTGGTGGACGAAATGGCTGAACTCAAGTCGGGGGGATTGGACCTGATCGTCACCGCCAGCGGGGCCATCGGGCTGGGCGTACAGGCCCTGTACGGAGACCCCGCGAAACTGGATCAATTGTCCCTGCCCCAGAAGCAGGCGCTAGCGGGTTTGGGCCAGCTCGAACTCATGAAACTGTTCCAGCAGGAATTCGCCCGCCACGGAATCCGTGTCGGCCAGGTTCTCCTGACCTACGCCGTTCTGGACAACCGCACGGCGTATCAGAACGCCTCCAACACCCTGAACGCCATGCTGGATATGGGAATCGTTCCGATCATCAACGAAAACGATTCCGTGGCGGTGGACGAAATCAAGGTGGGCGACAACGACCGCCTGGGAGCGTACGTGTCCCAGCTGGTGAACGCCGATCTCTACGTCATGCTCACGGACATTGACGGTTTCTACGAGCACTACGGGCAGCCGGGAGAAAAACTGCTGCCCGTGGTCAGCCGTCTCGGCGCCATCGAGCACCACGCGAAAAAGCAGACGGAGAAATACACCAAAGGCGGCATGATCTCCAAACTTCAGGCCGTCCGGACCAACTCCGTCAACGCGATTTACACGGCCATCGCCAACGGCAATCACGAACGCGTCCTCCACAGGATATTGGCCGACCGGTCCGAAGGCACCCTCTTCCTGCCGGAAAAGAAAAAACTGAATTCCCGGAAAAAGTGGATCACGGGAAAGCGCGCGGCCGGTTCCATCCAGGTTGACGCCGGCGCCGCGCACGCGCTGACGAACCATAAAAGCCTCCTGGCCAGCGGAATTGTCAGGGTCTCGGGAATCTTCCGGGCGCAGGACAAGATTTCCATCTTGGGTCCGGACGGACGGGAAATCGCCGTCGGGCTGGCCAATTATTCTTCCGAGCAGATCGGAAAAATCGCCGGGAAAAAAACCGGCGAGATGCAAAATCTCCTGGGCGGAGATTACGGGGCCAACTGCGTGGTGCACGTGGACAACATGGTGCTCTACGAAAAATAACGGGGGAAATACATGTCCGGAAACAAAGGCATCAGCCTGACATTCCTGCTCATCCTGATCGTCGCTCTCTTTTTCTTCTTCGCGTTCGGAATCAACGCGGTTTACCTGTCCAAACTCCTGTTCGGGTTCAAACCGGATCGCGGACAGTTCTGGACCATAGCGGTCATCGTTTCCGTGGCCCTGTACATCGCGCTGTTTTTCATCCGGAAAAAAGAGTGGAAGAAGGCGGTGGTCGCCTACCTGATCGTGAACCTGTCCGTGGC
>CAYMRH010000105.1:0-2078 GCA_964392785.1 uncultured Brevinematales bacterium
GTTTCCAGCGGGAAGGCCCAGACCAAACAGGAAGCGGAACGCACCGGTTGTGACCGGGTTTATTTTAAGACGGAATTTATGCGCGATCTGGACGCCATTTTAATGAGGTATGCAAGATGATTTTTCATTTAGGTTGTGAACTGCCGGTGCGGCCGCGGCCGGTTTTGGACGATGAATCGCCTTCTCTGAATCTCTATGAAATCGGAATTCTCAGGGACCAGATCCGCAAAAATTCGCGGGTCATCAACCGTTACATCGAGCGCCTGGACCTTTTGGTCAATAAGGAACGCTATCCGCAGGACGCGTCGTTCCTCGCCAGGATCCGCCAGCGTCTCGAGGTCCTGATGGATGAAAACAACACGTTCCGGAGCGTTCTCTGGAAACACGACCAGCAGCAGCCGCGCCAACACCCGGAACGGGAATAGGACATTTTATGCCTCAGGAGGCCCCCATTTCGAATAATGTCATCACCCTTATCTTAGGCGGCGGGCAGGGGAAACGGCTTTTTCCCCTGACCAGTTACCGGTCCAAGCCGGCCGTTCCGATCGGCGGGAAATATCGGCTGGTCGATATCCCGATTTCCAATTCCATTAATTCCGGCCTGCGCCAGATCTTTGTCCTGACCCAGTTCAACTCCGTTTCGCTTCACCGCCATATCCACCGCACGTATCCTTACGAGTATTTCAACCGCACGAGCATCGAACTTCTGGCCGCCGAGCAGACGCCCGGCAATGCGGACTGGTTCCAGGGTACGGCGGACGCGGTGCGCAAGCACATCCCGCATTATCATCTGGACGAGTCGGATGCCGTCCTGATCCTTTCCGGGGACCATCTTTACCGCATGGACTACCGCAAGATCCTGAAATTCCACGCTGAGCAGGACGCCGATGTGACAATCGCGACCGTCCCGGTTTCCCGCCGGGATGTCAACCAGTTCGGCATTATGCAGATCCGCCCCAACGGGCGCATGACGGCCTTCTGGGAGAAACCGTCCAAGGCCGACAAGATCCAGCCGTTTGTGATTCCTCCGCAGATCCGCGACACGTTTCAGCTGAAAGGGCCCAAGGATCTTTATCTGGCCTCGATGGGCGTTTATGTGTTCAAGCCCAGCGTTCTGATCGAAGTCCTCTCCGGGCATGAAGCGGATTTCGGCCGGGAGGTGATCCCGAAGGCGATCGGCCGCTACAAGGCTTTCGGCTATGTCTTTTCGGGTTATTGGCGCGACATCGGGACCATCAAGACTTTTTACGAAGCCAGCATTGAGCTGACCAAACCCAGCCCGGCTTTTGATTTCCTCGAGCCCGAAAGCCGCATTTTCACCCGCGCCCGCTTCCTGCCGCCTTCCAAAATCCGGCGCTCGGAGCTGGAAAACACGCTCTTTTCGGAAGGCTGTATGATCGACGGGGCGCATATCGAAAATTCCGTGATCGGTCTGAGGTCCGTCATCCATGAAGGGACCGTTCTGCACCGCAGTGTCCTGATGGGCAATGATTTCTACGAGATGGAAAAAGGGCATCACGAGCAGGATCTGGGGATCGGCCGGGGCTGTTTTATCGAGAACTGTATTCTGGACAAGAATGTGCGCGTGGGCGACCGGGTCTCGATCACCAACAGCCAGAAGATACGAGAAAAAGACAACGGCAATTACTATATCCGCGACGGCATTGTGATCATTCCCAAGGGCGCGGTGATTCCTTCCGGCACGAAAATCTGATCAATAATTGGCGCGTTCGAGAGTCACGAGGGCGGTGGCCGTAAAAATAATGTTTCCGGCCCAGGCGCTCAGGAAGGGAAAGAGTTTGCCGGCTTTGCCCAGGGCCATTCCCACCGCACCGGTCACGTGATAGGCGAAGATCAGCCCCACACAGATGAGCACGTTCAGTGCGATGACTTTGCGGGTGGAGGTCTTGGCCAGGAGCGGGACGGCGATCATCATCATCACCAGACCCTGCCAAGGCATGGCCAGGCGCGCGTAAAGATCAACCTTCTCGGCGGAGACACGGATGTCGTTGTCCTGCAGTTTCCGGATCATGGACTTGAGCTCGCGGTAAGTCAGGAGATTGGCCTCGCTGGAGGCA
>CAYMRH010000105.1:2088-2518 GCA_964392785.1 uncultured Brevinematales bacterium
GCATTGACCAGGTCGCGCGGGGTGATCGTGATTTCCGGATAAACCTTGCGCACGTGGCGCTGGGGCTCGCCCATGATGCGGCCCTGGGAATCCATCTGGTATTCGGTCACGTTCTGGAATTCCCACTGATTATCTTTCCACGTTCCGCGTTCGGCGATCATTTTCTGGCGGGTGCTACGCTGGCGGGAATCGAACCACAGGACGATGGCGTTTTTGACGGTCTGCTGGTTGCGCGAAAAAGTCTGGAAATAATACAGCCGGCCGGTCTCAGCGACATAGGTGACGTTTTTCAGTACTTTTTCCTCTTCGACGTCCCTTTTCTTCTGAATGTACACTTCGCGCAGTTCCGTGGCCTTCCGGTACGTGGGCGGAAGCAGCCGGTCGCTCACCAGAAACGAGACAATGCCGATCAGAAAACCGATGAAAAAAA